>DASXLL010000113.1:0-24988 GCA_036496265.1 Pirellulaceae bacterium | reverse complement strand
CGCTGGGACTCCTTCTGAACGGCGTTGGTGATGCTTCGCCATTCGATAAGTCCCAGCGAGATTTTCTCCTACATCAATTCCCAGCGCGGGTGCGTTTCAGATTAGACGGTGCCATCCGAAACAAACACAAATGTAACAAGTACGAATGATCCAAACATGATCCTGTTTGGGTCATTGACATTTCATGCTTTGAATTTGTTTCGTGCTTCGTGCTTCGGATTTCGAATTACCTACGTGCCTTCCAGAAAATCAAAATTGATCGCCAGGACTTCGAGCTCGTAGGAACCTTTGGGCGCTGGAATCTCGGCCTTCTCGCCGATTTTTTTCCCGAGCAAGCCTTGGCCGAGCGGGCTGGTCACGAGAATGCGGCCTTTGTTGTAGTCCTCTTCGCCGGCGCCGACGAGCGTGTATTCTTCCTCGTCGCCCATATCGACGTCTTTGACCGTAACCGTAGAGCCGAAGCAGACCTGGTCCCGCGGCAGCGTAGACGGATCGATGATCTGAGCCTTGGCAAGCTTGGACTTGATCATGTTGATCCTGGCTTGCAACAGGCCCTGAGCCTCGCGCTGGGCGTGATACTCGGCGTTTTCCTTGAGGTCGCCTTCGGCACGGGCGGCGGCGATTTTTTCGGCGATCGCGGGCATCTCGACCCGATCCATCCGTTCGACTTCCGCCTTGAGCTTGTTGAACCCTTCGCGGCTCATCGGCACATAATCATCCATGGCGAATCCTTTACCGACAAAAAAACGACCCCGCATGTTCGGGGCCGCCATAACATCGAATGCAGTGAAGCTCAGTTTAGACCGATGGGTCAATTTTGGCCCATGCGTAGCCGCCTGTAAAGCCGCGGACAGGAGCGCTAGACGCACATTAAGTGGCGTTCAGTGCTGAGAGGAATCTGTTATTGAAAATGGTCCGACAGCTCTAGTCGGCGAAGGGCCTCGCCGACCTACTTTCTGGCCAAGGCCGTCGGCCCCTATTTTTGCCGCTCGGCCAGAATGTCACCCAATGACTTCTTGTCTATCCCTTCCTTCTCCGCCTGATCTTTGGCAACCTTGGCTGCGACGAAAGCCTTTTGCAGGCTCTCGGCGGTGAAGTAGGGATCCTTGCGGCCGTCGATGTGCTTGAAGCCGACTTTATTGGCGAGTTCTTCCCAGCTCAGACCGTTTTGAATGTGCCAAGCGGCTGCTTGAGCCGAGTGTTGATCGATCAAGCCGGCGGTCATCATCTTGAGGAGCTGCTCGATCGCCGGGTCTTTCGCGTACGAATCAATTGGAATCGGCTTGTACGGCACTTTTACATTCGGATCGGTCAGGCCGTGATCGAGGCACACGGAGGTGATCTTAACCTTCTGCACTTTGTCGGGCGCGACGTTGAACATTCCGCCGCCCATACCGCCGCCCATGCCGCCCATGCCGCCGCCCATGCCGCCCATGCCACCACCCATCCCGCCACCCATGCCTTGCATGCCGCCGCCGCCGCGGCCGCCGCCCATGCCGCCGGCCATGCCGCCGCCGCCACCGCCGCGCTGGGCGAGAATCGGCACGCCCGCGAGCGCGGCCGGAACCTTAATCGTCAACGGCTGGCCCGACTTGTTCTTCAGCATCAGCGTGCCTTCGGTGGAGTCCTTCTGGATCAGAATGGCCTCCACTTCGCCAGAATCCATGCCGGCGAATAGATCGACGGACTTCGCCGGTTCCGCATCTTTCTTCGCCGACGGCGATGCCGCGATCGCCGCGCAGGCGAGAACTAAAGCCAGTCCGAGACACCAAGCGTTCTTCCACGAGAGGAAAGTCATACGTGCCATCTCCAAAAACAGTGCGCCCTGTTCCGACATTGCCAGCCCTGGCGCGGCAAAGCTGTTAGCCTAAGAAGGCCCAGTTCACCACTTACAAAGAATAGTCGCGAGGGCGGCTGAATCCAAGCTGGAAAGACAGAAATCCAGGTAAGCCGCAGGGTTGTAGCAGTGCTAAAATGGGATCGGAAACCGACGGAAATAGCCACGAAAAGCACAAAGAGGCACGAAAATGGAGTCGCCTCCCTCTCCGTGCCTTTTCGTGTTTTTTGTGGCTATTCGCTGCTTGCCGAGCGGGTGAAAGAATGCGACTTAGCGCGGTTTGGTCGTGAAGCTACCCTGCGGGCTGTCAAGCTTGACGACGCGGAAGCCGGCGGATTCGACCGCTTCCCAGCATGCCTTCGACGGCACCGTTTTGTCCTTTTGCGGAACGACATAGGCGATGTTTTTGGCCACGTCGGCGCGAACTTCAACGACGCCGGGAATCGCGTAGAGCTTTCGCGCGATGGTCTTGGCGCATTCGCCGCAGTGCATGTCTTGGACGTAGATCGTCGTGTAAGTAACCGCCGGTGAAGCGGCGGGTGACTCGGCGCAAATGGTCAGAGCCAACATGGATGCTGCGGCGGCGGCGGAAATGAATGTTCTGCGGGTCATGAATGCTCCTGGTAGGGTGGGCTGTGCCCACCATTTTCTGTTATCGCTTGATTACTATCGCCGGACGTACAAGCCTTTTGCGTGGACGACTAGATCGCCTTGTTCATTGATCTCGGCCCGGCCGCTGACGACGACCGTTTGTCCTTCTTCGAGCGGCAGCAGCTTCTTCGCGGCGATGGCCGGCACCTGGCCGTTTTCGCCGATCAGCATCACGATCGCTCGCGAGGGATGACCCGCAGCTTTGGCTTTGCAGAACGGGCAATTCTCGTCGTTGCAGACGTGCTGGCCCGGATCGAGAGCTTCCGACGGATCGGTGATCACAAACATCGCCGATTGGTTCGACCATTTCAGAGTTTCCAATCCCACTCGGCCGATCAGCGAGACGTCGCCGGCTTCGGGCTTCGATTCGCGGTAGTCGAGAATGCCGAGCGCGCCGGTGGGTTCGTCGGCGAGAACGAAGCGTTGGCCTGCGGCCGAAATCTGCTGTTGTTGTGTGCAGCCGGCGAGGAGCGCCAGGCAGATGCTGATGGCGAGGAACTTAAGTGAAGTCATGGCGATTTTCGCGGCAGGAAGCGTGACAAGACAATCCGCAGCATCGTTCTTTCGTCGGCAGGATCGATGGGAAACATTTGTGCGATGGGGTCGTGTCGCGCATCTCAACGCCGCTTGTGCTAGCAGCTATAATCGCGTCGCGAATTCCATCGTTTTGACTCTCGTTTAACCCGTAGCCGAAGGCGCAGGCGCTTTATGAAACGGTTTTTGTTGCAGGCAGTCTTAGTGGTGCTGGTTGCTGTTGTGGCGGAATGTGGGCAAGCCGCGGACATTTACATCGGCAGCGGCTGCAAGGCGGGCGAAGTGACCGACACGACGGCGATTGTCGTCGTGCGCCTGACCTCGACGCCGGGGCAAGACGCGAAAGGGAATATTCCGGGACGTGAGGGGGAGGCTCGCCTCGATTATGGTCCGAATGAATCGCTCGCCGGCGCTGTGCAAACCCCGTGGAGGCAGGCGGACCCGAAGGTGGACTGGTCAATTCACTTTCAGCTCCGCGATCTGAAGCCGGCGACGCGCTATTTTTATCGGGTGGAATGTCGCACAAGCGCCAACGCTGCCAGCGAACGTTCCGAAGTTTATTCTTTTGTTACCGCACCGCCGCCCAACGACCGCGCCGCGGTCAAATTCATCCTCACGACGTGCCAGGACCTTCGCGGGTTCGATACGTACATCCCGATGGCGGCTCAAAAGCCCGATTTCTGCATCTCGGATGGCGACAATGTGTATTACGACGGGCAAGGCGACGCTCGCAATGTGCCCGAGGCGTGGCAGGCTTATCAGCAGATGTTCGGCTTGCCGCCGATGAAGGAGTTTTATCGCAACGTCAGCGGCTACTTTCTCAAAGATGATCACGACTATCGGTTCAACGACTGCGATCCGCACATGAAGGGCGTCTGGGTAAACGCCGCCAAGAAAGGCAGTCCCAAAGCCAAATTCACCGAGACGCAAGGCAACCGCAAGCTCGACGTGAACTGGCTCTCCGCCGAAGAAGGGGCGCGAGTCTTTGGTCAGGTCTTTCCGATGAGCGAGAAGCCCTATCGCACCTTCCGCTGGGGCCGCGGCGTTCAATTGTGGCTGCTAGAGAACCGCGAGTTCCGTTCGCCAAACGACGCGCCCGATGGGCCGGAGAAAACCATCTGGGGTGCCGAGCAAAAAGCGTGGCTGAAGCAGACACTGCTGGCCAGCGACGCCGATTTTCGCATTATCGTTTCGCCCAATCCCATCATCGGCCCCGACCGCATCATGAAAGGGGACAACCAGGCCAACCTCAACGGCTTCTGGTACGAAGGCCAGGCCTTCCTCGATTGGCTCACCGAGAACAAGCTCACCAACGTCGTCCTCATGAACGGCGACCGCCACTGGCAATATCACAGCATCGACAAACGCCACGGCCGCAACATCCCTGAATTCAGTTGCGGGCCCACGGACGACGATCATGTGCAGCCCGTTCCGCCGCCATATGACGGCGTTGATCGGCCGTACTCGGCCAGCCGGGGTGGGTTTTTGACGATCAAGTACGACCCCAGTCGGATGTTGAACTTTCAGTTCTTTTCGGTGAAGGGGGAGGGACTGTATGAGCAGACGATTCGGTGATGTCCTTGAATTTACGGAGGCAACGAATCATTCTTCGTAGTTAGCGGCGAAGAATCGAAACTGTGGTCACGCTATGCACTACTATCTGTTTAACATTGGCAAGCCATACAGCGAAGAATGGTGGGCTCGTCACATTTCGATGGGAGTTATAACTACTGGATTCGACGGGGCAGTTGGCGATCAAGGAGACCGGATTTTACACGACATCCAGGAAGGAGATTGCCTGATCGCTTATGCAAATAAATATGGTGCCGTTGGTGCTGGAATAGTTGGCTCGGAAACATCCTATCGACTTGCACGCTCACGGGCGCTTCCGTCACGCTATGAATCGAATCACAGGCATCTTCGCGGCGTAAAGTGGACGCGCTACGTAAAGTCGCTTTCGGACGGCGTGCCATTCGTAAAACTTGGCATACCCTCCGCGCGTCTTACAAAAATGAAGCTAGATCCGGCGAACGCTCGTCGGATTATGAAGTTGCTTCCGCCCACTGCTGCTGCCTCTAAGAATCAAAATCGTTCGCACGATAAATCGGGGGCGATACTACAATCCAGCTCTCGATCAAACCAGCGAATCGGAACCTATGCAAATCTGTCGGATATTGAGGGACTAAGAAGCGAAGTCGTGCTGCTAAGGACTAAGCGCAGCCAAAAATTGCGTAAAGCGGCTCTGCTGCTGGCAAGAGGTAAATGCTGTGTCTGCAATCTCAACTTTCTACAGCTTCTCAAAGGTCGCGGTGTTCGAGTTTTGCAGGTTCACCACCGCGACCAGCTTTCCGTCCGTAAAGTTCCATCAGTAACCAAACAAAGCGACCTTGCCGTCGTTTGTGCCAACTGCCACCTGCTGCTTCATCTCGATCCGAAGAAAGCATTGAGCGTGGAACAACTGCGAAAAATGCTTCGCGCCGACGGTTTCTACGATTAACTGTCGCAATATCTTCGCTACAGGAATTCGACCTTGCCCGCCATCTCAGCCGGCTCAAGGCAGTCATTCATCAAACACAGATGACGAACAATTTGGCCGATGGACCGCGATCCACGCGCGGAGAAAGCAATCCCTGCATGATGAACACCTTTCCCGGCCAAGTCGAGAAAATCAGGATCGTTCGTGACAATCACCCGTGGCTCGCGGAGAGCGAATTCAATGTGCTCCTCGTCTGCCGCGCCAAGCAAGCCGGCATCGGTGGTTGTGGTGCAGTCTATTCCACGACTGTGTAGGGCCTGCGCAATCGCATGGTCCATATGCTCGTCGAGATGAAAGGCGAGCACGCTGGTTAATCCGCTGAATTCAATTTCTTTGCGAGTGACCCTGGCCCCATTTTTGCCCGCATGGCGGCGACAAACTCATCGTCCTCGCGAATCTCCCGCAAAATCTCATCCCGATGTTGAAAGTAATGTGCAAGAGCCGAGTGGACTTGGAACAGATTCAGATGCGGCAGCGCCGCGACGATCTCGTCGGGGGTTTTGCCTTGCAATTCGGACAGAGCGTAAACATCCTGCACGCGGACCCGCGTTCCGGAAATAAACGCCCTTAACTGGCCCGAGCGATTTGGTCGCATTTCGATCGCGCTAACGGCTGCCTGGCTCATAACGCAATTATAACCCCACAAAACGCGATTCGACCATCAAAACCTTCAACTCATCGCACATACACGTACTACTCAATCTCCGCAAAAATCCGGTCAGGATCGCGTGGAATCAGTTTCTGACCAACGCAATCCACCACGAAGTCGAGCGCTTCGAGGACGATCGCGCCAATTAGAGCATCGTCGCGGTTCGGCTCCACAATCGCGTTGAACGTCGCTTCGCGGCCCATCAGCATCAGCCCCACATCCTTCACGACGGTGCGGTTGTGGCGGCGGTTGTCCGCGAAACGGACAGTCGCTTCACCAATCTTGTCCAACCCCAATTCGTCGGCAACGCGGCCCGGCACGACTAACTGAGCGGCACCTGTATCGACAACACCGCTGACAATTACCTTGCGAATTTTGTCCAGCGGAAGCAGCCCGCGTTCGGCCATGACGCTATCGCCGTGATTGCGCAACTCAACTTGAATCGTCACTCGCCCCATCGCTGGATTCCTCGCGTTCGCAATCATCTCAAGCGTCCTCCCTTACTTGGCCGACTAAGCCCCAACTCAGTCTATTTGACATCCGCCCCCATTCACTCACAATGGGCAAATTCCGTGAGCGATCAACCTTCAGCGAAAGCCGCTGCCGTGAGCCGAACTCCCTCCCCCGTCTGCCTTTGCTTCCTTGGCTGCCTTCTGTTCGTCTCTGCGGCTGCGGCACAAGAAGAGCCGGCGTCTAATTCGCTGAATGAACCGCTCGGCGACCCCGGCATCATCCCCGTCGATGATAACGGCAAGCCCCTCAACCTCAACTTCGAAACCGGCACGCTCGAAGGCTGGAAAGCCGAAGGCAAGGCCTTCGAAGGCCAACCCGTCAAAGGCGACATCGCCACCCTCCGCCCCTCCGACAAGAAAAAATCCGACCACACCGGCCAATACTGGCTCGGCGGCTACGAGAAGCTCAAAGATCAGCCGCAGGGATCGCTGACGAGCGAACCATTCACCGTCACCCACCCCTACGCCAGCTTTCTCGTCGGCGGTGGCAGCCGTCAGGTGCGGGTGGCCATCGTGTTGGCGGATAACAATCAAGTCTTCTATTGGGTGCCCGGCAAGGATGCTGAAAACTTGCGCCCGGTGATCGTCGATATGCAGCCCATCATGGGCAAGAAAGTCTTCATCCGCATCGTCGATCAAGGCACGGCCGGCTGGGGGCATATTAACTTCGACGATTTCCGGTTTCATAGCACGCGGCCGAGGTTTAAGTCGCTGGCGAATGAGTTGCCAACGCCGGAAGCGACGGCGCTTTATCCGCATGCGGGGCTATCGGCGCAGGAGGCGGCGAAGGCGATGGCGGTGCCGGCGGGATTTAAGGTGGAAGTTGGCGCGGCGGAGCCGGATGTGCAGCAGCCGATCGCGATGGCCATCGACGACCGCGGCCGCGTCTGGATCGCTGAAGCCTACGAATATCCGCGCCGCGCTCAGGGCGACAAAGGCCGCGACCGCATCCTGATCTTCGAAGACACCGACCTCAACGGCACGCTCGACAAGCGCACCGTCTTTTACGAAGGTCTCAACCTCGTCAGCGGCCTGGAGCTCGGCTTCGGCGGCGTCTGGGTCGGCGCCGCCCCGTATCTGCTATTCATTCCCGACAAAGACGGTGACGACAAACCCGACAGCGAGCCGCAAAAGCTCCTCGACGGCTTCGGCTACGAAGACACCCACGAAACGCTCAACAGCTTCATCTGGGGACCCGACGGCTGGCTCTACGGCTGCCACGGCGTCTTCACACACAGCAAAGTCGGCAAGCCGGGCACGCCCGCCGACAAGCGCGTCCCGCTCAACGCCGGCATCTGGCGCTATCACCCCGTCCGCCACGAGTTCGAAGTCTTCGCCCACGGCACCAGCAACCCCTGGGGCCTCGACTACGACCAATACGGCAACTTCTTCGCCACCGCCTGCGTCATCCCCCACTTCTTTCACATCATTCCCGGCGCCCGCTACGAGCGGCAGGCCGGCCAGCACTTCAACCCCTACACCTACGACGACATCAAAACCATCGCCGACCACCGCCACTACACCGGCAACCAGTGGAACGACGGCAACCGCCGCCAGTCCGACACGCTCGGCGGCGGCCACGCCCACGCCGGCTGCATGATCTATCAAGGCGGCGCCTGGCCCGAAAAATACCGCGGCGCCGTCTTCATGAACAACATCCACGGCAACCGCATGAACGTCGATCTGCTCGAACCCCACGGCAGCGGCTTCGTCGCTCACCATGGGACCGACTTCCTCTTCGCCCGCGACCAGTGGTCGCAAATGCTCTACATGACCTACGGCCCCGACGGCCAGGTCTGGGTCATCGACTGGTACGACATGCAGCAATGCCACCTCAAAGACGTCACCAAACACGACCGCAGCAACGGCCGCATCTACCGCATCAGCTACAACAACGCCAAGCCGGTGAGGGTGGATTTGCAACAGCTGGGCGATGCGGAGTTAGTCAAATTGCTGACGCATGACAATGAATGGTACCGCCGGCACGCGCAGCGGATTTTGCTCGAACGAGCGGGAACAAAAAAGAAGCAAGCGATCGTAATCGATATTGAAATTGCGAAAAGCTCCGCAGATCTAGGTCAGCCAGAAAACGAGGGCAAAGCAATCCGGCATCGTTACGCAGACAGATTCATCAGAACGACATACCTTGATCCGCCGCTTCCTGCCCACATGGTCGATTTGGCCAGCATGTACCTGAAGGACCAGCCCCGCCCCCACTTGCTGGCCGCAATGATGCGAGACCAGATTGACAAAAGAGCTGGGTGGACGATTGATGTCGCCCTACGGCACATGAGCGATCTGGCAAGGACAACTGCCGCTCCACAAAGCGTACGCCTAGCAATTGCAGTGCAATTGCAGTCACTTCTCTTAGACCAGAGGTGGAGCATCTTGGAGTTGCTCACGAGTCACGCCGAAGACGCCAGCGACCACAACCTCCCGCTGATGTACTGGTACGCAATGGAGCCGCTGGCCGATGTCGATCCGCCGCGGGCCTTGGCCCTGGCCCTCTCCGCCGGCGAAAAAATTCCCATTCTTAAGGAATTCATGATCCGCCGCATCGGCGCGGGCGACCCCGCCAAATCGCTCGACCTCCTCGTCGATGGCCTCTCCAAAGCCAAAGACGACGCCACCCGCCTCACGTTCCTCCGCGGCCTCTCCGAATCCCTCAAAGGCCGCCGCGACGTTCAACCGCCCAAAGCTTGGCAGCAGGTCAAAGCCGAACTCACCAAAGCCGATAGCAACGACGTTCGCTTCGAATCGACAGTCCTCTCCGCCGGCTTCGGCGACGCTCAAGCCGCCAAAACGCTGGCGGCGACGATCCTGGATGCGAAAGCGCCGGCCCAGCAACGCCGACAGGCGATTACAGCGCTGGGTCGTGCTCAGTCTGCGGAATTGTTGCCAGTTCTGTTAGCCATCGTCGCGCGACGGAACGCCACAGAGGGCGTTCCCTACAGCGCTGGCGGCGCAGAGGGCGTTCCCTACAGTGAGGCGCTGCGCGGCCTTGCGTCGTTCGAGGATTCACGGGTTCCCCAAGCGATTCTTGGCGTTTACGGCGATTTGTCGCCGACAGAGCGTCGCGATGCCCTCGCCACGCTCTGCTCCCGCCCCACTTACGCCGTCGCCCTCCTCGACGCCGTCGCCGCTGGCAAAGTCCCCAACAACCACCTCACCGCCGACCTCATCACGAATCTCCGTAACCTCAACGACGCCCCTCTCACCAAACGCATCGAACAAGTCTGGGGCCTCGTCCGCAGTTCGCCGGAGGAGAAAAAGAAACTAATCGAAGACTACAAGCGCCTTTTAACAACCGCCCCCCAGCCCCGAACCCCGAGCCCCGAGCCCCTCTCCCCCGAACTCGGCCGCGCCGTCTTCGCCAAAACCTGCCAACAATGCCACACGCTCTTCGGCATCGGCGGCAAGGTTGGCCCCGATATCACGGGCTCGCAGCGCGCGAATCTCGATTACTTGCTCAGCAATATCATCGATCCCTCGGCCGTCATGGCCAAGGAATACCAACCCACCATCATCCGCTGCGCCGACGGCCGCGTCGTCACCGGCATCCTCAAGGAAGAAACCACCGCCGCGATTTCGCTCGCCACGCAAAACGAGGTCGTCGTGATTTCCAAGTCCGACATCGAAGAATCGAAAATCAGCGACAAGTCAATGATGCCTGACGATCTCTTGAAGCCGCTGACGCCTCTCGAAGTCCGCTCCCTCGTCGCCTATCTCGGCTCCGAAACCCAGTCGCCGCTCGCTGCCACGCCCGACAACGTCGGCTCATTCTTCAACGGCAAAGACCTCACCGGCTGGCGCGGCGACGACAAACTCTGGTCCGTCGAAAATGGCGAAATCGTCGGCAAAACTTCCGGCCTGAAGAAAAATGAGTTCCTGATGACGGAACTCTCGATCGGCGACTTTAAGCTAGAGCTCGACATCAAGCTCAAAGACGACAAAGGCAATACCGGCATCCAAATCCGCAGCGTGCCCATCGAAAACGGCCTCATGCGTGGCTATCAATGCGACGCCGGTCCCGGCTGGTGGGGCAAGCTCTACGAAGAGCACGGCCGTGCCCTCCTCGAATCTAAAGGCGGCGAGCAATTCGTCAAAAAGGGAGACTGGAATCACTACGAAATCGTCGCCGTCGGCAGCCGCGTCCGCACCTGGCTCAACGGCAATCTCTGCGTCGATCGCGACGATCCCGAAGCCGCCCGCCGCGGTCTCATCGGTCTCCAACTCCACTCCGGCGGCGAAACCGAAGTCCACTTTAAGAATCTCAAGCTGACGCTGATCCAAGCACCTGTCCCCGCCCGGCCTTATCCGGCCTCGAAGCCTGCTTCGTTTAACGGCGAGCCGAAGGCGACCGCGTCCACTAAAGTCTCCTTCAAAAAGACCACCCTCGACCGCGCCTTCCGTTCCGAAGGCGTCGGCATGGGTGACTTCAACAATGACGGCCTCCTCGACATCTCCGCCGGCAGCGTTTGGTACGAAGCACCAAGTAAACCAGGTGGTGAATGGACGATGCACGTCCTCGGCGAAAAGGCCAACTCCTTCGACATCAAAACGTATGGCGACACGTTCATGAACTGGGCTGAGGACGTCGATGGCGATGGGCGACAGGACCTGATCGTCGTTGATTTTCCCGGCAAACCCACCTGGTGGTTTCAAAATCCAGGTCATGCGTCGAAAGAGCCGTGGAAGAAGCACATGATCGTCTCCGTCACCAACGACGAAAGCCCGCTCTATCTCGACGGCGATGGCGACGGCAAACGCGGCCTCGTCTACGGCGACGGTGCCAATCGCCTCTCCATCGCCCGGCCCCAATCCAATCCGCTCGTCGAATGGAAGCAAACACCGATTTCCGCTCCTGGAGACGTGAAGATCGTCAATTTCTATCACGGCCTCGGCGTCGGCGACATCAACAAGGACGGAATTAACGATATCGTGGTCCCGAGCGGCTGGTGGCAAGGCGTCGCAGAAATAACGTCGGAGCCTTGGACCTTCCATCCTGCCGATTTCGGCCGACGCGCCGGCGGTGCCCTGCAGCCGCAGGCCCACATGTACGTCTATGACTTCGATGGCGACGGCGACAACGATGTGGTTGGTTCCTCCGCTCACGCCCGAGGTATCTGGTGGTATGAACAGATTACAACTGCCAAAACGGATGGTGGTGGAGAGGTACCGGGAGGCTCACGCCTCCCGCTCGCCGAGTGGAAAACGCATCTGATTGACGAATCGATCGCCCAAACCCACGCCCTGATCCTCGCCGACATCAACGGCGACGGTCTCCCCGATCTCGTTACCGGCAAGCGCTACTACGCCCACAACGGCCGCGATCCCGGCGAAGACGAACCACCAGAAATCGCCTGGTTCGAGCTATCGCGCAAAGCCGGGACCGGTGGTCGCGGTTCTGAACCCGTCTGGACCAAACACTTGTTCGACTCCGATTCCGGCGTCGGCACTGCCTTCGAAGTCCACGACATGAACTCCGACGGCCTCCTCGACATCCTCGTCGCCAACAAGCACGGCGTGTATTACTTCGAACAAGCCCGGGAGTAGGTCTTTTGCTCCCGATTCGAGAGCAGTCGTGAAGCGCTCACTTTGGATGAGCTGTGGTTGGGCTGATTTTCGGAAGCGCTTGGCAGTGAATGAGTTTGGGGTTTTTTTGAGGAGTCAAAAACGCTCATCATGAGCAGTTAGTGAGTGGTTCGGGAGTGGTTGGTGAGCGGGAAGTGATGGGCAAAGCCGAAGCGATGATGACGACCAAATTGGCAGAGAACAGGCGAACGTGGACAGATGTGCAATAGCTGTGCCAGGGGGAGATGAATTGGTTAAAGTCCCTCGCTTCCGTTTCGGGTTCGTATCAGGAAAATCGCATGGCTGATTCGAGTCGGGTGTTTCTGGCGATTGATTTAGGCGCCTCCGGCGGCCGCGTCGTCGCTGGCTTATTCGATGGTCAGCAGCTGTCGCTGGAAGAGGTCTATCGCTTCGACAACGGCGGCATTCAGGCGGGCGGCCATATGTACTGGCCGTTGATGAGCCTATGGAAGAATGTGTGCCGTGGCCTGAAGGCGGCGAGCAAGCTTTATCCGGGACAGATCGCGAGCGTCGGCGTCGATACCTGGGGCGTCGATTTCGCCCTGCTCGATACGAATGATGAAATCCTCGGCATTCCACATCATTACCGCTGCGGCCGAACGAAAGGAATCCTCGACAAAGCATTCGCCATCGTCCCCCGCGACGAGATTTTCCAAGCGACCGGCCTGCAGTTCATGGAGTTCAACACGCTCTATCAACTACTGGCGATGAAGCTCGCCAAATCGCCGCAGCTCGATATCGCACAGTCATTTTTGATGATTCCAGACCTGTTCCACTGGCTGCTGACGGGCGTCAAATCCAACGAGGCGACGAATGCCTCGACGACCCAGTTTCTGAATCCCAAGACCAAGACTTGGGCGAACGATTTGCTCAATCGGTTTGGCCTCCCCAAGCAGATTCTCGGCGACATCATCCAACCCGGCACGCGACTGGGCAGAATTCAATCGTCGGTCGCCGAAGTTACCGGCCTGGCCAGCATCGACGTCATCGTCCCCGGCACGCACGACACGGCCAGCGCGGTCGCGGCTGTGCCCGCGCTTGGTAGGTCCCTTCTGCCGGAAGGGACCTCCTCTGGCAAAGGTCCCGCCCGGCAGTCGGGACCTACTCCGGACTGGTGCTACATCAGCAGCGGGACCTGGTCGCTGATGGGCGTCGAAACGCCTGAGCCGGTGATCAACCAGCGCTGCTACGACCTGAACTTCACCAACGAAGGCGGCGTCGGCGGCACGACGCGGCTCCTCAAGAACATCGCCGGCCTCTGGCTCGTGCAGGAATGCCGCCGCGTCTGGAAAGAAGCCGGACTCGAATACGGCTTTGAAGACTTGATGGACAAAGCGGTCAAGTCACCGATGCACGCGGCGCTCATTAATCCCGATCATCCGAGCTTCGTCGCGCCGAAGGACATGCCGGCCGCGATCCGCGACTATTGCGCCTACACGAGCCAGGACCCACCCGAAAACGAAGGCGCAGTCATCCGCGCCGCGCTCGAAAGCCTCGCCCTTCGCTATCGGATGGTCCTCGGTTTCTTGGAAGAGCTGATCGGAAATCGCATCGAGACGATTCACATTGTCGGCGGCGGCGCAAAAAACGCGCTCCTCTGCCAGATGGCTGCCGACGCCACGAACCGCCGCGTCGTCGCCGGACCCGTGGAAGCCACCGCCATCGGCAACATCGTCACCCAAGCCATCGCCCAAGGCGCCATCGGCAGCATCGGCCAAGCTCGCGAAATCATCCGCGCCAGCTTTGAAGTTCAGGAATATCGGCCGAGGCAGCCTGCGGCGTGGGATGAAGCGTACGAACGGTTTGAAAAGTTAGTCAACCGGTAGTTGAAAGTCGAAATCTGAAGCACGAAGCACGAAACAAATTCAAAGCACAAAAGTCAGAATGACAAAAACGATGTTGTTTCGGGCATTTGAATTTCAAGCATTCGAATTTGTTTCGGATTTCGAGTTTCGTGCTTCGTGCTTTGCATCTTGAGGATTGCATCATGCTTCGTGTTGGTCTCGTTGGCGTCGGCTTCATGGGTTGGATTCACTACCTGTCTTACAGGAAGACGAAAGGGGTGAAGCTGGCGGCGGTCTGCACGCGCGATGAGCGGAAGTTGAGTGGTGACTGGACGGGAATCAAGGGCAACTTCGGCCCGCCAGGTGAGAAGGTCGATTTACGCCGCGCTGCCAAATATACGACGCTCGACGATCTGCTAAACGACGAAAGTATCGACCTCGTCGATATCTGCCTGCCGCCGAATTTGCACGCGGAGGCTTCGATTGCGGCGCTGAAAGCCGGGAAACATGTATTGGTCGAGAAGCCGATGGGGCTAACGGCCGCCGAGTGCGACACAATCATGCAAGCGGCTGAAAAAGCAAAGAAGCAAGTCCTCGTCGGCCACTGCCTGCCGTTTTTGCCCGAATATGCCTATGCCCGCAAGCTGATCGACAGCGGCAAATACGGCAAGCTGCTCGGCGGCCATTTCAAACGGGTGATTTCCGATCCGCTGTGGCTCAAAGACTTTTGGGATCCGAAAAAAGTAGGCGGCCCACTCGTCGATCTGCACGTTCACGATGCACATTTCATCCGGCTGCTATTTGGCATGCCAACAGCCGTGACGAGTCAAGGTCGCATGCGCGGCGACGTCGTCGAATACTGCGTCAGCCAATTCCAATTCGCCGATCCGTCGCTTGTCGTCACGTCTGCCAGCGGGGTGATCAATCAACAAGGCCGTCCGTTCACGCACGGCTTCGAAATCCATCTCGAAAAAGCCACGCTCTACTTCGATCTCGCCGTTCTTGCCGGTGGCACGCTCCAGATCACGCCGCTCACCGTCGTCAACGGCAAGGGCAAAGCCGAGCAACCGAAAATGCCGCCAGGCGATCCGATGCTGTTAGCCTTCGACGCTGAAATTCCCGAGGTGGTCAAATCGGTGGCCAGCGGCAAGCCCTCCACGACCCTCGCCGGCTCCCTCGCGCGAGACGCCATCGTGCTCTGTCACGAGCAAACGCAAGCTGTGAAGAGCGGGAAAACGGTCAAGGTCTGACACACTAACCCGAAGCGTAAGCAAGGGACTTTCTTATACGGTCGGTCCCTCGCTCACGCTTCGGGTTAGTATCGGATTCCTCGCTTATGCTTCGGGTTAGTATGGGATTCCTCGCTTACGCTTTGATTTAGCGTTGGACCGCTCGCTGACGCTTCGGTTTAGTATGGGCGCGGTCTATCTTGGCCGTCGCGGACATACAGAATAGCCGCCTCAAGGCTGTCGTCGTCGTTAATGTAGCGCTGACTTCCTCGTTCAGCCCACCAATTCTCGCGAATTGGCGCTGCAGCTCCTCGTTCTCGCTCAAGCTCTTTCAAGCGACGTGTACACCAAGCCTTGATTTGGCTGCGAACCTTATCGGGATGGAGGTCAGCGGTTAGAACGATGTGAAGATGATTCGTGCGGCAATTAACCGCGTGTAGCGTCCAGCCTCTTATTCGACAAGTTTCGTGAATTTGATTCTCAACGCATGTTCGCTGTTCGCGGTCGAGCCGGCAGGCGGCCTCCGTCATTCTCGCGGCGGATTCCAATTCGAGAATTGGGTTTGGGAGTTGCCAGCCGTGTCGATAGTCGACCCAACCACGTTGGTCACCGGGAAGCCATGTTCCATAGGTGTTCCAGGTGATGAAGTAGGCGAGGGGGTCGGGCATCGGGGCTTCATGTTCGCGTCCGTACACAAAGGGTCCCTCGCTTACGCTTCGGGTTAGTGTGGCTTATGCTTCGGGTTAGTGTGGCTTATGCTTCGGGTTGGTGTGGCTTATGCTTCGGGTTGGTGTTGCTTATGCTTCGGGTTGGTGTTGCGTCCCTCGCTTACGCTTCGGGTTAGTGTGCGCGGGCGGCGTACTGCTTCGAAAAACCATTCCGGCTGTTGGTCACGGTGAACGAACCGTCTTCGCGGGCGGAGATTTTGATGAACCGCGTGCGCTCCTGGCGGCCGCCGAGGTTGGCGCAGAAATCCTCGGGTGAATTGTGGCCTTTTTCGCCGCCTTCGCGGATTAGTTCGGTTTGCCACACGTCCTCGATGCTGGGACAACTGCGAACCATGTCCATGGCTTCGGAACCGCCGACGCGATGACCAAAACTGCCGAGGCTAAGAATCGCGACGCGCGGACTAAGACCAAATACTTCCGACTTCGGGCAAGCTGACAAGCCGAAATAATAATCGCCGAGCGTTTTCGGCAGACTTTGGGCGTGGTGCGTGATGATATAGGCATCGACCGTGCCGACCAGGTTGCGTGGATAAAACAGTGCATGCTCGACGTTCCAGGTCAGATCGCCGAGGAACACAAAACGGAATTTACCATGCTGAACGAGGACACCGACGGACTGGCCGTCTTCGGCGTCGTCATCAACTCGCGCATCAACGCCTTCGCCAGCCGGGTTCGGCTGTCCCGCGCCCGGCAAGGGCTCACTGAGCACTTTGCCGTTCGCGCACAGAACATGCACGCTCGCGCCCTGGAGCGGAACAGTATCGCCCGCCTTCACTTCAACATGCCGGCCTTTTTCCATGGCCTTTAAATACGTCTCATACAGCGCGTCCTTGTCCTTGCCCATTCCTGGTTTGAACCACGGGCCGCGATGGGCTTTCCACCATTCATCGTCGCGCTCATATTCGGCGCTCCGGCCGTGATCGACGAAGTGACGAATGGGCACTTGCTCGGCAAGCGCCGCCGTCGCGCCGAAATGATCGGCACAAAAATGTGTGTTGATCAAGTAATCGATCTGCTTCACATCGGCTTGCTTAATCACATCGAGCGTGCGAGTCTCGCTGCGCGGCGGCCCGGCATCGAGCAGCATTGTCTCGCCCGCCGGCGTGACGATCAGCGTCGCATTGCCAACGCTCGCGCTGATGTCGACGCAATAGATATCGAGCGTCTTAGTCTTTTCATCCGCACGCCCGCTTTGCACGTCGAGAAGTGCCAAAACGAATGTCGCAATCAGCCAGAACCGATTTTGCCACCGCGCGCTCATCGCCAAGCCTCCCAAATTCGAATGCCGATGCGCAACTGCCCGAAATGATAGCAGGCTGCGGCGAAGAATAGAGCTAGCCCCGGCGGAGCGCGCCGGGCAAGGCCGAGATTCATGGTGCGCAAGACATATCAACCCGAAGTGTAAGCGAGGGACCGCCTGAGTTTGCGAAAATCCCTCGCTGACGCTTCGGGTTAGTGTTCTACTACGGAATGAGCAAGATCAGCCCGGCGATGGTCATACATTCGACGGTGGCGGGCCAGGGGCGAAGCTCGGGGCGGATGTGGCGGAAGGGCACGTCGCTGCCGGGGCGGTAGTGGCCGAGCGGATACTGGCAAGTGCCGAATGGGCGAGCGGCGATGCTATACGGTAACGCCAGGGTCGTGCCGAGGAATTTCATACCGGAGAGGACGGGCTGGATCGCCGGGCAATGCGAATAGCCGTAGCGCTCGAGGTTGACTTCTTCATAGCGGAGCGGGCCAATGCACATCGTGGGGGCATCCCAAAAGTACATTGAGTCTTCCCAGTCGCGGGGCAGATAGGGCGGGTATTCGCCGCGGAAGCGATCGGCGGCTAGGTCCGTCGGCATGCGGCCGGAGGGGTTTGTGATTCTGGAGCTGACCGCGCCGATCGGCCGCTCGGCGTCAACCGCAGTGGGGACGCGGGGGGCGATCGGATTATAGGGGCTTGGAATCGGCAGGACTTCCGTGGGCTGCAGATTCACGCCGGGGACTGGCAACGGCTGCAGGGCTGTGAGTTGGAAATGCTCCTTGAGCGGAGGCGGGCTTGCGGCCGGAAGAACTTCGGTGGGAATGAGCGGAGCGAATGGTTGCCGGCCGGAGGTGATCAGGCTCGTTAGCTCCGGCTCGATTGGCGCAACGGAGTTAGGCAATGGAGGCAATGGAGTGAGAGCAATCGGGTTAAGGCGCGAAGAAGACGGTGTTTCCAATGAAGTAAGCTGCGGCTTGATTGGCGTTGGCAAATTCACCACCTGGGGCGCGGGCGCTGCGGCCGTCGGCGGTGCTGCAAGGTCGGCAGGTGGCAAATTCGGAGCGGCGGCCGATTGGACCAAAGCTTCCTTGAGCGGCGGGGCTTGCAAATTGGTTGTGGGCCGCTCCAGGGAAGCGAGTCGCAGAGGACCAAGTGAAAAGTGTGGGCCAGCGAGGCGTTTGTTTTCGAAGGCAGCCGTCTTGGCGGCCGGGGCGGTGAGCTCGGGCGGTGCAGACGTTGGTTCGACGAGTTCCGGGGCAAGCGCAATCGTGGGCTGAATCGTGCGAGGCTGGGATGGCTGACCGGCCCGTGGCGCAGCGCTTACCGGGCGCGCCACAGCCGCGACTCGTTCGGCGGGTGGCCCGATGGGCAGGGATGCAAAGTTTGCATTCGTTGGGGGCGTCGGACGCTGAGGCGGAAGCGGTGATGGCGGTAACGCAAGTGCCGGCGGTGGCTGCGCGGGCGCGATGGCCACTTGGGCAGTTCCGACGGATTGGATTTCGGCGCTGCGCAAACGAGGAGGCAGACGCGTATCCTGGCTCCCGAGCGTGAGTTGATCTGGCATGCGAGCGGATTCAAAGCTGGCTGCAAAGTGCGTCGGGTTGTGGTTCGGAAAAAAATGAGCATCGGTGCGCTGATCGGCATCCCAAACAACTGGATTGCCAATTGCTTGAGGCAACGGCTCAGGCAGAGGCACGATCGCTTGCTGCTGTGGCCAGGGTTGCGGTTGCGATGGCGGGGCAATCGCCACATGAGCGGTTCCCACGGGTACGATTTCGGCAGCTCGGAGCTGAGGCATTCCCCGCGCGGCCTCATTCGCTAGCGCGGGACCATTCGGCTGGGCGCCGGACTCTATATAGGCCGCAAAGCGAAGCGGGCTGTGATTTGGAAAAAAGTGAGTGTCAATTTGGTGCTCACCGTCCCAGGCGATTGGTTTGCCGAGTGGTGGCCGAGCTACCGGTTCATTTGATGGTAGAGGTTGCTGGACTAACGGTTGTTGCGGCGGCACTTGCACCGTCGCGACAGCGTTAATCATCGCGGGCGCAAGTCCTGGCCGCGGCTGTTCCACCGGCCGCTGCTCAACGTTCGGGGAGGCCGCGTCCATCACGGCGGTCGGCTGCAGCGGATGCTGAACTGGCTCGGGCAGGCGTTGAAAACTTGATAGCTGCGTGTCGCCGGTGAAGAAGTGTGGTGTGGTTTCGCCGGGGCCGACGCGCAGGGCGGCTTGGATGGCGGTCGGCGGAGAGTTGCCAGCCCAGACAAGGCGCAGGGGGACATAGAGTGCGGCCACGGCCAGCCCCAGTGGGAGCGTCAGACTCAGCCGATTCCAATTCCGCACGCGAAAGGCCCCTAAATTGGCTCTGAACGTTACAGACGGTCTCGTTTGGATTCATCGACGGGAGGCTGATGGTTGTATTAGTTGCCTTCGCCATAATCGCTACAGGTTTTGCAACTTCCGTCGCCGGCAGCCCCCCGTCCGAAGTAGGCGGCGATAGCGACGATTTGCAGGCGGTTTTCGTAACCCCTTGGTATCATGGGACGGCTTGGATAGCCGACTTCCCGGATGGCCTTTTGGGGCGAAATTCGCATGAAACTCGTCCGCTGGATTAAAGATATTCTGCGCCGACGCCGACGACGAAATCCCACCCGCCGACCGCGGTTTGTGGATCAGTTCGCGGCGGCGCTGGTCATCAAACCGTTGGAGAGCCGGGTGGTGCTGAACGGAGCGCCGATTCTGCCCGAGGTGGGCGTGACTTTGACGTCTGGCGGCAGCCTGCTCATCACCGGCAGCGATGGTTCGGACGCTTTGACGGTTCAGTCGGATGTGGTCGATCGGCAGTATGTTGTCAGCGATGCGGCGGCGCAGTTGTCGGTGACGGGGATCAACGGGGCGACAACGAGCAACGATGGACACTTGGCTTTCATTCCGTTTGATTCGGTCACCGGGAATCAGATCATTTCAAACCTCGGGGGTGGCGACGACGGGCTGACGATTGATTTCACGCTCGGCAGCTTTAGCAAGTCGTTGGTTTACGACGGTGGCGACGGCAACGACACGCTGACGATCACAGGCTTCGGCGCGGTCTCGACCTATACGCCGGGAGATGTGTCCGGCAGCGGGACAATGACGGTGGGCAGCGACCAGATTTCGTTTTCGGCGATTGAGCCGGTGAACTACAACGTCGCGGGCGGGACGTTTGTTTTGGATTTGCCGGGAGCGACGACGGATAACATCACGCTGAGCGCGAGCACACTCACTACGGATGCGTCGAAGGCGGCGATCGACGTGGCGGGAACGGTGGATGGCGTAGGCTTCGAAGATGTGCGCGTGCGCGGGGCGTCGATTCAAATCAATACGCACGATGGGAACGACACGGTCACGCTGAATGCCACCGGGGCGGCTGCGGATCATGGCGACGTCGATTTGACGATTGATACGGGCGGGAATGCGGGCGATGTGATCGATATCGATGGCCAGGTCAGCGTGAGCGGGCAGACGACGCTCACCGCGCCGAACATTAACTTGAACGCGACGGGAACGCTGCAGCTTGGGGCCGGCACGTACAACGGCGACGTTCATGTTACGACGCCGCTGACCGTGGTCGGCGACGGCGTGGCCAGCGACGTTACGATCAATGGAAACCTTTCGGTTGCGACGCCGGGCGCAGTGAAGATCGATGGAATTACGGTGAACGGCTCGATCACCGATCCGGGCGCGGATTTGACGATTCAAAACACCGTCATCAACGCCGCGGGCGATGCGATTGACATCTCCGGCGCGAATTCGGCGCTGATTCAGAACAATCAGGTTTCATCGACCGGCGGCGACGGCGTGCATGGCGACGGTGTCGCTGGGAACGTGACGCTGTTGGGCAATGCAATCACGGCAGATCGAGGCGTGTGGCTCAAGGACGTGAGTGGGCAAGTGAAGATCGGCGGCCTGAATACGGGTGAAGGCAACAACATTCTCGCGCTTGGTCAGGAAGGTATCGTTCTGGCGGGTGGCATTACGGGCGTGGTGACGCTGGAAGCGAACCTGATCAACTCGCAGAAGGCCGGTGTTGACTTTGAGGCGGGGCTGAACGATTTCACGGCACTCGGGAACGACATTACGGCCGCGGATGGAGCCGGCATTCTCACGCGGAATACCAATGGCGGCGACATCGTCATCGGCGATGCCGTTAAGGGCGACGGGAATATCATTCGGGCCAGCGGCGCGGCCTATGGCGTGTCGATCGAGACGGTGCAGTTCAATAACGTCTCGATGCACGGCGGGAATGTCTCGGTTACTGGCAATGACATCGCGGCCGAAGTGTCGGCTGTGAAGGTGAATGGTCTCGACGGAAATTTGAGCGTTCTAGCCAATAGCAATCTGTCGTCGGACACGGCGGCCGATGTCTTGGCGCGGCAGGTGGCGGGGAATGTGACGATTCAGGCCAACAGTCTGAATGGCTTTGGCTCGGCTGGTGTTGATCTGCTCGACGTGGGCACGGGCAGCGGCACGTCGGTGCTGGTTGGTGGGGCGAGCGGCCTGGGGAATACGGTGTTCGGCCCGCAGACGGGCATTTCGGTTGGCGATGCGCCGAATTTAACCGTTCAGGGCAATGATCTGATTCAAACGACACAGGGAATTTACATTTATTCGCTAACCGGAGGCACAACAGCCGCGGCGATTGCTGCCAATACGATCGATAGCGCCGCGGGCGGCACGGGGATTGAGGCGGATGGTGGCCAGGGCGGGACAACAGCCATCACGATGGGCAGCGGGAATCAGGTGACGGGCGGCGATATCGGATTGAAGATTGAGGGTGCGGGAGCATCCCTTACCGGAAACACGCTGAATAACTTGCTGCTGAGCGGTCAGGCGGTGGATTACATCGTGCTGACCAACAACGGTTTGGCTGGCCAGCGGATCGATGGCACGGGGGTGACGTATGGCGGCGTGGTGGGCAGCACGGCGACCACGACCGACGGCTTTGCGATCGAAGACCGCCTCGTGCATGCGGTGGACGACGGCACGCTGGGGTTCATCCGCGTACACGACGGCAACGTGTATGTGACGCCGAGCAGTTTTACAGCCGCGACGATGACGGCCAATATCCAGCGGGCGGTGGCAGCGGCGGTGAGCGGAGACACGATTTATATCGAAGCGGGGAGCTACACGGGCAACATCAATGCGGCCAGCGTGCTGGATATCAATGGGACCACAGTCAGCAAGGATCTGACGTTAACGCCCTCGTCTTCTACTCCGCCGGGCGATGGGCCGGGACAGATCGTCAATAACGGCAGCCTGACGCTGGACGCGGGCGATGAGCTCAATCTGGAATTGGGCGGCACCACGGCGACGAGCGACTATGACAACTTCGTGGTGACGGGGAATGTAACCCTGGGCGATGCGACGCTGATGACGACGCTGGTCGGTGGCTATACGCCCAACTCGACTGGCCCGGATCGTCTGACGCTGATCGATAACCAAAGCGCCAGCGGCGTGAGCGGGACGTTCTTCCAGGTTCCGGAAGGCACGGTCCTGACGATTGGCGGCTATCTGTTCCAGATCAGTTACCAGGGCGGTACTGGCAATGATGTGGTGCTGACGGCCCTGAACCCGACGAATACGACGCTGGAGGGTACACCAGGCGGCGATGACTGGCTGGTGGAGCGGGATGCGACGGATACGAGCAAGGTCGATGTGTTTCTGAACGGCAACTTGATCTGGTCCACCACGATCGATCCGCCTTCGACCCTGACGATCGACGGCCTGGCCGGCAACGACAAGCTGACGGTCGATTATGTGCGGGGCAATCCGGTGCCGATGGGCGGGTTGGTCTATAACGGCGGCGCCGATACGGACACGCTGGTGATTCATGGCAACACGACGGACGCCTTGAACACGGTTTATACGCCGGACGCGGCGATCAGCGGCAACGGCTCGCTGGCGGTGACCGATCCGAGCGGGCTCAGGTCGATTTCATTCACGAGCGCCGTGTCGGTGGACTACAACGTGTCAGCCGGGTCGTTCAACCTGCAGTTGCCGGGCACGGGCGATGTGGTCGAGGTGGCCGACGGCAAGTTGCTGGATAACACGACCGCTGCGCTGGTGCTCAGCGGCAGCAGCAACAGCATCGGCTTTGCCACGGCCCAGGTGCATGGCGGGGCGCTGACGATCGATACGACGCCAGGGATGGGCACAGACATTGTCACGATCGATAGCGCCAAGAGCTCGCACGGCATCACCAACCTGACGATCGATGAAGGGACCGAGGCCGGCGATGTGCTGAACGTGAACGGCGTCGTGACGGTGAGCGGCCTGACAACACTGGAGGCCAAGACGATCAACCTGCGTGCCGATGTAACCAACTCAGTCACCGGCTCGACGGCCACGGTAGTCAATGTGAATGTGCCGAGCCTGGTGCCGATCGATCCCGTTCACGGGCAGATTCAGGACGGGATCAACGTGGCGGCGAACAACGCCACGGTAAATGTGGGGCCGGGACTCTACAACGAGAGCCCCGTCATCGATCGGCCGCTCTTATTGATCGGTCCCAATGCCAATCAGCTCGTGCGCGGCCCGGAAGCGACGATTACCGGCAGCGTGACGATCGCCTCCAGCGGCACAGTGGAAGTGAATGGCTTCGAGATTCAGGACGGAATCAAGACGAACCCTTCTGCGCCGAATTTTACGGGTTTAGGGCCGGACCTTACGGTTCAGGACAATCTGATCTCCACAACGAGCGTGGCCCATGCGCTCGACATCGCGGGGGTCAAGTCAGCTCAGATCGTCAACAACAGCATTACGGCCCCCACGGGGGACGGTGTGCATGGCCAGAATGTTCACGGCGACGTGACGCTGCTGGGCAATGCGATTACGGCGGCTCGGGGCGTGTGGCTGATGAATGTGGATGGCATGGTGACGATCGGCGGCCTGGGAACCGGTCAAGGCAACAACATCCTGGCTTTGACGGACACCGGCGTGCTCTTGGCGGGCGGAATTGCCGGCGCGGTGAGCGTGAACGGCAACACGATCACGGGCCAAGGCTTTGCCGTGGATGATGAGAACGGCCAGAGTGATTTCACGGCGCTGGGGAACACGATCAACGTCGCTGCAACTGCTCCAGGCGGCGGAGCGGGCATTCTGGTCCGCTCCACGAGCGGCACGCTGGCCGCCAATGTGGTGATCGGCGGCTCAGGAGCCGGCGAAGCCAATACGATCATGGCCACGGGTACGGCTTACGGCGTGTGGCTGGATACGATCCGCAAGGGGGATGTATCGCTGACGGACAATACGATTTCGGCCGACGTGGCGGCTGTGAAGGCCAGCACACTGAGCCAGGCATTGACGATCAGCGGCAATAGTTTGTCTTCCACAAGCAGCCATGTGGGAACGGAACCGGCAACGGATGTCTTGGTGCGTCAGGTGACGGGGAATGTGACGATTCAGGCCAATAGCTTGAATGGCTTCTTTACGGGCTCAGGCCTGGATCTGTTGGACGTAGGCACCGGCGGTTCAGTGCTGATTGGCGGAGCGAGCGGCCTGGGTAACACAGTGTTTGGGCCTTCCACGGGTTTCTCGATTGGCAATGCGCCCAATGCGACGATCCAGAACAACGCATTGCAGGAGACCACCACGGGAGTGTACGTCTATTCGACGCTGGGAACGCTAACGCCCACGACGGCCAGTTTCATC
>DASXLL010000112.1:0-4648 GCA_036496265.1 Pirellulaceae bacterium | reverse complement strand
CGCGGTATAATCACTCTTCTCTTCAGCACACGTGTCAGCCCGCGATCAACAAGCCCCACTCGGGAAAGGAGAGCGGTCATGTCCATTCACGATTCCGAAACGATGGAAGACGTCAAGCCGGCCCTCGCCGCGGCAAAGTATTTCGTCAACTCGGCCACCGAACTCGCCTTCGACTTCGGTGCCGCGACGCACAAAGGCCACCGCCGCACTGAAAATCAGGACCACTACATCGTGGTCCGCCGCACGCGCCTGCAGCAGCTGCTCTTCACCAACGTCCCCACCGAGGAGCTCGCGCTCCCGGCCGATGAGGCATTCGCCATCGCCGTCGCCGACGGTATGGGCGGCACCGGCTGTGGTTCGCTCGCCAGCCAAATCGCCATCCGCAGCGCCTGGGACATCGCCGGCCGCGCCAGCAGCTGGATTATGAAGCTCGACGACATGAACTCCTCCGAACTGGCCGAGCGCGTCGAGGGATTTGTCTATCTCATGCAGCAAGCCTTCGTCGAGGAATACAAAGCCAATCCGCAATTCGGCAATAGCGGCACCACTTGGACCTGCGCCTACCTCGTCAGTGGTTTCGCGGTCGTCTCTCAAATCGGCGACTCGCCCGCCTTCCTCTGGCGCGACGGCACGATGCGTCGCGTCTCGGTCGACCACACGATCGAACAGGAATTCATCGCAACCGGCGTCGCTCCCGAGATCGCCGGCAAGTTCAGCCATATGCTCACCCGGTGCCTCGGTTACGAATCGCAAAACGCCCGACCAGACGTCCACTTCCTCCGCCTCAAACCAGATGACGAACTCCTCATCTGCTCCGACGGCCTCACCGACATGGTCGAGGAAACCTTGATCGCCGAGTGCCTCGACAACTCGGTCGACCCCCAAACCGCCTGCGACGCCTTAATCCGACTCGCCCTCGACGGCGGAGGCAAAGACAACGTCACCGCTGTGCTGGCCAAAGCCAAGTCGCGATAGCCATTGCGCCGCGGCCAACTTCGCCGAAATCGATTCCTATCTGGCCGCCGCTTTTTCCGATGCCTAAACTGTAACTGTTCCGCAGTCCAGCTTTTCCAATCCGAAAGCCAATCTCATGACAAAGCGCATCACGCTCCCACTCGCCCTGGCTACCTGTGTCATCGCCTTCGCCTGCTTCTCAAAACTCTCCGCCCTCGACGAGGCGCCATCCAATTGGAAATCACTCGAAAAAAGCTACGCAGAAGCCAGCCTGGAATTGGCGAAAGCCCGGCTCGCGATGGCCGAGAGTCAAAATAAAGGAGTCGCCGGCACCATCTCCAAACAAACGATGGACGAACTCCAATCCGGCGTGCAGATCTCGCGCGACCAACTCAAACAAATCTTGGTCAATCAAAACGCGAATGCGCTCTCACCACAGATCGCCGCGATCGAAGGCACCATTCGCGCCCTCGAAGCAAATTACTCCGAGTCGCTCAGAGCCAACCAGCAGCAAGCCGGCACCGTAGCCGATGTCGAGCTGCGTCGCGAGCAGGCGGAAATCAACGTGGCAAAAGCCCGCCTCGCGGCACTCCAAGCAGTGCCACAGCAGTCGCCCCAGGTTCGCATCGAATGGGAAATTCACATGCTGCAAGACGACATCCGCGCACTCTGGGCCCGCCCCCTCATCGAAGACTAATCCGCCATCCGCTACATCCACGCTCCTACAATCATTGGGTGCCATGCTTTCGCAGCGAAGCTGCGTAAGCATGTCGATTACGCCCACTAACTTCACATTCTAAATGGTGCGTCGAAACCTCACGGCACACACCCCCAATACCCGTCCCCCGACCTCCCACCGCCACGGCCCCTCAATAGCCACATCCCGTGCGGTCGGTCCCGGTCCACACAATCCCCTACTATAGAAGTCGCGAATCTCAAACGGATCCGTCCCGGTAAAAAACTCGCTACGCTTCATCGCAACCCCCATCGATGAAGTTAGCGCCAACTCCGCTAACGGCGAAAGCTCCTGCGTCGCACCCGCCACGGCGAAGTCCGTCACGAGCACACCCACGCCATCCGGATTCAACATTTCGAGGATCATCTCCAGATGCCGGTCACGCACCGCCATCAATAGCTCGTCGCGCCGGTGGTGCTTCATCGGCAACGACATATAAACCGCATCGATGAGCTGCGTCAAAATGCAGGTCGACGCCACCACATCGAACGTCCCCACATCCGGCCGCGGCGCCGCCATCACCGTCCGCTTCACCGCCGAAATCTCCGCATCGGTCCGATAACTACGGGCCCGCCACGACTCCAGCTCCGCGAGCACTCCCGTCAATTCCACAGGGCAGTAGGCTTCCACATGCCGCGCTTCTTCCGAACTCAGCCGCGACATCGCCCGCCCGACCGCCTCCTCATCCAAGTCAACGAGTGCAACCCTTTCAAAATTGCGGGCCAGTGTACTGAGCTCAATATCATTCCCATTCCCAGGCCCCAACACGCACAGCGTCCTTCCCGAATCACCTCGCGCCCCGCACAACAGCTCCATAACCCGAGCCCGATGCACCGCCATAGCGTCCCACCGCCCGCGCGTCGTGGAATTCCGCCGAATGTGTTCCGCAAGTATCGAACCAGCTACCATAGAACATATTATAAAACGAGTGTTCCCAGCGCAAGCAACACTTCACAAACCCGACACGTAAGCGAGAGGATCGAACGAGGCCGACCATGCCCAACGATTACCTCAACCCAGGCCCCACGCGCGAAGAAATCGATGCCTCAGAGGGTTCGATTCTCCTCGAATTCGGCACCGCCTGGTGCGGCTACTGCCAGGCCGCTGCGCCCCACATTGCCGCCGCGCTCGCCAAGTTCCCATCAGTCCAACACATCAAAGTAGAAGACGGCCCCGGCCGCCTCCTCGGCCGCTCCTTTCGCGTAAAGCTCTGGCCTACCGCAATCTTTCTCCAAGACGGCAAAGAAATTACCCGCATCGTCCGCCCCGAATCGACCGAGGAAATTGGCCTCTGCCTGAAGCAAATTGGTTAAATCGACAATCGAAACAACCCAAGCCTCGTTCGAATGATGGGTCGTCGCATCGTATTGTTTCGAGATATAGTACTGGTACTTGACTGCCGTTAGCCCCCATTTGGACCAGTCTTCTGTTACGTTCCGACGCCAAGCGCAGAAAATACGCACACCACCAAATTTAAGCGGAGTTCACATGCAACCAAATAGCAACGCCACCAGCCAACCCGTCTCCCGCCGCAGCTTCCTGCAAACCTCCGCCGTCGCCAGCGCCGCCGCGATCACGACGCTTCGCGCCCCCTACGTCCACGCCGCCAATGGCGAAGACTTCATCGTCAAGATCGGCCTCATCGGCTGCGGCGGCCGAGGCACCGGCGCACTCATGGACTGTATCGGCGCCGCGACCAAGGTCATCTATCCCAAGACCACCTACCACACCGAAGATGCCGCCGATGGCGCGAAAGCCACGAACAAAAACATCCAGGTCATCGCGCTGGCCGACCTCTTCGACAATCGCATGGAAAACTGCGTCGGCAATTGCAAGAAAGTTGGTTACGACATCCCTAAGGAGCGCCAATTCCTCGGCTTCGACGCGCACCAGAAATTGCTCGCCATTCCTGAAATCAATTACGTCATCCTCGCCACGCCACCCCACTTCCGCCCGGCCCACCTCAAGGCCGCCGTCGAAGCTGGCAAAAACGTGTTCATGGAAAAACCAGCGGCTGTTGACGTTCCAGGCGTCAGATCGGTCATCGCCTCCGGCGAATTGGCGAAGCAGAAAGGTCTCGCCATCGTCGCCGGCACACAGCGTCGCCACTCGCCCAATTACGTCGAAACCATCAAACGGATCCACGACGGCGCCGTCGGCGATATCAACTACGCGAAAGCCTACTGGAACGGCGGCGAAATCTGGGTCATCGACCGCATACCAGGTTGGAGCGACGTCGAGTGGCAGATCCGCAACTGGAACTGCTTCAACTGGCTCTCCGGCGACCATGTCGTCGAGCAGCACGTCCACAATCTTGACGTCATGAACTGGGTGCTGGGCACACACCCAATCAAGGCTGTTTCCGGACTCGGCGGCCGCCAATCCCGCCTCGGCACGCGCCACGGCAACATCTTCGACCACTTTGCCTGCGAGTTCGAGTACCCGAACGGCGTCACCATGTTCAGCCAATGCCGCCAAATCAACCATACTCACGACAACGTGAGCGAGTTTGTCTCCGGCACCAAAGGTAAAAGCAATTGCGCCGACGAGATCGTCCCCCACTCCGGCGAGGCGTGGCGCTACGGCAAAAAGGGATTCGCCCCCTATCAGATCGAGCACGCCGATCTGATCGCCAGCATCCGCGACGGCAAGCCGCTCAATGAGGCCAAGCAAATCGCCGAGTCCACAATGACCGGCATCCTCGCCCGCGAAGCCTGCTACAGCGGCCAGGAGATCACTTGGGACGATGCGATGAAGTCGACGTTCGTGCGCGGTCCGAAAGAAGTGAAGTTCGGGCCATACGAAATCGAAGCGGTTGCGAAGCCGGGGACGTACCACTTCAGTTAGTTGTAGCCTGTTTGTTGCTCTGAAATGGCGACTTGCGACGGGGAGTTTTGCACCGCTGGTTTTGCGCTGCGGAAGCAAAATGCAATTAGGCTCGGGATTTAGAGTATTTTG
>DASXLL010000111.1:0-4946 GCA_036496265.1 Pirellulaceae bacterium | reverse complement strand
CGGGCGGCTCGTTGGTGGCGTAGGTGCTGATCGTCGTGAAGTAGCGGTTGACGAAGGATTGCAGCGAGGCAGGCAAGTGGCCCACGGAGTTCTGCGTCAGGAATGAATGGCCCGAGGCGCCCCAACCAAAGGCACGTGAAGTGAGGAAGGCGGCCAACCATGTTATCAGCACGAATCTCCGAAGATGAAACATGGCGGGTTCCCCTGGTGCGACTTTCGACGTCTGGGTTCCAACGAAACGCGACAGGCTGCTACCAGCCCATGATGCGGTCGATCTCGGCTTTCCAGATTTTGTAGCCAGGCTCGCCGGGGGCTCCGAGGTGGAGGCCGTCTTTGGTGAGTTCTTCTTTTAACTCGCCTTTGTCGTCGCTCATCTTGGAGTGGAGGTCGACGTAGTCGTAGCCGAATTCTTGGGCCAGCTTTTGGAGGCGGTTGTTGGCGTCGAGCACGTTGGGGTTGTGCTTGGCGTAGTTGCCGCGCGTGGGGAGGAGCGACTCGATGTGGACGTGGACGTCTGGCATCCGCTTCTTGATTTGTGCGAGGATTTCGCGGTCGCCGGCTTCGATGTCGGCGGGCTTGTGGCCCATGCCGAGGTCGTTGATGCCGATCAGGAGGAAGACGTCGCTCGGGTTCGTGTCGAAGATCGATTCGTCCATGCGGCGGAGGATGCCGCGGTGGTCGGATTCGGGGAGCTTGTTGCCGATGATGTCGGCGCCTATGCCGCGGTTCAGCACGTGGCGGTCGGGGAAATGCTTGTCGACGTGGAAGCCTTCGGTGATGCTGTCACCGAGGAGGATGACGTTCTTCTCCGGGTAGCCTTTTTTGTTCTGCTCGCGGAACTTCTGCACGAAATCGATCCAATGCGCTTTGAAGATGGCGGCGTAGTCGACCTTGGCCGGCTTCTCGGCTGGTTTTTTTGAGGCGGGCGGGGCCGGGGTGGCGGTCTCGGCGGCGGAGAGTGCTGGAGTAGTGAAAGTGAGTGCCACCACACAGAGAGTTGCGAACGAAACAAACTTCAGTCGAATGAGAGGCGTGCGCATTTGATTTATCCTTAGGCTCGCGGTTTGATTTTGACGACTCGACCCGCCCTGTGGGGAACGCCATAATTATGAGTTGGCGATTAGCTGCGAGTGAGGCTTAGTATGGCCGAGAGTCGACAAGCAAAGCAATCGGCGGACGACGGCGAGCGGCGGACGGTGTTGCGGCGGATGGATCAGGCTGCGGTGGCGGCGCTGGTGACGTTTGCGCTGGTGGGGATGGGCGTGTATTGGGTTGTGCAGGGTGGACCGCGAGGGGAGTTGATTCAGATCGATCGGGCCGATCCGCTTACTGCGAAATTTCAAGTTGATATTAATAAGGCGGAGTGGCCGGAGCTCGCTGAGCTGCCGGACGTTGGTGAGACGATGGCGCGGCGGATTGTGGAATCGCGCACGCTGCAAGGGCCGTTCCGGGATCATGATGAGTTGCGGCGCGTGCGCGGGATTGGGCCGCGGACGCTTGAGAAGCTGAAGCCGTTTTTGTTGCCGATGCCGGGGCAGCAGGAAGTGGCGGGGGATGCGAAGGTGGATGGGAAGGCGTTGTAGTTTTGACCACGACGGCACGACGACAGTCTCGTTGTTGCGTCGCTTCGATCGGCAATTCTTGCGGTAATTCTTGGTGGGTCTCGCGGAGCTCGACCCACCCTACGGTTGCTGTTAATGACGGATCGCCGGAAGTTGCCAGCGGGGGTAAAATGGAAGATTCGCTTCACCTCGCGAGGATACCTAGATGGAATTTCAGTTGAAAGCACCGTTTGAGCCGGCCGGGGATCAGCCGCAGGCGATTAAGGAATTGGTCGCGGGGCTGCGGGCTGGCCGCAAGGAACAGGTGCTGATGGGGGTGACCGGGTCGGGCAAGACCTACACGATGGCGAATGTCATCCAGCAGGTGCAGCGGCCGACGCTGGTGTTGTCGCACAACAAGACGCTCGCGGCCCAGCTCTTTTCTGAGTTTAAGGAATTCTTTCCTTACAACTCGGTGAATTATTTCATTAGTTACTACGACTACTATCAGCCGGAAGCGTACATCCCGCAGCGCGATATTTATATCGAGAAGGATGCGTCGATCAACGAGGAGATCGATCGGCTGCGACTGGCGACGACCAGTGCGCTCGTGAGCCGGCAGGATGTGATTGTGGTGGCCAGCGTTTCTTGTATTTATGGGTTGGGGTCGCCGGCCGATTACAAGGCGATGATGGTCGGGGTGACGGTTGGTGATGTGCTCGATCGCGACGCTATGCTGGCGAAGCTGGTCGATATCCAGTACGACCGGAACGATACGGATCCGTCGCGCGGCAAGTTTCGCGTGCGCGGCGATTCGGTCGAGGTGTGGCCGAGCTACGAGGAGTTTGCGTATCGGTTGGAGTTTTGGGGCGATGAGGTTGAGCGGCTGTCGATCATCAATCCGACGTCGGGCGAAGTGATCGATAAGCTGGAGTCGATCTACATCTACCCGGCGAAGCACTTCGTGTTGCCGGAGGAGCGGATTCATGCGGCGGTGGATAATATTCGCGGGGAGCTGCGCGAACGGCTGGAGTTGTTCAAGTCGCAGGGGAAGCTGCTCGAGGCACAGCGGCTGAGTGCGCGGACGCGGTACGACATCGAGATGATGATGGAGATGGGCTATTGCCCGGGGATCGAGAATTACAGCCGGCCGCTGAGCGGCCGCAATGCGGGCGAGCCGCCGTATACGTTGTTTGATTTCTTTCCGAAGGATTATTTGCTGGTCGTGGATGAGTCGCATGCTTCGGTGCCGCAGGTGGGCGCGATGTTTAATGGCGACCAGAGCCGGAAGGTGACGCTCGTGGAGCATGGGTTCCGGCTGCCGAGCGCGCTCGATAACCGGCCGCTACGATTTAAGGAGTGGCAGGAACGGGTTAATCAGGTGGTGTATGTATCGGCGACGCCGGGGCCGTTTGAGTTGGAGCAGACGGGCGGCGAAGTGGTGGAGCAAGTGGTGCGGCCGACGGGGCTGCTCGATCCGGTGGTGGAAGTGGTGTCGGCCCGTGGGCAGGTGCCGCACTTGCTCGGGCAGATTCGCGAGCGGACCGCCGTTGGTGAGCGGGTGCTAGTGACGGCGCTTACGAAACGGTTGGCGGAGGACCTTGCCGCTTACTTCACCGATGAAGGTGTGCTGTGCAAATGGCTGCACAGCGAGCTGGATGCGTTCGAGCGCGTGGAGCTGCTGCGCGATCTGCGGCAGGGGAAGTTCGAATGCCTCGTGGGCGTGAACCTGTTGCGCGAAGGGCTTGATTTGCCGGAAGTTTCGCTGGTGGCGATTTTGGATGCAGACAAGGAAGGGTTTTTGCGGAGCGAGACGTCGCTGATGCAGACGATCGGCCGGGCGGCGCGCAACGTGAACGCGAAGGTGATTTTGTACGCGGATAGAGTCACCAATTCGATGCAGCGGACGATGGACGAGACCGCGCGGCGGCGTGCGCTGCAAGAAGCGTACAACAAGGAGCATGGTATTACGCCGGAGACGATCAAGAAGGCGATCTTCGCGGGCATCGAGTCGCAGGCGGCGGCTCATATCGAAGCAAATGCGAAAGTTGGGCTCACGGATGAGACGCAGTACATTACCAAGGAATACATCGCGGAGCTCGAGGCCGAGATGCTGGCGGCGGCCGAGGCGATGGAGTTTGAGCGGGCGGCCGTGATCCGCGATCGGATCGCGAAGATGGAGGATCAGATTGGGAAGCCGGTATCGGTAATTCGCGAGGAATCGGGCGGTCGCAAGCGGGGGAAAAGCGCCAAAAAGAAATCGGGCGATCCGGCGCAATGGAAGGGACGCGTGCCGCGGCCGAAGAAGAGCGTGTGAGCACCACGGACATACAAGGGCAACGCTCCCTGCGAATAGCCCATTTTGCGAGATCCGGCACCGTTTCTAAAACGGTGGTTGTCCAAAGCACCCCTGAAAAGGCACACCTTGGTGAGACAATTGCGGAGGTAACAACCCAAGTGCCGCTAATCTGCAGAGGCCGCCTTCAAAAATCTTGATGGCGCGAAACCGAGTTGACGACCCCGGTCAGTTTCAGCGATTCGTTAGGTGCGGATCATAGTGTTGCTCCCTTAGATTCAAGAAGCTCAATAACCCGTCGCTTCCCGATGTCTTCCATGTGACTCCTCGTAGCGCCAATCGCCCGCAGCTCCTTCTGGATCTCACTTTTTGCCATGGCCAGCTTCAACGGCGTGTGTCCAGTCTTGTTCTTGACGTTGACTCTTGCCCCGTTGCGCAACAATAAGGCCACAACTTCAAACCGGCCGAATTCGGCAGCCAGATGTAGGGGCGTATTGCCTTCGCCATTGGAGACGTTGATATCTGCGCCGGCCCGGATTAGAAGCTCAAGAATCGCAGGTGAGCTGTGACAGGCATAAAAAATGGGATATCGTTCCGGCCCCTCCCGTTCGCCGGGCTTGTTGACGTCCGTACCCATTTCAACATGTTTTTGAACCATTCCGACATCGTTAGCCAAAATGGCGTTGTGCAAGGGTTCCAGCGATCCTGGTCCGATCAGCCATGAGAAAAGCCCCATACTGTGCCACCTCCGAGCAGAATACACGCCGCATACAATATCAAAGGCAACGCATGGTCACAGCAGCGGCCTGTCTCTGTATTTGTGCGAACGGCGCGGTTTAGAGAAAAAAGCGGCCCAAACATTACTGTCCCGCGCCGAATCGAAAAACCCTGTCGAGACACAGTCCTTAACGTATTGTAGAATTTCCGGGTCACTGAAAAAAACTTGGGTGTCAGATACTCCGCGCAACGTCAGCAGTCCTTCCTTTCGCGTGCTCCCAGCATGAAAAAGGGCCTTCCTGGCCATGTCTGGCTGAGTCATGAAATCCATCTCTTCTCTTACAGCCGGGCTCAGGACGCGGATGTCCAGGATTACCCACGGGCTGATTGCT
>DASXLL010000110.1:0-2068 GCA_036496265.1 Pirellulaceae bacterium | reverse complement strand
CGTTGGCCGGCACGACTTCGCTGACGCTCTCTCGGCCCGGTTTGCGCATGTCCATGCTGACAATTCGTTTGGTCGGCGCATCGAGATCGGTTAAGAAGTAAAACTTTGTCCCGACGTTGCCGACCGATTCAAACTGGTTTTTGAAATCGCCGAGAAGCTCGGTCCAGCCTTGTGTGACGTCGGCAGCCGGCGGCTCGTCCGCGCGGCGGACCGAGACCTCATTTTGCGGATCGGTGCCGCGAAAAATCGTCAGCACCAGGAATTGGCCATCATCTGTGGGCGCAACGTCGAACGTCCGATCGGGCTCATCAGGGCGGGCATAAATCAACGTGTCCTTGGACTGGTCGTCGCCAAGGCGATGAAAACATACCATTTGGTTTTTTGCCGCCGCTTGAAATTGTGCGCCGGCGTCCGGCTCTGGGTAGCGCGAGTAATAGAAGCCGCTGCCGTCAAGCTTCCAGTCAAGGTCGCCGAACCTCGCCCACTTCAAGGCATCAGGCCGCAGCTTGCCGGTGTCGACGTCGAGCAGATAAATTGTCTGCCAGTCGCTGCCGGCTTCAGCCCGCGCATAGGCCAGCAGCTTACCGTCTTTGCTGGGCTCAAAATGGGCCAGCGCGATCGTGCCGTCCTTGGACCAAGTGTTCGGATCGATCAGGACGCGGCCGTCGGCGTCGAACTTGTCGGCTACGTAGAGCACGGCCTGATTTTGCAGCCCGTCGTTTTTCAGGAAGAAGTAGCGTCCGCCACGTTGCCGCGGGGCGGAATAGCGTTCGTAGTTCCAGATTTCGGTAAGGCGACGCGCGATCTGCGGCCGCTGCGGGATGGCATCAAGGTACGCCCGTGCGACGTCGTTCTGCTTCTCGACCCAGGCGGCTACTTCCGGCGACTCGCGGACATCCGCCTCGAGCCAGCGATACGGATCGGCAACCTTGACGCCATGATAGTCGTCGACCTGATCAACCCGGCGAGTTTCGGGATACTGCAACACATTGGCCTCTTCACCGGTCTTGTTTGACTGCTCGGAATAGCACGCGAGCGAACAAGCTATCAGTAACGTTGGGACGAGCGCGAATCGGATACGGCGCATCTTCATTTGTTTAGTCCAGCTTTCTGGCCGTCCGACTTTTGGCCGAGAATCAAAAACCCTATCATGTGTGATTCGAATCCACAACGGGTGGTGATCTGCCGCTTGGCGAGTGAGCGTCTCGGCTCATTCGTCCGATGCGAAAAGCTTGACCGTCCGCGGGATTGCGGCTATAGAGGAGTGACAACTTCAGCCCGCCATGATTATCCCGCCCAATTGAATCTCACCAGGAGCTGTCTAATGATTGGTGCCCGCAACTTCCATTCTATTATCCGGCACTACCGGATTTTTACGATCTCGATCGCTTCCTTGTTATCTTGCGCTTTACCGAGTTGGGTGGAAGCGGCCACGCTGTTTGTGAGCGATGGGGACGTGATCCACGCTTACGATGCCGGCACGGGCGCGCCAACCATTGCCGACATTCCTTTGCAAATGGTAACGGGTATCGCGATCGGACCTCACGGCGACCTATTCGCCGCATCCAGCAACGTCGCGCAAATTTACCGTTACGACTCGACGTCCGGCCTGCAGATTGGCTCCGGGCCGTTTGTTCCCTATACGGGACAAAACGACGGCCACGATACGCCTGGCCCCGGGGGCATGGCCTTCGCGCCCAATGGCAATCTTCACATCGCTGATGTGACGCTAAGCAATGTTCACGAGTACGATACCGCCGGCAACTCGGTCACCTCGCTGACGTCTCCCGAATTGGCCCAGCCGACAGACGTGGCCTTCGATTCAAATGGCAATCTTTACGTTGCTGACACCGACTTCGCAACGGTCCTCAAATCGATCGGCGGCACGCAACCATTCACAGAATTGTTCCCGCCCGAAACGGGCGGACTCACAATACCGACGGCGTTGACTTTCGGTCCCGACGGTAAACTGTATGTGCTCGATTCGAGCAATAGTGGCGGCCCAGCGATCCGTCGCTACACTGCGGCCGGCGTGGACGACGGTACGTTCATTTCGTACGCCACAATC
>DASXLL010000109.1:0-3418 GCA_036496265.1 Pirellulaceae bacterium | reverse complement strand
TGCCCTTCGCCTTTTTGATCGTCGGGGCGTTTTTGGTCTGGAGCGGATATAAAACTCGGCGCGCTGGTCCCTAACCTGCCAAACCTAACCGAACATTACCGACCGCCTCATGCGTTTCACGATCCGAGACTTGCTGTGGCTGATGGTGGTGGTGGGGCTGGCGTGCGGATGGGGCGCATCTGAGTATCGGTGGAGGCAGCGCGACGAAGAAAAACGGGTTGAGCTAAATAAGGCGCTTAACGAGGCGGACTTTCTGAAATTTGGACGAATGGGTGGCGTTGCATCCTAGCCCCAGGGTCCACTTAACCGAACATCACCACCCGCCGTTATACTATACAAGTGATCAAATCCGGACTTCGCCATCGAAGAAGGAACTCGGCTACAACTCCGCCAATCCATTCGGGCGGAAATTCTCAGACCCAACGTCGCCTCCCCTCGGCCCACCCAAAAAATCTCAAAAAAGGACATTCGCCAAATCGATGCATAACGTGCATAAAAATGCATGCGTATGCAGCCACTTATTTTTCGTAAGCACTAACCCAACAATGCCTTAAGGAATAAACGTACCCCTGCATGATTTCAAAAACCATGCATATGCATGACGGCCAACACCACCCGAAAGAATGCAACTGATAAATCACACTAGCCGCATCCGCTTTTCGCGGCCATCCACGACAACCACCACGGCCATAACCGAACCGGCCCCTAACCGAACAAACTCCCGAATTCCACCGTATCCACTCCCGGCTGCTAGCCAAGAAAATAGGCCGGGGAGGGCCCTTCGCCGGCCTGCACCGCCGGCTAACTTGCTATCCTCGGTGATCACAGAACCGCCGATCATAAAAACACGCCAAAACCCATGTTTTCCGCGTCCCCCATCCTCCTCGCCGACCTCTTCGATCGCTTCCGGCTGCAGCTACCCGACCCGATCGTCAACTGGCTCACCCCGGTTTGGATTCTCTGCATCGGCGCGACCATCGGATTGATCCTAACCGCCGCCCTCTGGGGCATTTTCTGGCTCTTGTCCCGAATCCCAGGTGTCGGAACACTCGCCGATGATTCAACCCGCCGCTGGACCGCGATCGGCATCCTCACCATCGCCCTCTTCGGCGTCTTCGCCGTCCTATACACAAATGCGAGCAACCATCCGGCCAATCCACCAGCCGCGGCAGCCGGCGCGCAAGCTGCGCCCGCTCAGAGCCTCGACAATGCCTGGGTCTACGCCGGCTGTTTGGCAGCCGCGCTGCTAACAGCCGCGGCCATCGTCATCCTCTCCAGCCGCAAGGCCCTCGCCGAAACCGACATCGCTCTCCGCGAAGGCGTCCTCTGGCCACTCCTGATCACCGCGCTCGTCATGGCCGGCTGCGCTGTCTTCGGCCTGTTCATCGTCCGCAAGCCGATGGACCTGCTCGACAGCCTGGCTCGCTGGCCAGTGATCGCTATCGAAGGCAATCCCACGTGGTCGCCAAAGCTCGAAGCGGTGCCGCCCGGCTCGTTTGAAGAACCCGCCGAGCAAATCATCGACGTCCAATTCCGGAGGGACGAAATCCGTCGCCTCTCGGTTACGAGCGATCAGCACGTGCGCCTGCGTTCCGACCAGTTCAACTCGACCGCGGACCCCGCGACGACTCTCGCGCTCGACATTCCCGCCGGTGAAACCAAAATCTGGCGTCGCGAGGAGGCGAGCGCCAATCCCTTCCGCCAAACCGTCGTCACCAAGCTCTATGCCAAGAACCTCGGCAATGCCCCAGCCACCGTGCGGCTGACCGTCATGCGGCGCATCGCCAATCCCGAAATGCTGCTCGCGCCGGTCATGGCCGTCAGCATGGCAATCATCTTCTTCGCCTACCTGCTGCAGCGCGCCGCGTTCCCCAAGCTTGCCGCCGTCGCCCTTTCCACCGCCAAATCCGACATCGCTCAGCCGCTCTACGCCATTCTGATGGCCGGCGGCATTTTTGGCCTGATCGTGTTTGTCTTCATTCCCTACAACACGTTCGGCGACGACATCAAGCAGCTCAAAGACTCCGGCCTCAGCCTGATTCTCGTCCTCTGCGTCCTCCAATCCGTCTGGGCCGCCAGCTCGTCAGTCGCCGACGAAGTTGAAGGCAAAACGGCGCTCACGGTGCTCTCCAAACCCGTCAGTCGCCGCGATTTCATCCTCGGAAAGTTTTTTGGCATCGGCTGGTCCACCGGCTTGATGGCCATCATTTTCGGCCTCCTGCTGCTCGTAACCGTCGCCTACAAACCGATCTACGATTACCGCGAAGGTGGTTACGAGATCAATCACCAGGCCATGAACAACGATCCCACCTGGCACGATTGCCACCGCGAAATGGTGCAAACCGTCCCCGGCATCGTCCTCGCCTATCTCGAAACGCTCGTCATCGCCGCCCTCAGCGTCGCCATCTCAACGCGCCTGCCTTCCATCGCCAATTTTCTCATCAGCTTCGCGATTTACGTCCTCGGCCACCTCACGCCCTTACTCGTCCAATCCCAAGTCGTCGCGCAACAACTACCGCCCGTCGTCTTCTTCGGCCGCCTCATCGCCACGGTCCTGCCCGTCCTCGATCACTTCAACATTCAAGCCAGCGTCGCCGCCGGGGTGCCCGTTCCCATGCAATACCTCGTCTGGTCCCTCGTTTATTGCGGCCTCTACAGCGCTATTGCTATGCTCCTTGCCCTCACGCTGTTCGAAGACCGCGATCTGGCATAACGCGTAACCGCGCCATTAGCCGGGACCGAACCTGGTCCCGGAGCACCGCAAGCGGACAATCCAATTGAACTTCACCGGGAGCAAGTTTGCTCCCGGATTACGAGCGCTCTTAGTCTTGCGCATCTCTAACTCCTTGCATTGAAACGAATTGAAGAAACTAAAACAACAACACATAGCGGTCGCTTTGTTAAAAGTTTGCTAGGCCGCCTCCTTTCCTTTGGGGTTCAGCAAATTGATGAAGTCCACGCCGTCAAGCGAAGAGAGTAGTTCCTCGCGCGAGACGTGGTAGTATTTCAACACGGCTTTCAGGCTCCCGTGCCCCAGGATCTTCATGACCTTGAAGGCCGGAATGTTTCGATTGGCTGCGAACGCGCAAAAGCTATGACGAAGGCTATGGATTCGGCCTTTCTTTACGCCCGCCCCGGCCATGGCGACGCGGAGGGCTTTCAGGAGCCGATGCGATGTATATCTGCCCGCTGGATTCCTAGCCCAGGCCTTGGTTGAGAACAACCACGGGCCTGGCGACTTTGCAATTGCTCGCTCGGCAATGGCAATGGCTTCGGTAGGCACCGTCTAATCTGAAACGCACCCGCGCTGGGAATTGATGTAGGAGAAAATCTCGCTGGGACTTATCGAATGGCGAAGCATCACCAACGCCGTTCAGAAGGAGTCCCAGCGATGGCGCAGCTTAGCATTCAGGAACGT
>DASXLL010000108.1:0-8104 GCA_036496265.1 Pirellulaceae bacterium | reverse complement strand
GCCGCTACGAAACTGGAATCGCTGTCAGTGACGAGGAACTTCAACACCTCCGCATCACTCCTGCAAAATTCCACGGTGACTGGAACTATTCAATCAAACCACGCCGTTAGAAATTGTCAAAGTTATTTTTTCGCTCTGCCTTAGCCCGTCCGACGACAACCAGCTCGGTCGTAATTAAAAGCGGCTGGGCTGGAGGGGAGGCGCTGCGCAAGTCATTCGCTCGCTGTCGTAGCCTCGCCAGCGTTTGGCGGTAGCACGTTACAAACTCATTACAGGCCGCGTCGCTCGGTCCTGCGCGGTCGATGAAATGGTAACAGGCCAAGGAATTCCTTATGTCTGCCATTTCAGGTTCCGGCACGAGCGCCTCGCTGCTCTATTTGGCGATTCAATCGTCGGCCAGCAGTGCCTGCGACGATCCGAGCATGAATTCGACGGCCGGCGCGGGCGATGCCGCCGCGGCGCAGACGCCGGCCTCCGGGTCCAGCTCGCAAACTTCGCCGCTGGGCGACCTGCGGAGCCAGATCGAAACTGCCGTCACCAATTCGCTGAACCAATTGCCGGCTGACAGCTCGCCAGAAGATATTTTCAAAGCCGTTCGCTCAGCCGTGCAGGATACGCTCAAGGCCAACGGCATCGAGCCGTCTCAAATTGGCGGCCACCACGGCGGCGGACATCATCACCATCACGCAGGCGGGGCCGGCGGTGCAGGCGGAGCTTCCAGCGATTCGTCCGGCGTTTCTTCGGCGAGCGATCCGGACGGTAATGGCGACGGCAATTCACAAACGACCGACCCGCTGCTCGCCGCGCTCGATGCCACCGCCGGTACCCCGAACACAACGCAATCGGCCACTGGCAGCACCGATGCCACGACTACTGCAGCAACCGGTCAATCGACTCAGCCCACCAACAATCTTTTGGCCCTATTCGCGTCTGGGCCCAATGCCACAGATGCTCTCTCAACGCTCGTGCAGCAGCTTACCGGCAGCGGCTCGCCAAACGGGCAAAACGGCGGGCAATCTCAAACTGCCAGCCCCTTGTTGAGCGCTTTGCAAAACAACTCGTCGGGCACTCTGAGCCTCACCGACATTTTCCAGCAGCTCTTCCAGAACTTTCCGAATGGCACGGGGCTAGATGTGAAGGTCTAGGTGAGGCTCAGCAGGAGCTTCGCCCTCCCAGATTGAGCGTGCGTTAATATAGAGGCATGTCGAATGCCCCCTCGCCCAGCCTTCTTTCCATCGCCGATCGCGAACGCGCGTTGCTCGCCCGTTACGCAATGCACAGCGCCGATTCCCGCGGCCGCAAACATCCCGAAAGCGAGCATCCTTATCGCGGCCCGTTCCAGCGCGATCGCGATCGCATCGTCCATTCGTCGGCCTTTCGCCGCCTCAGCGGAAAAATGCAGGTCTTTACGGGCGACATGGGCGATTATCACCGCACGCGGCTGACGCATACCCACGAGGTCGCATCCATCGCCCGCACGATCGGCCGCTCGTTGCGACTGAACGAAGACTTGATCGAAGCCCTCGCATTGTTCCACGACATTGGCCATCCGCCGTTCGGACACGCCGGCGAAGATGCGCTCGACGAATGCCTGTCCAACCATGGCGGTTTTTCGCACAACCAATTTGCATTGACGCTGGCCGAAGACCTCGAATCGCGCTACGCCGCCTATCCCGGCATCAACTTGACCTACGAAGTGCTGGAAGGGCAGGCCACGCGGGCGGACAAGGAAGCGTCATACGCCGCGACCGGCCAGTTGCCGCTCTTGGAAGTGCAGGTCGTCGAAGCGGCTGACAGCGTGACGTACGACGCTCATGACACGGACGACGCAGTGAAGCTGCAGCTCGTCGCGCTCGACGAGCTCGCCGCCTGCACGCTCGTTCGCGATGCACTCTCGCGCGTCCGCGGTCAATATGCCGACCTTCGCGATGATCTGCTCCGCAAAGCCGTTGTCCATCAACTCATCGACCGCCAGGTGACCGACGTGCTGGAAACTTCGGCGGCGATTTTAGTCACCGCCGGAGATATGACGGCCCAAGAAATCCGCCGCTCGGCCATTCGCATCACGGGAACTCGTGAGCTGGGCGAGCAAAAACGCGAGCTGGAGAAGTTTCTCTACGATCGCGTCTATCGCCACGAAAACCTCATCGCGGTCCGCAGCGAGGCCCAGGCCCGGCTGAAGCAAATGTTCGACCGCTATTGCCAGCACCCGGAGCTTTTGCCGCCGCATTTCCAAACACGAGCCGCGGCCGTGGGCGTGCAGCGAGCCACCGGCGATTATTTGGCGGGAATGACCGACCGGTTTTGCGATCAGCAATACCGAGCAATTTTCAGGAATTCGATCGCTGCGAAGACCTAAAGCTCAAAGTCGAAGATCTTTGTTTTTAGTCCTCAGGTTTTAGGTTATAGTGGGCAACTTATATCGGGTCACGGTGGGCCAGTAAGTCGCGTTATATCTTGGGGCGCTTTTTCTCTAGCACGATTGCTGGCTACTGATGTTACTGATTCTGCGTGTTGTCTTCGCGTGTGTGGCCGCGGGTGTCGCTACGCTGTTGCTCACCACGTTTCTCAATGAGCCGGGCCTGAGTTTTCTGCCCTGGATTCTATTTCTGCTGACGATCGCGCTCGCCGGCGGCGTGGTCGCCATCGACATGATGCTGCCGAAGAAGCCGATCGAGCTGATCTCGGCCGTTTATTTCGGGTTGGTGGTAGGGATTTTTCTGACCTACGTCCTGATGCTCATGCTCACGCCGCTCTTGCCGAGCATGGAAGAAGGGCACTGGGCTGTGATTTTCCGGCAGTCGGTGCCGCTGATGATCGGCATGGCCGTCTGCTATCTGTGCATCAGCCTGCTGATTCAAACCAAAGACGATTTTCGCTTCATCATCCCCTATGTTGAGTTTTCCAAGGAAGTGAAGGGTCTCAAGCCCTACATTCTCGACACGAGTGTTGTCATCGACGGCCGCATTGCCGACCTCGTTGAAACGAATGTCCTCGACAATCAGCTCGTCATGCCGCGGTTCGTGCTCAGTGAGCTGCAAGGCGTCGCGGACTCGGCCGACAAGCTCCGCCGGGCCCGCGGCCGCCGCGGCCTGGACATACTCAATCGCCTCCGCAACAACCAGGACATCGACCTAAAAATCTACGACCGCGAGCTACCCGAAATGGATGGCCAGGCCGTCGATATGAAGCTCGTGCTTCTCGCCAAGCACATGGAAGGCAAGATCGTCACCGGCGATTACAACCTCAACAAAGTCGCCCGGCTGCACAACGTCGCGGTTATTAATCTCAACGATATCGCCAACTCGCTGAAGCCCGTTTTCCTCCCCGGCGAATCGTTCAACGTTCGCATCGTCAAGCCCGGCGAAGAAATGGGTCAAGGCATTGGCTATCTCGACGACGGAACCATGATCGTCGTCGAAGGGGGCCGCGAACATATCGGCAAAGAGGTCAAGGTCAACGTTACCAGCGTGCTGCAAACTTCAGCCGGGCGGATGATTTTTGGGAAGTACGCTGCCTGAGAAACGTCACCTGCTGAGGAAATATCCCGGCCGAAAATCGCAACCAAGCAGAGGAATTAACCGCGGATGACGCGAATGGCGCGGATTTTTCTTTTCTTATCCGCGTCGTCTGCGAAATCCGCGGTCGAAAGGTTTGCGAACAAAGCAAGCTTTTACAAATGTGTATTGCGGAGGACCATAGAGATCAGATGACTAGCATTCCTTTGTTCTTATTCCGCGTTGCTCGATGCCCATTGCGGTTTCTGCTCGCCGCGATCTTTTTGGCCACATCGGTTGTTGCCGCGGATCGCCCCAACATCGTCGTCATCCTCGCCGACGATCTTGGTGCCGTCGATCTCGGCTGCTATGGCGCGGACTTGCACGAAACGCCGCGATTGGATGCCCTGGCGAAAGACAGCGTTCTCTTCCGCCAAGCGTATGCGTCCGCGCCCGTCTGCTCGCCGACGCGGGCGGCGTTGATGACGGGAAAACATCCGGCGCGGGTTGGCATCACGATCTGGGCGGAAGGATCGCTAACCGGGCCGCAGAACCGCAAGCTACTACAAGCAGAGTCGAGGCACGACTTGCCACTGGCCGAGGTGACGATCGCCGAGCGACTGCACGACGCCGGCTATGCGACGGCGCTCATTGGCAAATGGCATTTGGGCGATGGCGATCACGCGCCGGAGACGCAGGGCTTTGATGTCAACATCGGCGGCACCCGCTGGGGGGCGCCGACCTCGTTCTTCTGGCCGTACCGCGGTAGCGGACGGTTCGGTCAGGAATTTCGCTATGTACCAGGCCTGCCGCTCGGAAAGCCGGGCGATTATTTGACGGACAAGCTCACGGATGCCGCGCTTTCATTCATTGACAGCGCGGGGAAACAGCCGTTCTTTCTTTATTTGGCCCATCACGCGCCGCACACTCCCATCGAAGCACCGAAGGATCTCGTCGATCACTTTCAGGCCAAGCTGAAGCCCGAAATGAAACATCAAAACACCGGCTATGCCGCGATGGTCAAGAGCCTGGACGAAAACGTCGGCCGCGTCCTCGACCATCTGCAAGCTCGCGGCATGATGGACAACACAATCGTCCTGTTCACCAGCGACAACGGCGGCTACATCGGCATCGATCGCAAAAGCGGCTTTGCCGCGCCTTGCACGAACAATTTTCCGCTCCGTTCCGGCAAGGGCTCACTTTACGAAGGCGGCATCCGTGTGCCGCTCATCGTGCGCTGGCCCGGCGCCGCCGCGGGCGAGCGAGCACAACCGGCTCACACTTGCGATCTATTTTTCACGTTGCTGGCAGCCGCTGGCTTGCAGCCGACTGCCGATCTGCCTGCCGACGGCCTCGATCTCACGCCGCTGATCAAGAACTCGCAGGCCAAAATTGCCCGCGACACGTTCTATTGGCATTACCCGCATTACTACGAAACGACGACGCCCGTCAGCGCCATTCGCGCCGGCGACTGGAAGCTGCTCGAATATTTTGAGGATGGCCGGCGCGAACTTTTCAACCTGCACGATGATCCCAGCGAGGGCCAAAACCTGGCCGACAACCAATCGGACAAAGTCGCCGAGCTTTCCAAGCAACTCATCGCTTGGCGGGACGATGTAAGCGCAAAATTGCCACAGCGGAATACACAGTTCCGCCAAAAATAAACTTGTTAGTTCCGTCGGCGACGCTTACTCGTTGCGTCACCGATGCCATGCGTTTTTAGTTCGGTGACCAACAATAAATCGATCTTACTCAGACCCTCGTCGGGATGATGAACGTAGACAGTCCGGCCTTGTGGGTCGCGCATGATAAACTCGCGGCTGACGACCGGTATTGTTCGGCCATCCGCGGTGTAAATAGTAAATGGTTGAAAAGGCTGTGCGTTGAGGGTTTCGCGGAATGCTTCGAGAGTCACGGGCAGATCTCCAACACTTAGTGGGCTTCCACTTTCATCAATCTAATCTAGTTTTATTATGTCGCCCCCGCCAGTTGCGATTGCGCCGCATGGCGGTAATGCCCCTCGGCCTCCATCAACTCCGCATGCGTGCCGCGCTGGATGACGCGGCCTTGTTCCAGCACGAGGACGCGGTCGCATTGCCGCAGTGTGCTCAATCGGTGCCCGATGATCATCGTCGTTCGGCCCTGCATGGCGTGCTGCATGGCACTAAGGATTTCGTGCTCGGTGTGTGGGTCGATTGCCGCCGCCGGATCGTCGAGCAGCAGAATGGCCGGATCGAGCAGAACGGCTCGCGCGATTGCCAGCCGCTGCCGCTGGCCCCCCGATAGATCAAGACCGCCTTCGCCGAGTACCGTGTCGTAGCCGTGCGGCAGAGCCGCGACGAACTCATCCGAGGCAGAGATTTTCGCGGCCTGTTCGACTTGGGCCAGCGTCGCTTCGGGATGGCCGAAGGCGATATTCGCGGCGACGGTGTTGCTGAAGAGGAAGGTCTCTTGAAACACGAGGCCGATGCTGCGCCGCAGATCGTCGAGGTCCAAGTCGCGGAGATCATAGCCGTCGATGCGAATCGCGCCGCGCGTCGGATCGTAAAATCGGCAGAGCAGGGCCAACAGCGTCGTCTTCCCCGCCCCCGTCGCGCCGACAATTGCCACCTTTTGCCCCGGCTCAATGACAAACGATACGTCCTTCAACACCGGCTGCCCGGGCACATACTCAAACCACACATGGTCGAATTCGATGCGGCCCCGCGCCTGTCTAAATCGCACCGCCTCCGGCTTACTCTGAATCCCCACGGGCGCATCCAAAATCTCAAAAACCCTCCGGGCGCCGCTCAAGCTCTGCTGCACGCTGTTGGCGATATTGGTCAGGTTCGCGACCTGACTGGAAAACTGCTGCAGGAGGCCGGCAAACACCACCAAGCCGCTGCCGAGCGCCAATTGGTCCTGCGTCACCAGCCAGCCGCCGTAGGCGAGCAAAATCACGAGGTTGATTTGCGTCATGTAACCGATCACCGGCCCAAACAGCGAGACCCGCCAGAAGATCCCATGCTGCTGGTCCATCACGGCCCGGTTGTCAGCGGCGAAGCGGGCGATTTCCTCTTTTTCGCGGCCAAAGCCTTTGATGACCTGAATGCCTTGGATGCTTTCCGCCAGCCGCAAGATCACACGATCGACCAAATCGCGATTGCGGTCGTAAAGCGGGCGCACGGCTCGCGAAAACGCCACCGTGACCAGCCACATGATCGGCGTTGTCGCCAGGCATGCCAGCGTGAGGCCCAGATGCAGCCGCGACATATAGGCCAGGTAGCAAACCAGCGAGACGATGAGCAGCACGAGTTGAATTAGCACGCCGTCGATGAACGCCCGCACGCTTTGCACGTCGGACGTGACGCGGTTGATGATCGAGCCGGTCGCGTTGGCGTCGAAGAACCGAAACGAGAGTCGCTGCATTTTGTCGTACACGCGGCTACGCAGCTCCGGCACGATCCGCGTGTGAATCAGATAACCGGCCGACAAGGCATAGCAGTAATTCAAGGCCCCGCGCAGCAGCTCCATCGCCAAAACGAGGGCCGCGATCAATGCCACCTGCCGCAATGGTGGCCAATCGGCGATGTACTTCAAGAGAAAAAAGTCGGGTGGTTTCGTCGCGGCTTTTGCGTGCCAGCGAATCAGGTCGATTCCCAGGCCGACCAGCCGCAGGGCGCCGAGTGCCGTGCCGAGCAGCAAACTTTGCATTACGAGCAATCGCAAACAGCCCCAGCGGTAGCGCCAGCCGAGGCCGAGCATGCGGCGGATCAGCGACCAATTCGAGGGGTCGGCAGTGGTGGATGGCGAATCGGCAGGCAACGCAGCGCGACGAGCGAAAAGAGGATTTTTGGCCGGTTGATGACGTGGGCAATGAGTCTTTAACTTACTCAGCCGACCCGCATAGGCACAGGTCGGAGAAAAAATCGTCTGGCTTCCAAGCGGCGATTTACTCTAGGATTTTTGGCGGTGGCTCAAGCGCTGCCGGCGCCGGCGAGTCCGAACTGAATCAAAATCTTCTCAATCAACTTCTTTGGGAGTGCTGCAATGAGCTTGATCCAGGAATTCAAAGAGTTTGCGATGCGGGGCAACGTGGTCGATATGGCGGTCGGTGTGATCATAGGCGGGGCGTTCGGCAAGATCGTCAGCTCGCTCGTCACCGACGTGCTCACGCCGCCGATCGGCTATCTCACCGGCGGCATCAAATTCGACGAGCTGGCCTACACGTTTCCAAAAATGCCCGTGGGCGGCGTTGACCTTCAACCGCCGACGATCAATTACGGCAAGTTTATCCAAGCTTCATTCGACTTTCTCATCGTCGCGATCTGCGTCTTCATCTTGGTCAAAGCGATGAACACCGTGATGAAGAAAAAGGCTGCCGCTCCCAAACCACCGGAGCCCACCGCGAGCGAAAAACTGCTCACCGAAATCCGCGACCTGCTGAAATCGGCCCCCGGTCGGGCAGGCTAGAAGCCTTCCCACGGGGGTGCATTTCCGTACCTGCGCGGTCAGCAGGCTTGGCTGAGGCGGTAGGAGCTTGCGGCGCGGTGTGGTCGGCGGCGTTGCCAGTTGCTGCGCCAGCGGTCATCGTCGCTCAGTTGTGCGGCCCGTAGTTGCAACATGGC
>DASXLL010000107.1:0-2310 GCA_036496265.1 Pirellulaceae bacterium | reverse complement strand
GTGCCGTTTTGGGTAGTGCTCATTTGCCAAGCGACGATCGCGCTGGGTACGCTGGTCGGAGGTTGGCGCATCGTGCACACCGTGGGATCGAAGATTACTCGGATGACTCCGGTCCAGGGCTGCTGCGCCTCAACTGCCGGGCCATCATGCTAATTGCCGCGACTTTCCTCGGCATACCCGTCTCCACGACGCATACAGTAACCGGCTCGGTAGTCGGCGTCGGCGCGGCCCGAAAGGTCTCGGCAGTCCGTTGGAATGTGGCAAGTAATATCGTGGCGGCATGGATCGTCACCCTCCCGGCGTCGGGTATGATGGCGGCACTATGCTATTTGCTCTCGAAAGCATTCGGTTAACACTCCACTAAACGCTTAAGGACGATATTGCGTGCGTCAACTCGGGGTGTGTCGGCGGGTCGCAACCCGTGTAGGGTCAACTGTGATCCCATAATCTGCTGTGACGAATAACAACAATGCAACGGCGCAAACAAAAAATAACGATCGAGCTGGGAATGAAGGTGTCTGTTCGCCGCAGCAGCCGAAATCAAATAGGTGTCGTGACAAGGATCGACGGCGACTACGTGTTCGTCCGGTGGATTAACTCGGATCTCGGTGAGACGACTGAATACCAAGCCCATCGTGATGACGTGACGCCGCTGGCGGGATGGTTGTGAACAAGAGGCACAAACCCTCCTGCTGGGGGTTGCCTCAGGACGATTGTTTTGGTGGCATTAAGTCCGAAGTCGCAGTGACGCCAACGTCGGTTTCCCTCAGTCGGTTAGGCTGTAGCTCGCCGGTGGTTTCGAGCACCGGATACGCGACTGAACAAATGTGCGAATGTATTCGCTTGAGATCACGCAAAATGTCGAGGTGAAGCGAACTCGTCTCTATGCTCTCAGGGCGACCTTCCCGCAGGCGCGCGAGGTGAGACTCCGCATAGGCGAGCTCAAGATTTCGTAGCTGAGTTTTTTCCTCTATCAGGGTCCGGGCTGTCCTGACGTCGCCGCTGATGAACACGCTGAAGGCGAGTTTCAAGTTATCGATGATGCGCCGGTGGAAGGATTCGAGTTCAGCCGCCCCCTCTTTGGAAAATTCGTACTTGTGCTTGATCTTCTTGACGGCAAGTTCCGTCAGGTTCTTGTCGATAATATCGCCGATGTGCTCGAGGTTGATTGTAAAGGCAATAATTTCCGTGGCACGTCGGCCATCGCGCTCGTCGAGGCTTTCACGGGTTATCTTGGTCACGTAGAGCTTTATGGCCTCGTCCAGACGATCAGCCACGTTATCCATACGAGATACTTCGGCTGCGAGCTTGCGATCGTTCGTCATCAAAGCGGTCATTGCTTTTCCCAGCATCTCCTCAATGACATCGCCCATGTGCAGCGTCTCTCTGGCGGCACACGCTAGCGCGACCGACGGCGTTTCGATCGCGGCTTCGTTCAGATAGAGCGGCGCCGATGGCTCGGCCCGTTTTGCTGGATCGGGCAGCAAGTGGTTTAACAAAGCCGCAACGCCATTCAGCAGGAACACGAATATAAGCGCCAGCCCGACATTGAATGCGGTATGGAAATCAGCAGTCATGCGGGCGAGATTGGGATCGAGCCGCGCAAAGAAATCAGCCAGCGGGCCAAGGAAGGGCACCACTAACACCACACCGACGAGCCGGTTCATGAGATTGCCGGCCGCAAGGCGGCGACTGCTTGGATTAGCCGAACTGCTGCCTTCCAGTAGCGGATTGATCGCGCTGCCTAGGTTAGCCCCAAGGACAAGCGCCAGCGCCGCAACCGGAGTTATAAACTGCGAGTAGGCTAGCGACATGACAAGGAGTACGACCGCAGCGCTGGAATGGGCGGCCCAGGTTATTACCGCCGCGATAGCGACGCAAAGCATCGGCTCGCCTGTGATCGCGGAAAGCAGCGCGCGCACGCTCGGCGCTTCCTCGGCGGGCGCAAGCGTGTCCAAGAGGATGTGCAAGGATAGCAGCATCAAGCCGAGACCGATGGCTACCCGCCCGAGGTCTCGCGTGCGGGTGCGGCCCGCCACGTTGAATGCCAGCAATCCAATGATAAACAGGACCGGCGCGGCCGCTGAAACGTTGAACGAAAGGACCTGAACGATGAATGTCGTGCCGACATTGGCGCCGAGCCTTTCGCAAAATGACTTATGACACCAGGCGCGCGCGTGCGCGCGCGTCATGGGGTCTTACTGGGATTACGATGAATGATTATGCGGCTGTGATTTCATACCTCCGGAGGCGGCCACGCCGCAAAGACCGGCCGCGCTGTGGCGCCAAAACTCGAGCCGGCGGGACCTG
>DASXLL010000106.1:0-5995 GCA_036496265.1 Pirellulaceae bacterium | reverse complement strand
TGCAATCCGCTGGCCGTCACTTGAACGCCCGGCTTTGCCTTGTTATCAGCCAGGAATTTTGCGGCGGCCTGACCGTTTTTGTCGGCAACTTGCTGCATCCTCGTCGAGCCCTTTTGCTGCATTTCTTGCTCGAAACGCTGTTTGCAAGCTGCGAGCTGATCGTCGGACCATTTCGGCTGGGCGCCGCCGAGCGCGTCCTTGATGCCGGCAACCAGGCTTTCCACGTCCGGATCAATTTGATTTTCGCGCAGCCCTTTCCCAAAGTTTGTTCCCAACAAATAGCCAACTTGCTGGCGATACGTCTTGTCATCTATCGGCGCGCCGGCCGCGCCGCCCGCCATTGTCTGGCCTGGCTGGGCCATTTGGGGCCTTGACTGATTGGAAGCGCCGTTTTGTCCATGGGCGACCGAAATCGAGAAACTGACAAACGCGGCAATTATTGCTAGTCGAGTGAAGTACATGGCGGTATTCGCAGGCTCGGCTGGGGTTAAAATGAAACGGGAGCGGTTTGCTCCCGGACCCCGGCCATTACCGAGGCTGCCGTCAATTGTAGGCATATCTGGGCCGTTCGCTATACTAGAAATGGGGCGACAGTATCCGAGGGCAGTCTCATCGACAGTTCCCTGGGTTGAGACGCCACAGTGGCTACGCGGCCAGGCGGCCTGAGTGAACAGAGTAGTTCCGCGCGCTAGCATGCTTCCCATTTTCCCGCCGATTACCGTCAAGTGGCTCCTCCGTGCGCCGATCACAGGGCGATCGTTAAGTGGCCAGGCGGCACGCCGCACGGCGTTTACGCTGGTCGAGTTGTTAGTCGTAATCGCGATCATCGGAATTCTTGTCAGCCTGTTGCTGCCAGCCATTCAACAAGCCCGTGAATCCGGTCGGCGAATAAGCTGCATTAGCAATCTCAGGCAATTGGGGCTGGCGGTGCAAGGTTATAACGACGCCCACGGCACGTTGCCGGCTTCCGGAATCGTCGCGCCGCTGAGCTTGCAGCGATATACGCCGTCGGGCGAAGAGTTCGACTATCCCGTCTACGACCAGCGTTCAGGGAAAATGTTTAGCTGGATCGTTTTGATACTCCCTTTTATGGAAGAGTCGAGCCTCCACGACCAGTTTGATTTTTCAAAAACTGTCTTAGAGCAGCCCCAAGAGCCGCAAAGCAAATTTTTGCCAGTGCTGACCTGCCCCAGCGATGCCTCGCAGGGACGCTATTATCGGGACTCAAAGATCACCAACGACAAGTCCTTCGCAAAGGGGAACTATGCGGCATACGATTCCCCGCTGCACAGCGACCTGCAGTTGCTCTTTCCCGGCGCTTTGATCGCCACCGGGCAAAAGCTCTCGCAAGTAATCGACGGAGCCAGCAATACGATTGTGATCAGCGAAGTGCGCACTCGCGATGAGCCGCTCGACGAGCGTGGCGCCTGGGCGTTGCCGTGGAACGGTGCAAGTCTCTTGGCACTCGACATGCATCCGGAAGATAGTTATTCCCAGCCGGTTCTGCCAGAATTCATCGCCTCGACCGATAGCGCTATCCTCGCGCAAGTGCAAGTCCCAGATATGATGAACAATCCCGGGGATATACTTGTAACCTGCCCCGGGGATGTCGCCGAAAACCAATTAGACGGAATGCCCTGCCATCCTTGGATTTATGGGCTCGGCATGTCGGGCTATCTTTCCGCGGCACCTCGCAGCAATCACGTTGGCGGCGTCAACACCGTATTCTTAGACGGCCACATCGGTTTCCTCAGCGACAATATCGACCCGACGGCAATGGCCTACCTTGTCGACACCCGTGACTCCCAGGTGATTTCGAATGAGGGACAATAACGCGACTGCCACTTCGGTTAACGCCCGAACGGTGAGCATGTCACTCTTATTGGCCGGCGCCGCGTTCATGATTTTGTCGTGGTTTTGGCCGCTGCTGTTCTCCGGGAAGTCGCAATGGTCGGACGACCAGGCAAAGCAGTTCGCCCAGTCGTCGGCCCATCTTCACGAACTAATAGACCAGTACAGCGAAAAGTCGCCGGCCAAGCGGTCGACAGCGCTAACCGACGAGCTGCGGAAGACGCACGACGAAGTGGCCGAGCTGCGCGGCCAATTGGCGTCCGCACGTGCTTGGCCCGATCGATTTGCCGGCGTTCTGCGATACGTCGGCATTGCGGCCGCGGTCATCGGTGCCACGGTGTTTTTCGCGACCGGACAGCATACTTAAAAGCTCCGGTCAGGCCAGTCGCGTTTCGGGCCACCTCGCCCCGTGTCCACTGGACATTGAGGAATGCCTCGAATTGCTCTATATTAGCTCCCTTGCGCAACCAGAACTGTAGCCAGGGGCCTGGACCAGCGCCAGCTCCAATTTATGCCGGCTCGAAAGCGGCCAGCCCAATCACCCCCGATTCGAAGAAGTGAGTAAAAAGAGTGACAAGTCATTTAAACGCCCCGCATGGTGGCACGTTAGTTGATCTTTCCGTTTCCGCGAGCCGGGTCGCCGAAATCAAGGAACTATCCCGCGATTGGCCTTCTTGGGATCTCACGCCGCGGCAAATTTGCGATTTGGAGCTGCTTTGTAATGGCGGGTTCTCGCCACTCACCGGCTTCATGAAGAAGGCCGATTACGAGTCGGTCTGCTCAAAGATGCGTTTGGCCGACGGCACGCTCTGGCCAATGCCGATCACGCTCGACGTATCCAAGGAATTCGCCGATAAGCTCAAGCCGAATGGCTATGTCGCCCTCCGCGACGCGGAAGGCGTGATGCTGGCGGCTGTCCACGTCGAAGACGTCTGGCAGCCCGATTTGAAGGCCGAGGCGAAGGCTGTTTTCGGTACTAACGACGAAAAGCATCCAGCGGTCAGCTACCTAATGAATCAGAGCAAGCCGGTTTACATCGGCGGTCGCGTGGAGTGCGTCCAATTGCCACTCCATTACGACTATCGCACGTTGCGAGCGACTCCCGCTCAGCTCCGCGAGGAATTCGCCAAGCGTGGCTGGCGAAAGATCGTGGCGTTCCAAACTCGCAATCCGATGCACCGCGCTCATCACGAGCTGACGCTGCGGGCCTCGAAGGAGGAAGAAGCCAATCTGCTCGTGCATCCTGTGGTCGGCATGACGAAGCCCGGCGACGTCGATCACTACACGCGCGTGCGCTGCTACAAAGCGATCATGAATCATTATCCTCAGAATACGGCACACCTCTCGCTATTGCCCCTGGCGATGCGGATGGGCGGTCCACGCGAGGCGATCTGGCATGCGATCATCCGGCGGAATCACGGCTGCACGCATCTTGTGGTCGGCCGCGACCACGCCGGCCCTGGCAAAGACTCGGCTGGCAAGCCCTTCTATGGCCCCTACGATGCCCAAGAGCTCTTCAAGAAGCACGAAGAAGAGCTCGGCATGACGATGGTCGACTTCAAGCAGATGGTTTTTCTGCCGGACGAAGACAAGTATTATCCGGTCGACGAAGTGCCGAAGGACAAGAAGACGCTCGACATCTCGGGCACTGAGCTCCGTGATCGCCTGGCTCGCGGCACCGAGATTCCCGCCTGGTTCTCGTATCCCGACGTCGTGAAGGAACTGCGCCGCAGCCATCCGGCTCGCGATCGGCAAGGCTTCACGGTGTTTTTCACAGGTCTCTCTGGCTCGGGGAAGTCAACGATTGCCAACGTGCTGCTCTCAAAGCTGCTCGAACTGGGCGGTCGGCCCGTGACGATCCTGGACGGCGACCTGGTGCGCAAAAATCTTTCCAGCGAGCTCGGCTTCTCGAAGGAGCATCGGGACATCAACATCCGCCGCATCGGTTATGTTGCCTCGGAGATCACGAAGCATCGCGGTATTGCGGTTTGCGCGCCCATTGCTCCGTACGATGCTACGCGAAAAGACGTCCGCGCAATGATTGCGCCACATGGCGGCTTCATTCTGGTGCACGTGAACACCAGCGTTGAAGAATGTGAAAAGCGCGACCGCAAAGGGCTTTACGCCAAAGCCCGTGCCGGGATCATCAAAGAATTCACTGGCATCAGCGACCCCTACGATGTGCCTGCCGACGCCGAAATTGTGATTGACACCTCGAAGCTCTCGGCCGAAGAAGCAGCCCAGGAAATCTACCTGCGGCTGGAAAAAGAAGGCTACATCGGCGCGGAGGACTGACCGCGACGCCGGCTCGACTTTCTCTTGCATTGTGAGGAGGTGCCATATGACTTGGCTTTTTGAACGCACGACCGAATTTGCCGCCTGGGTGGCGCTGGTCGTCTCCTGGACGACGGCGGTGCTGGCCTTGGTGTGGCTCGTGAAGTGGGCCGGCACATTGCGGACCGAGGCCGATTGGGACCTGCTCTGGCAAAGTGCCGAGGCGGCCACCGCCTGCGTAGGCTTTGCCGTTGCGCTGGGTGTGTTGGCCTGCATCGACCGCTTTCTTTTCGACGCCGACCAGGCGGCCTGACCCCAGAAAACCCCAGCCGGTTGACACGCCTGAAACCACCGAACTGCATTAAAAAATGAAGTTTTTCAATTTTTTTGTCCGAAACGGTTGCTGTCCGGCCAGACCGGTTTTATACTAGAGATCGGACAGACAAGACTCCTATCCTCAGTTTTCGCTCGCCTAATGAAAGCCCACTCAGCAACATCCTAGTTTCGAGTTCGGGGTTGCTGTGCGCACGAGCGCACGACTTATCTCCGGCAACTTTGCCGGGGCTTTCGCGGAAAACTTATACGGGGTATACGTTCATGGATTCGCTTGGATTTCGTTTCGTGTCGCGCGCGCGGTCAGCGAGCAAGTTCTGCTCCGCGGTTCTCGCCGTTGCCCTCGGTTTATTGACTGCGTCGGCCGCCTCTGCCACGCTAATCGGCGATTCGCTCGAGTACGACGGTCACGTCAAGAGTGGCGCGGCAACCGGCATCGAAGAGCATGTCCTCGCACCGGCGTTTCCGCCTAGCTCGTTTATTCTGCCGGTTACCAACGGCCCGCTGACCTCGCCGCTTAAGGCCGCGCAGCCGCTTACAGGATTCGTAACTGAGTTTGGCACTACGTACAACAATCTTCCCGCGCAGGACGTCGTCATCACGATCAGCGCCGCGAGCCCCGTTGACAACACTTTCGTGAATCCGCTAGATCCAGGCATTGCGTTGCCTGTGTTTTTTGATGGCACTTTCCACGTCAGCCTCGCCAACAAGAAAGTGACTATCGAACACGTTGGCATCGAAAACATCCCCGCCACGTCCGTGCCGCCGTTTCCGTCTCCGGGTTCGGCCACAATCACTGGCTTGGGGACGCTGGCCAGTCCGCTGCATGTTCAGCTAAACATTGCTGCCAGCCAGGTGTCGCCGATGAACGGCCAAGTCAAACTGCACCTATTCTACACAACGTCAACGCTCCCCGTGCCCGAGCCATCCACGTTGCTGATGCTGGTAACTGGCAGCATCGGCATGATATTCGTTGCCGCGCGCAAACGCGGCTGACCGCACCAATTCACCCTTCGGAGCGCCGAGGGGCCGACGAATTCCGGTGCGGATTCGCTCGCTCGCGTAATCTACCGCCGCAGGATAGACTCAAGGCATCCACGCTAATTCCTAGCGGAACTGCTGGCGTATGTCTGTCCGCCTCCTTTATATCTTCGCGGCCTGTTTTTTTGCGGTCGCATTCCCAGCCTTCGCTGTGGCCGCCAAGCCGGCAACTTCCGATACCGACGAAGATGTCCAAAGCGCTACCGACGCGAGCGTAAAACAGCCGCCGAAGCACACAACGGCTCGCGATCGCATCGCCGCGCGTAAGGCCGAACAGGCCGCCGCAAAACATGTCGAAACGCCGGAAGAACATCGCCAGTGGCTGGCGCGCGTCAAGGCCAATGGCGTGGAGCCTTGGCCGGCCGAATCCGCCCGCGATCATGCAGAGGCCCTCGCTCGATCGCGCAAAATGATCGCCGAGGTGCTTTCGCTTCTGCCGGGGACAAAAGTCTACGAGACCGACCACTTCCTGTTTACGTCAAACATTCCGCCCGAT
>DASXLL010000105.1:0-7997 GCA_036496265.1 Pirellulaceae bacterium | reverse complement strand
ATCGTCATGGAGTTACGGAAGCGCCACAAGATTCAGATTCCCGAGGCAGACTACAAACAACTGGCGAGTTTGAGCAGCACGGTTGCGTACTTGGAGCCGACCATGAAGGACATGGTAAAGAAATAATGGCGAGTGGTATCGCCGAATACCAAATCACAAGCACCAAGCATCAAACAATTTCTAAAGTTCCAAATTCAAATGAACGAGTCAGAAGCCGCCGTTTTGGTCATTTTGACTTTCTGATCTGGTGCTTGTTTGTAATTTGATGCTTGTCATTTGGTGCTTCTGCTCATGTACGACACCATCATCATCGGCGCCGGTCTCTCCGGTCTCGCCGCTGGCATCCGCCTCGCCTATTACGAGCAGCGTGTCTGCATTCTCGAGCGACATTACACCATCGGCGGCCTGAACTCGTTCTATCGCCTCCGCGGACGCGATTATGACGTCGGCTTGCACGCGGTCACCAACTACGCCAGTAAGGGCACAAAAAAAGGCCCGATGGTCCGACTCATGCGGCAGTTGCGCCTGTCGTGGGAAGATTTTTCACTGGCCCCGCAGGTCGGCTCGACGATCGCATTTCCCAATGTCCGGCTGAATTTCAACAACGACATTCGCCTGCTCGAAAGCGAAGTCGCCGCCGCGTTTCCGAAAGAGCGCGACAATTTTCAGCGCCTGCTAGGCCAAATTCTCGACTACGACGATTTGAATCAAGACGTATTCGAGATGTCCGCCCGCGAGGTGCTGAAAAACATCTTTCGCGAGCCAATCTTGCTCGAAATGCTGCTCTGCCCGGTCATGTGGTATGGCAACGCCCGTGAGGACGACATGGACTGGGGCCAGTTTTGCATCATGTTCCGCGCGCTGTATCTCGAAGGTATGGGTCGGCCGCACGCGGGGATTCGCCTGATATTGAAGAATCTCATTCGCAAGTTCCGCTCGCTCGGCGGCGAATTAAAGCTCCGGTCGGGCGTGCAGCGGATTCGCATCGAAAACGACCGCGCGGTTGGCGTCGTGCTCGACAACGGCCAACAATTGGAAGCACAGAACATTTTGTCATCCGCCGGTTCCGTGGAGACGGCTCGGCTCTGTTCGGCAGAAAACGAGACGCCAACGCAGACTCCCGGTCAGCTCTCTTTCGTCGAGTCGCTCTCAGTACTCGACAAGTCGCCAAAATCTGTCGGCTGCGGCCGCACTATCGTCTTTTTCAACGACTCCGAAAAGTTTCACTGGCGAAAACCCTCGGATGAACTCTGCGACGTCCGCACCGGTGTCATCTGCTCCCCAAACAATTTCGCGTACACGCCCGATGAAGGCAATTTGGCGGATAACATGGTCCGCATCACAGCACTCGCCCACTTCGACCGCTGGAAATCGCTCGACGGCAACGCCTACAAGATCGCCAAGCTCCATTGGTACGACCGCCTCTCCGCCTCATCCGTCCGCTTCGTCCCCGATTATCGCAGCCGCGTCATCGACACCGACATGTTCACGCCCACGACGATCCGCCGCTTCACCAGCCATGAAAACGGCGCAATCTACGGTGCGCCCCACAAGCAACTCGATGGCTCAACCAACGTCAAGAATCTCTACCTCTGCGGCACCGACCAAGGCTACCTTGGCATCATCGGTGCCCTCGTTAGCGGCGTCTCGATGGCAAATCGGTATTGTTTGCCGGTGTAGCATTGCTTGACCTATCAGCAGGTTAATTCATAATCGCAAATAGGAGGGGAGGGCGATGGCTATTCATTTGACAAATGTAGCTGCGGAATTTGACGGCAAGGTTTTTGTTCCCCAGCAGGCAATCGACCTGCCCGTCGGAACGAAGGCAATTATCGCTGTTGAAACTCCTCTCGCACCGATGCCGTCTCGTCCCCAGCCGCCCACCGAAGAAGAACGCCGCGAGTGGGAACAGTTTATTGAAGAGATAAATAAAACGGAACCATATTTTCCCACCGTGGAAGCTGCCTTGGGTTACTCACGGAAATACCCGGGCTATTACCCATGATCGCTTAAAATGGGGAGGCTTTATGACTACTATTATGGTTGAATTTGACGGAAAAGCTTTTGTGCCCGACCGGCCGGTTAGCTTACCAGTGGGAACTCGCGTCGCCGTTGCACTTCCCGAGTCGGAGGCTGCAACCCAGACGTCGGGCAGCAATTCGGCTCCGGATGACCGCGAGTGGCAGGAGATTCTCTGTCAGCTTCAAGCCGCCGATCCAGAACCGGGCACGCTGGAGGACGCGATGCGGGAGATAAGGATGCGCCCGTGATCGTCTTGGACACCGACATTCTCGTTCTTGATCTCCGATTTCCGCGAGATTCTCGACATTCCAGCAATCGCCGGTTTCTCAACTATGTAAAACATCGGATTCCACTCGCCCTGACTTCCCATACACTGCTCGAAGTAATCGGTAAACTCTCGTTTGGTGTGAAGCCAGCCAACATCTCCAAGCTACACCTGCAGCTTCCACATCAGTATGGCTTTCAGGTTCTCCCGCATTTGACTCCGAAAGCCGCTTATGCTGGCTGTACGATTGGCGAAATCCTCTCGGCAATCGAACGAAGGATGGCCCTCGGAGACGCGATAAATGCCGCTCAAATTGAAAAATTCGTACCTGCGGCCGATTGCTTGATAACTTGGAACGCTAAGCATTATCAACGCAAGCTGCAAATTCCCGTGATAACGCCCGACGAATGGTGGCAGCAAAATCAACCGACTGCGTAAGCACCATTCGCACTTCTCGACTCCATGCCCAAAGACTTTCTCGCCGGCGCCCAGCCCTATTACGACGCGGTCGTCATCGGCAGCGGCCTCGCCGGCATGACCGCGGCAAACATTCTGGCTCGCCAGGGTCGCAGCGTCCTCCTCGTCGAGCAGCACTACAAGCTCGGTGGCATGGCCACGTGGTTCAAGCGGCCCGGCGGCCACATCTTCGACATTTCGCTGCACGGCTTTCCGCACGGCATGATCAAAAGCTGCCGCCGCTATTGGACCGACGAAATCGCCGACTCGATTGTGCCCCTCAAGCACATCCGCTTCGATAACCCGATGTTCTCGCTGACGACGAGTTATAACCGCGAGGATTTCACGCGACTGCTCACGACGAAATTTGGTATAGCCCCCGAGACGGTCACAGCATTTTTCGACGCAGCGCGAGGAATGAATTTCTACGATGACCAGCAACTGACCACGCGTGAGCTCTTCGAGCGTTTTTTTCCCGGCCGTGAGGACGTCATCCGCCTGCTCATGGAGCCGATCACCTACGCCAACGGCTCCACGCTCGAAGACCCGGCAATCACCTATGGCATCGTGTTCTCGAACTTCATGAGCAAGGGTGTATTTACGTTCGAGGGCGGCACGGACCGTCTAATCGAGCTGATGCATGCCGATCTCATCAAGAGCGGCGTCGATGTGCGGATCAAGTGCGACGCCCAAAAAATCCGAGTCGAAAATCGCCGTGTCGCCGGTGTAACGGTCAACGGCCGTGAGATCCAGTGCGGCGCGGTCGTCAGCAACTCCAATCTCAAATTCACCGTCCTCAACCTCGTCGGCCAGGAACATTTCGACCGCAAATTCGTCGAGGACGCTCGCGCGGTGCGACTGAACAACAGCAGCACACAGGTCTACATGGCGCTCAAGCCCGATGAGCACATCGACGAAGACATGGGCGACCTGTTTTTCACATCCACCGCGCCGCTGTTTCGCACCGACTTGCTGCTCAGCCGCGACATCACCAGCCGAACGTACTCGTTCTACTACCCACGTACGCGACCCCAGGGCCGCCCGCGCTGCCTCATTGTCTCTAGCACCAACGCGAACTACTCCGACTGGGCCAAATTGAGCGAAGACGAATATGAGGCGAGCAAAACAGACCTCATCGAGAAAACGCTCGATCACCTCAACCGCTACGTGCCCAACATCCGCGAGCGACTCGATCATGTCGAAGCCGCGACGCCCAAAACCTTCGAGCACTACACCCACCACGTCGCCGGCGCGAGTTTTGGCACCAAGTTCGAAGGCCTCGCCGTCAGCCGCAGTCTCCCCGAGCAAATCCGCGGCCTATACCACGCCGGCAGCGTCGGAATCATCATGTCCGGCTGGCTCGGCGCCATAAACTACGGCGTCATCGTCGCCAACGACGTGGACGCCATGCTCATGAAAGCCACCGCGAATAATACCGGAGCGCTGTAGGGAACGCCCTCCGTGGCGTTCCGTATTGTAGGGTGGGCTGTGCCCACCATTGTTTTTTTCGCCGGTGGGCACAGCCCACCCTGCAGGACCATGTCACTCCCACAAATCCTCGCCGCCATTCCCCATCGCCCGCCGATGCTCCTCCTCGACGAAATCATCGAGTGGGAGCACGAGCGCATCGTCTGCAAAAAAACGTTTCACCCCGACGAATGGTTCTTTCAGGGCCATTATCCGGAATTTCCCATCGTTCCCGGCGTCATCCTCTGCGAAGCCGCCATGCAGGCCGGCGCCGTTTTGCTCAGCAAGCATGAAACCGGTGAAGGCATCCCGGTTGCCGGCCGCCTCAACGACGTGAAATTCAAGCGGATGATCCGGCCCGGCAATACGGTGCTTGTCGAGTCGGTGCTCGACGAGCGGATGGGCGACGCGTTTTTTTTGTCAGGCAAGGTAACGATCGACGGCAAGCCGGCGGCCACGCTCAACTATGCTGTCACCCTGGCAAAACGCACGGAATAACCGGTGTCCGTGATACCCCGCTTTAACCGCACACTAACCCGAAGCGTAAGCGAGGGACTGTTGGTAACGACCAAACCGCCACCTACACGCCCCGCCAAAATCCCGCTAAAATACATGTCAATCAAAAACCCTGTGAAGCGTGGGCACTAATTGAAATAGGCGTGCGGAGCGAACATGGCCAAGAGTAAGAAAAAAGCCGACGTTGTATTTCTCGTTTGCGAAGAAACGGGCGATATGAATTACATCCTCCGCCGCAAGCCAGGCGGCGAGAAGCTGAAGCTCAAAAAGTACAGCCCACGGCTGCGAAAACGCACGCTGCACACTGAAAAGAAGAAGTAACGCTGTAGGGAACGCCCTCCGTGGCGTTCCATGAGTTTGTGTACGGCACGTCCTCCGGTACTCCGGCTGGAATACCAGCGGCGTTCCGGCGGCTCGACAATCGCGGCACGCCACAGAGGGCCTGCCCTACAGGGTCGGATATGCCCCAAACGCTTCACGGACGAACCAACAAGCGGTGGCGCTTTCAGCCGCACGACGCGGACCGCATCGCCCGCCTGGAGCAAGCGGCTGGCATCTCGCCAATCGTCGCTCAGCTTTTGATCGGCCGCGGCGTCTATGAGCCGGACGCGGTGCGGCATTTTCTCGACGCCAAGCTGACGGGCCTCCGCGATCCGGAATTGTTGCCGGGCGTGATTGAGACGGCTGATCGAATTTACGCCGCCGTTCGCGAGCGCCGAAAAATCGTCGTCTATGGCGATTACGACGCCGACGGAATGACCGGCACGGCAATTCTGTTTTCCTGCCTGAAGCTGCTCGGCGCCGAAGTCTCGTATTTTGTTCCCAATCGTCTCGAAGACGGCTATGGTCTGAATAGCGACGCGATTAGAACGCTGGCCGAGCGCGGAGCATCGTTGATTGTCACGGTCGATTGCGGCATTGCCAGCGTTTCCGAAGCGCTCGTCGCCCGCGAGCTTGGCCTCGAGCTCATCGTCACTGACCATCACGAGTTCGCCCCGGAGTTGCCGGCCGCGGCGGCGATTGTCCATCCGCGCTTGCCTGGCCACACTTATCCCTTCGGCGGCCTGTGCGGTGCTGGCGTCGCTTTGAAAGTAGCTTGGGCCCTCTGCCAGCGCGCCAGCGAGGCCAAAAAAGTCACCGACCGCCTCCGCGACTTTCTGCTCTCCGCAGTCGGCCTCGCCGCCATCGGCACCGTCGCCGACGTCGTTCCCCTCATCGACGAAAACCGCATTCTGGTGCGCCACGGCCTCAATAGCCTCAAGCACATGCCGCCGCTGGGCCTCGCGATGCTCATGCAGGTCGCCAAGCTGCACGAGAAGCCCAACCTGGACAGCGAAGACATCGCCTTTACGCTTGGCCCGCGACTGAATGCGGCTGGCCGTTTTGGCCAGGCCCAATTGGCAATTGAATTGCTAACGACGGACTCGAAAGAGCGGGCGCTCCAACTTGCCGAATACATCCACCAGCTCAACAGCAGCCGGGAGAGCCTCGAGCGGAGCATCCAACTGGCGGCCTCGAAGCAGATCAAAGAGCAGTTCGACCCGGATGGCGATTCAGCTTTGGTCCTGGCCAGTCGCGGCTGGCACGCTGGCGTGATCGGTCTCGTCGCCGGCCGCCTGGCGGACAAATATCACCGGCCGGTGGTGCTGATCGCGCTCGACGAACTGGGCATCAAACCCGGGATCGGCTCCGCGCGGTCGCCAAACGGCTTGAATCTGCACGCCGCCTTGTCGGCCTGCACCGAGCATCTGGTCAGCCACGGCGGCCATGCTTGTGCCGCCGGCCTCAAGATCGACGAAGCCAAAGTCGATGCATTTCGAGCGGCCTTCTGCGAGCACGCCGCCAGCGAAACCTCCGGCGCGACCCGCATCGGCGAAATCCGAGTCGATGCCGAAGGCCCCTTCTGCCAGCTCACGCTCGAAACCGTCCGCCAAATCCAATCGCTCGCTCCCTTCGGCTCCGGCAATCCCCGGCCAATTCTCTGTGCCACCGGCGTATCGCTCAGCGAGCCGCCGAAAAAAATGGGTGCCAGCGAGCGGCACCTCTCCATGCGGCTGGTCCATCAGCGAACCACCATCCGCTGCGTCGCCTTCGGCGGCGCCGAATGGCACGACGACCTCGTCGCCACCGACGCCCCCCTCGACATCGCCTACAAGCCCGTCATCAACGAATTCAAAGGCCGTCAAAGCGTCGAAATCCACCTCGTCGATTGGCGGGTGTCGGAGTTAGCTGCCCGCACCACTTTTGCTTCCTAGCCTGCCCGGAACGCTACACAGTGCCGTCCTACGCGTCGTTCACTCCTCGACGGCAGCGCCCCGCCGCGAAGCGGCCCCGGAATACAGCCTGGGACCTCGGTCCCAGGTTCGCGAGCCCCATCACCCGTCCCCCGATAGCCGAAGGCCCTCTACCTATCGTTGGGGGCGTCATTGCCAAATCGAAGGAGGTCACAGTGCTCTCCGAAGTCTTCGTCAGCGAATATCTTCGATAGGGCTTCGATCGCACGGCGCTCATCGGCGCTCTCCGTCGAGTCGAGAACTACTCGGACAGTCTCGAAAAATGATTCTAGGCGATTTGGTTCTTCACGGAGCAGACGTTCGGATCCCGCCGTCAACCACCTCAACGAATGGATCAAGCATCGGCGAACTATTTCACGAATTTCGTGTAGCTCTGCGATACGTATCAGATAGGAACCCTCATGGACGAACTTTGACCGGAGGCCGTACAAATTCTTCACCGTCCGGCGCATTTCGACTCGCTTCTCAGCGACCGTTTCTAAAATCCCGGCTGCGCGGCTCGCAATGATTTCGCTCAATTCGCTGCCGGAGCCGAGCAGAATTTCCAACACTGTGGAGTATTCCAGATACGCATCGGCAACGCGCCAAGGCGTAAGATACCCGTGCGTGAGCCTCGCACCAAGAAGCTCCGCGCGGCTCCAGAACTGCAATGCTTTCCGAATTCGTTCGACAGACCTGCCTGATTTCCCTATTGTACCGACCGGGATACTGCCCGGCATTAGGCAGTGATAAATGATGAGCTCAGTGATTGGGTTATTTGCGACCAACTCATGGAACCCTCGGAACTCAGTTTCATCGAGCGGCAGCAGCGCTGCTGCGACGGTGACTGGGCGCACGCTGGAGTACTCCGCACCATGGAAAAGGAACAAAGCAGGTTTGTTGGGTTTGCCGGATTCAATGGCCACACCGCCAAGTGAAAATGAATTGCGAGCCAGTGGACTACTGCTTGCCTCGGCCGTGTATCCAGACGCGCTGTC
>DASXLL010000104.1:0-31853 GCA_036496265.1 Pirellulaceae bacterium | reverse complement strand
CTGCGGCGTCGCTGACGAGGGTTTGGGCGAGTGAGGTTTGGAGTCGTAGTGGTGAGCGTTTTAGTACTTCTCGCAGCGCGTCGAGAAGAGTCGTGCCGTCGCGGGTGGCTAGGCCAGTGCCGATTTTGGGCCGCAAATCGTCGGGAAGTTGGGCGTCGGCAAGGGCGGCGGCGAGAGTTGACGCGCGCGCGTCGGGGTCGAATGCGAGGAGGGCTTGGGCGATGGCGGTGCGAGCGTTCGAGTCTGTATTGGGAGCGGCGACGAGACTCGTGAGTTGCGGCTTAAGCGATTCGAGCTTGAGCTTGCCGATGATTTCGGCGGCGAGTTGCTGCTTGTGCGGAGCATCGCTGGGGTTGAGGGCGGAGAGCGAGAAGCGGCCGACGGCGAGCCAGGCGTAGGCGTTGGCGGTATCGCCGTCGATGAGTTCGATGAAGCCGCGACGGGGATTGGCCTTGTGGCGAGGCTCGGCGGGAGCCTCGCCCTCCCGTTCGACGTGCTTGCTCAAGTCCCATGTAATCTGCCGCGCGGTATCATTCCGCGGCGGGCGCGATTCAGCGAGGATTTCGTGCGTCTTGGCTTCGCGGAGGCGGATGTAGTTGCAGTCGTTGCGCTGGGCGGGAGGCCGGCCGCTGTGGCCTGAGCACCAGAAGGTAAGTCTTTCGGGAAGATCGAATGGGGCGCTGCGGTAGATGCCGGTGCGCTGTTCGCCGCGGGGCAGGCTGGAGAAGAAGAGCGATTCCTTATCGCCATCGCGGCTGGTGCGGGGCGTGACGACCCAGGGATTTTCCGAGGACGGCAGGCCGTCGATCGGAACGGCGGTCCAAGCGATGCGGTCGGCACCGTTGTCGGCGAGTAACCGTGTCGCAACATCTCTCGCCCACGAGGCCAGATCGGGCAACTTCATGCCGCCACGCTGGTCTAAACCGCTGGCGAGCGATTCGATCACGCTGGCCTGAAATTCAAGATCACTGGCGGCTTTCGAGCGGCCGATGCGGATGATGTCGCTGATCGCGGCCGGATCGGCGTAGCGGGCGGCGTGCTGGAGATAAGCCGCGACATTGTCGTCGTGGGTTTCGAGATAGCGGAGGAGTATCGCGGCGGAAATTGAGGTCGGCACCGCAAGGCAGGTCGAGGCTACAAGTTTTTCGGCATTGTCATCCAATTTCAACGATCGATAATCGGCGATGTCGTTGATGGCCCCGATGTGGTAGCTCAACGAGCGCAAGATCCCGTAACGAAGGAGAGCATCGTCTTCGGCGGCTTTTGAATGAGCAGCGATTAGAGGCTTGATATTCGCTACATCTGGATGTTGGCCAAGGGCGTCTGCCGCTGCCCGTACAACGAAAGCGTCCGGGTCCTCAAGGCCGGTAACCGCGAGTATTCGCGAAATCTCCTTCCAACCCCAGTCATTGTTGCGCTCCGAAAGCATCTTCATCACCTGCGTTCGGACGACGGGCGATTTGTGCCTTAAACAATCGGCGATGTAGTTGTTTTCTTCCACTCCGAGGTTTTCGAAGAGCCATAACCACAACATCTTGGCAGTTGCATCCTCAGTGTCCTGAAAGCGGGGATCGCCGACATTCAAAACACCGCGCAATGTATTCCCGTTCGGGAAATCCGGAGAATCGGTTTGATCGAGTACGGCTTGCATGTTCCGAAGCCGCCAAGGCAACGGACCTTCTTCAAATGGCTTGCCGCTATCAAACAGATCACCGTGTTCCTTGTCGCCGAATCGCCGCATTCTCGCCGGCTTCGTCTTTGTATCGTCGCCTTTGTAACTCACCCGCCAAATCCTCCCACTCGTCCGATCGCGCCCCGGATGCGGCAGCGGGACTTCGTAGTGGCCGATGATGCGGTTGTAGAAGTCGGCGATGTAGAGGGCGCCGTCGGGGCCGATTTGGAGATCGACTGGGCGGAACCAGGGGTCGGTGGTGCTGAGGAAGTCGGGTTGCTCGATGGCTTTGATCGTACTGCCGTGATATTCGGGCTTGTTGCGGTTGATGCGGCTGGTCATGACGTTGCCGCTGTAGAAGTCGCCGCGATATTCCTCGGGGAAGTTTTCGCCGCTGTATTTCACGAGGCCGCATATGGCGGTGCTGCCGTGCAGGTGGTCCATCATGGGCGGGACGAAGCCGAGGCCGTCGTGCGGCTTGCCGAAGCTGGGGTAGTAGCCGCCGCGGAGGAGTTGATAGATGGGCTTGGAGTGGCAATCGGCGGTGAAGATGTTGAAGTATTCGTCGAAGCACATGCCGAAGGGGTTGACCTGGCCGTGCGTGAAGTGCTCGATGCGGCTGCCGTCGAGTTGGAAGCGGAAGACGTTGCCCGACTGCATGTGGATCTCGTGGCCGTCGGTGCCTTTGACGCGGCTGTCGTTGTTGAAGCCGTGGCAGGCATAGACCCAGCCGTCCCAGCCGCGGCGGAAACTGTTCTCCATGCCGTGCGTGTCGCGGCTGGTGTCGAACGGGCCGTAGAGGACGGTCCGCTTGTCGCACACGCCGTCGCCGTCGGTGTCTTCGAAATGCCAGATGTTCGGGATGCTGAACGCGACGCAGCCGCCTTTCGAGGGGTAGATGCCCATGGGGATATTGAGGCCGTCGGCAAACGTCGTCACCTTTTCAAAGCGGCCGTCGCCGTCGGTGTCTTCGAGGATTTTGATCGTGTCTTTGGCGGGGCGATCAGGCGGGGCGGCGTAGGGATATTCGATGGTGTTCGTCAGCCAGATGCGGCCTTTTTCATCAAAGGCCATGTTGAGGGGCTTCTGAATGTCTGGCTCGGCGGCGACGAGGTTGATTTCGAAGCCGGGAGGGAGGTGGAAGGCCTTTTGTTCGTCAGCCGGGGAGAGCCAGGGGGTGGTGCGGACGCCGGAGGCGAAGGGGTCGTCTTGGGCGGGGAGGTCAGTGTTCAGCGGCCAGTAACCAGTTGCCATCAAGGCGATGAGCGGAAGCGCGGAACACGAAGGGCGGAATGCGGAATATTGGTGCGGCATATGTGATGAAATCAAAAGATGAGACATTGCCGATCGCGCTACTTCTGAAAGATGGCGACCTGGTGATAGGCAAGATATGCAGCCGTGGCCTTTGACGGCTTCTTCGCTAGTGACCTGTCTTGAGCGCCCAAGATTCTTTGCTCGGGTTGTAAAAGCTTCGATGAGATACGCATGCGGCCGGAAACGGTGAATGAGATCAAGCCTGCGTCAAACAAGGCATCAAGATTGGCCACAAGTGGAAGTCCATTATGCGGATCTAAACGTTCCTCATTGGTTGATCTGCTCCACGGTTTAATGTGTGAAGCGCGAATGGCGGCCTGGGTCATTGCGCCAGTTACCGAACAACAATTGTCCCATAGCCTAAGAACGGCGACCCGAAAACCGCCCTGGCCAACACGGGCGTCTACCAGCGCTTTTTTCGTTGTTGTCCCGATTGATTTATCGGTAATGATCGCCGCTAAATCGGCAGCGAGATGTTCGTTCGATGTCGTTGGCTTTGTAAGCTGCTCAATAGGGATGTAAGCCAATATCTGAGCGTAAACGAAGTCGGCATCCTCTGAGATTTTTCCGAATCGAAGCAGTTGGGTATTGTCGAAGGTCGCGATATTTCGAGCTCCAATTGTTCTGGGGCCAGTCGCCTTGCAAATGATGCCGAAGGAAGTTGCCCCCTTTCGAATAAGATCAAGTTGCTTCAAACGCTCACCATAACCCGGTGAGCTGTGGGTGGGGTGTTTGCGCAGAACTTGAACTCTTTTTCCCGTTTCATCCGGGTAAATCTCGTCGTCCCAAACTCGAAGAAACACTCGTGCCGTGGTAGCGTCAACTGCGTCCCACGACCAACGGGTATTTGCTAGTTTTGCATTTAACGTCTTCTCAAAGAAACTGCTAAGGCTCATGCCAGTGTCCCGAGATGGCGGACATTTTCATTTAGTCATTACAATAGGTTATACTACGGACATGACCACCAATCTAATGCCCAGCCCCGCGGTCGAGACGTTCGACACGGCGATTTTAGCGCGCACGATTTATCCCACGCGAAAATCGCTGCCGCCGGGAATCGCCGAGGAAATCCTGCAATGGGACTTTTCGCCCGAAGATAAGCGGCGAATGGGAGAGTTGTCGGTCAAGGCGAATGAGGGCGAATTGAGCGCGCAGGAAGAGGAAGAAATCGATAGCTACATAAGAGTCGGCCATATTGTAAATCTCATGCAAGCCAAGGCACGGCTGGCAATCAAACAAGGGGCACGCGATTGATCTATGGATGCCGCTCTGCGGAAGGCCGTTTGGGAACGCGCCAATTCGAAGTGCGAATACTGCCAAATCCGGCATAGCTCGGAGCGCCTCCCTTTTGAGTTGGAGCACGTCGTGGCGCGCAAACACGGGGGCGCGACGCAGTCGGACAACCTCGCTCTGGCATGCTTTGCCTGCAATCGTTACAAGGGACCCAATCTCGCCGGCATTGATCCCGAAACAGGAAATATGGTGGCATTGTTTCATCCGCGTCGCGATGCCTGGGAAGACCATTTTTTTTGGGAGGCTGCCATCTTGCGAGGGCGCTCACCTATTGGTCGGGCCACGATCGCTGTGCTGCGGATCAACGACACGGCACGGATCTCCCATCGCTCAGTTCTCCTGGCAAGCGGCGACTTCAGCGGTTGAACGTCAGCGGTTGAACGTCAGGTCGTTGGCTGCGTGGGCGATGATCGCTGCTCGGCAGTTTAAGAGGAAGCGGTATTGTTCTCGCCCGATAACGGCTGACCGGTTTCCGCCAGATAGCCGGGAAGCGGCAATGGTGATGGTTCGTCCTGCTCTTCGGTGGTGACGAATTCGAGGGCGTCCTTCTCGGCTTGAGCAACGGCTTGTTGAATGCCAAGATATTCGTCGATTTCGGCCTTGAGCCGCCTGATTTGCTCGATGGGGCCGTCGGCCATGATGAGGTAGTTTTTCAGATTCTTCGGCGCGATTTCTTGTTTCTGACGGGCGATAACACCATACATTAGCCCGATCAGTTCTAGATTTTGCTGCATTCCGGCATCAGTGGTGATCATAAGCGAATCCTCAACATGCCCCTGCGACGATCGCGCGTATCTTTGAGACGGCCAAAAAATTCAATATGGTCAGCGAGGTCCTGATCTCCAGCGCGCGCGACCAAAGTGTCCAGACGGTGCAATCGCCGAACTTGAGGCTTTGAAACCACATTATACGCGAAGGGCGGCAGGTCTGCGCCCAAATCGTGTTCGGCGGTTAATACGATGATGACATCTACGTCGTTGGGAGCATCCCTGGCGGTCACGAAGCTCCCATCCACGATTATCGCGACCACAAAGCCCGTTTTCTTGGCCTCCCGGACAAATGCCTCGAACCGTTCGAAGAGCCGGGGTCGCCGGTCAGTGCGCTGGAACTGCCCAAAACGATCACGAAGTTCCTCCAGCGTGCAGTCGTGGATTCCTTCGGGGAGGAAGCCGTCGGCAGTGAATGCGGGGATTGGCATGGCGGCAGTTTGCCGAGCATATTATCGAATACACTTGCGACGAGCAAATCCGAATGTCCCCTACCGACCTCATGCAGGCCATCGATACACATCTCACCCACGTGTGGATGGTGCGGACGTTTTTGAAGCATAGTGAGGAGGCAGCGGACGACGAGGAAGTGGCGGAGGTGCATCGGGAGCTTTACGATTACATGCTGGCGCTTGGTGGGCCGCTCAAGGAAGGGAATGCGGAGGAGTATTTGAAGGTGGCGCGGAAGAAGTTGGGAAAGTTGAAGAGGGCGGCGGAGTTGTTTGAGGCGATTCAGCCGGAGGTGAGCGGGCATACGAATTTTGTGATGGCTGCGGCGTCGTTGAAGTCAGCCGTTCTGGAAGTGGAGCGGCTACTCGCCAAAGGTGAGTAAGTGAGTGGTTGGAGGGCGGGATCGGTTGGGTTATTGGGACGATAAAGTTGCGTTGGTGACGGGCGGTTCGAAAGGGCTGGGGTTGGCGATTGCGCGGGCGCTGGTGGCGAAGGGGGCGAAGGTCGCTATCACGGCGCGGGATCAGGAGCAGCTGGCGGTTGCGGCAGCGGAACTTTCGCAAGACGATCGAACGGCGGGCTGGCTGCCGGCGGATTTGACGCAGGACGACCAGGTCGCGGCTCTCGTCGGTGAGATGATCAAATTGCACGGCCGGCTAGATTTGCTCGTCAATTGCGCCGGCCGCAGTGATCGCGGAGCAGTTACCGACCTCTCGGCTGATCGTTTTCGCGAGCTGCTCGATCTAAACTTCCTCTCCGCCGTCCGCGCCACGCAGGCTGCGATTCCTTATTTAACGCAAACGCGCGGCCACGTCGTCTTTATCAGCTCGCTCGCCGGAAAAATCGCCATTCGCCATCTCGGCGCTTATGCCGCGAGCAAATTTCCGCTCACGGCTTACTCGCAGCAGTTACGGCTGGAGCTAGGCCCGCAAGGCCTTCACAGCTTGCTCGTCTGTCCCGGCCCGATTCGCCGCGGCGACGCTGGCAGCCGGTACGATCAGGAGGCTGAGGGCCTGCCGGCACACGCGCGAAAGCCGGGCGGCGGAGTGAAGCTCAAGGGCATTGATCCGAACTTGTTGGCAACGCGAATTCTTCAGGCTTGCGAACGACGCCAGGCCGAATTGATCGTTCCGGCGCGGGCGAAGTTGCTCTTTGCGATCGCGCAGCTGTGGCCGACGGTTGGCGATTGGATTGTGAGTCGGATGACGAAGGGGTGACGCTGAGGAAAGGTGGGCATAGCCCACCCTACGACTTGGTGGGTCGGCGCGGCTGCGCTCGCTTGTCCCACCCTACTTGGCACGCCGTATGCATCTTCCGCCGCACGTAGTCTAATAGGCACCGCCTCGCGTTGTTCGTAAGCTACTGAGCCGCTGACTTTTGCGGCTTCAGATGATGTTCATCGTGCGCACCTCGCTATGCTTCCGGACGATCCACTTTGGTACAAAGACGCGATCATCTACGAACTGCATGTTCGCGCCTTTCACGACAGCGTCGGCGACGGCGTCGGCGATTTCCGCGGCCTGGCCCAGAAGCTCGACTATCTGCAGGACCTGGGCGTCACGGTGATCTGGCTGCTGCCGTTTTATCCCTCGCCGCTGAAGGACGACGGGTACGACATCGCCGAATATACGAGCATTCACCCGGCTTATGGGAATCTCGCTGATTTCCAAGAGTTATTAGCCGCGGCTCACGAACGCGGCATTCGCGTCATTACCGAGCTGGTGCTCAATCACACATCGGACCAGCATGCATGGTTTCAGCGGGCCCGCCTCGCGCCACCCGGCAGCCCGGAACGCGATTTTTACGTTTGGAGCGACACGCCCGATAAATACCGCGATGCGCGAATTATCTTCAAAGACTTCGAGCCGTCGAACTGGACCTGGGATCCCGTCGCAAAAGCCTATTTTTGGCATCGGTTTTATTCGCACCAGCCCGATTTGAACTACGACAATCCGGCGGTCTGGGAGGCGATTTTTCCACTGGTCGATTTTTGGCTCGCGATGGGCGTCGATGGCATGCGGCTCGACGCCGTTCCTTATCTTTACGAGCGCGAAGGCACCGGCTGCGAAAATCTGCCAGAGACGCACGTGTTTCTCAAGGCGCTACGCAAGCACATTGACGAAAAATTCCCCAATCGCATGTTGCTTTCGGAGGCGAACCAGTGGCCGGAAGACGCGGTCGCTTATTTCGGCTCCGGCGATGAGACGCACATGGCGTTTCACTTCCCGCTGATGCCGCGGATGTTTATGTCGATCCACATGGAGGATCGCTTTCCCATCATCGATATTCTCGATCAGACGCCGACGATTCCGGAAAATTGCCAGTGGTGCCAGTTTTTGCGAAACCATGATGAGCTGACGCTCGAAATGGTGACCGACGAAGAGCGCGACTATATGTATCGCGCCTACGCTGGCGAGCAGCGGGCCCGCATCAACCTGGGCATCCGCCGCCGCCTCGCGCCGCTCCTGGGAAATAACCGTCGCCGCATCGAGCTGATGAATGGCCTGCTGTTCTCGCTGCCGGGCACGCCGGTCATCTATTACGGCGACGAAATCGGCATGGGCGACAATATCTATCTGGGCGATCGCAACGGCGTCCGCACGCCGATGCAGTGGAGCAGCGACCGCAATGCCGGCTTTTCGCGAACAAATCCGCAAAAGCTTTATCTGCCCATCATTATCGACCCCGAATATCACTACGAAGCGATCAATGTCGAGGCCCAGCAAAACAACGCCAATTCGCTGCTCTGGTGGATGAAGCGACTGATCGCGCTCCGCAAGCGCTATCAAGCCTTCGGCCGCGGCACCTTGGAGTTTCTGCATCCTGCTAACCGCAAGATACTGGCTTTCATCCGCCGCTATCGCGATGAACAAATCCTTGTAATCGCGAATCTTTCGCGGTTCGTCCAGCACGTCGAGCTCGATTTGTCAGCCGCCCGCGGCTCGACACCCGTGGAACTGTTTGGCCGCGCCGTTTTCCCCGTCATTGGACAGACCCTGTATCCTCTAACACTCGGTCCACACGCGTTTTACTGGTTCGAACTAGAGCCATCTACGGAGCAAACTCTTGCAGCCGATGGAACACTGCCAGCCGAGCCCGCGCTCATCCAAGTGCCGGTCACCAAGCTCGGCTTTTTGCACAGCCAGGCCCGCGAGCAGGTCGAGCCGACTCTCCAGCGTTATTTCCAGGCAGCCGGTTGGGTCGGCGCCGCCGATGAAATCAAAGGCGTGCGATTCGCGGACATCGCCCGCCTGCCGAACGCCCCAACGCCCATCTTTCTGTCGCTGATCGACGTCGATTACGTCGATGGCACGTCGCGAAACTATTGCCTGGCGGCCGCCGTCGTCTCCGAGGAGCGACTTCAGCAGCTCCGTCAACAAAACCCGCTGCTCAAGGCCATCGTGCGGCTCACCGGCAACATTGAAGGCGTCGTGATCGATGGGCTCAACGCCGCCGAATCCGCCGAACAACTGGTGCGGCTGATCGCCGGCCCACCTTCCATGACATCGCGAGGGGCCGAAGTCGTCGGCACGTTGTTCGGGCCAATCGACTGGGAAGCACCGAAAGATGGCATGCCGGTGCAGGCGGCGGTCGTCTCGGATCACACGACGAGTGCGGCCGTCGCCTTCGCCGATCGGCTTTTGCTCCGCGTTCTGCGGCACGTGGAACCCGGCATTCATCCGCAGGTCGAGATCGGCCGCTATCTGACGCAGCATAAAGGCTTCGAGTACGTCGCCCCGCTGGTCGGCTCGCTCGAATATCGACGCCGCGGCGCGGAGCCAATCACGCTTGCCATTCTGCACCGCTACGTGCCGCATGAAGGCACGGCGTGGCAATACACGCTCGACGAACTGAGTGTTTTCTTCGAGCGAATCCTCGCGATGCCTGCCGAGCAGCGTCAGCCGCCGCCTGTAACCAAGTCGCCGGGCGGCCTGGCCGACGGTGAAATGCCGCCAATCTTGCAGGAAATGATCGGCCGTTATTTCGATTCGGCGAAGTTGCTCGGCCAGCGCACCGCTGAGCTGCATTTGGCACTTGGCGCGGCGACCTATGATCCGGCCTTTGCACCCGAACCGATGACGACGCTCTATCAGCGCTCGCTTTATCAATCGATGCGGAACACTCAGCAGTACACGCTGCACGACCTGTCGCTAAGCTTTGGCCGGCTGCCTGAGGATGTTCACGCAATCGCCCGTGAAGTCCTCTCCAAGGGCGACGAAATGCTCAAGCGGTTTCACTCACTCATGACCCACCGCATCGGTGGCCGGCGAATTCGCTGCCATGGCAATCTGGGCCTCGGTGAGCTCCTCTTCACGGGCAAAGACTTCGTGATCATCGATTTCGAAGGCGAAGTCGGCCGGTCGCTCGGCGAACGTCGCGTAAAACGCTCTCCGCTCGGCGACGTGGCCACGATGGTGCGGTCGTTTCACCACGCCGCGCTCGGCGCATTGCTTGGCGAAAGCAGCCATCGCGGACGCGCGCCGGGTCTGATCCGGCCCGAAGACGTGGCCGTTTTAGAACCGTGGGCCAATTTGTGGAATATGTGGGTTTCGACCGCGTTTGTGCGATCGTATCGGGAGCACACGGCCGGCGCCGGGTTTTTGCCCGCGTCGCCGGAAGAATTTGAATTGCTGTTTTCGCTTTTTCTGCTCGAGCGGGCGCTGCGCGAGCTTAGCTATGAGCTCGAAGAACGCCCCGCCTGGGCGGTCATCTCGCTCCGCGGCATTTTGCAAATGCTTGACTCCGCGGCGCCCCAGCCATAATCCGTGAATCAACAAGAAAGCAGCCGCATGGTGGATGCAGCCAATCTCTCTCCCACGCCGCTCGCGGTCACCTTGCAAGTGATCGAAGAAATCCGCCGGCGCCAGGCGCGGCCGGTGGCGACCTATCGCTTGCAGCTTCATCGCGGGTTCACATTTCATGACGCCACCGAAATCGTGCCCTATTTGGCGGAGCTCGGCATCAGCCACGTCTATTGCTCGCCGTATTTGAAGGCCAAAGCCGGGAGCACGCACGGCTATGACCTCTGCGATCACAATCAGTTCAATCCGGAGCTGGGAGGCGAAGCCGCATATCGAACATTCGTCAGCAAGCTGCAAGAGCACGGCATGGGGCACATCCTGGACATGGTGCCCAATCACATGGCCGCCAGCACGCAAAATCCCTGGTGGCACGATGTGCTTGAAAACGGCCCCAACTCGCCTTATGCCCACTTCTTCGACATCGATTGGCACCCGATCAAGCCGGAGCTCGCCGACAAGCTGCTCTTGCCTATTCTTGGCCAACAATACGGCGAAGCGCTCGAAGAGCGCCAAATGGCGATCGAATTTCGTGACGGCGCTTTCCTGGTGAAGTATTTCGATAACGAGCTGCCGCTCGGTCCCAAAACGGCCGTGCCGATTTTGACGAACCATCTCGATGAGCTCCGCAGCGAGCTCGGCGCGGAACATGCCGACATCATCGAGCTGGAGAGCATCGTCACGGCTCTGGAGCACCTGCCATCGCAAACGGCCCGCGAACCAAACTCCGTCCGCGAACGCCAGCGCGAGAAAGAGGTCATTAAACGCCGCTTGCGCGACCTGACGGCCTATAGTGTTCCGTTGCGCAATCAGATCGAACGCAACATCGCGGAATTCAATGGTGTCGAGGGGGACCCAAAATCGCTCGATCCGCTTCACAAGTTGCTCAACGAGCAGGCGTATCGCTTGTGCCACTGGAGATCGGCATTTGACGAGATCAACTACCGCCGCTTCTTCGATATCAACGAGCTGGCGGCGATCGCCATGGAGCTGCCTGACGTCTTTTGGCGCAGCCACGGTCTGGTGCGCTCGCTTTTGGCCGAAGGCTCGCTCAGCGGCCTGCGGATCGATCACATCGACGGCTTGTTCGATCCCGAACGCTATCTGCTGCGGCTGCAGTGGGCTTACGTGGCCGATTTGGCGCAGCGAGCGTTCGGCCGTTTGCTGCAGGAAGCCGTAGCTGCCGCGCCGGCCCCTGAACCGAGCGCGGAACAACCCACTGGGCCACCCAATGAACATGCCGAATGGCTCAAAGCTGCACCCGAAATTCTGCGGTTGTCGTGCGAGCAGCTTGGACTCTCGCCGCCCGAAGCCGACGACATGCGGGCGATTCTCGGCCCGGACTCGCCACACGAATTGCCATCCGCTGATGCTGCGGCTACGTTACCCGCAATCGCAGCCGGCAGCCAACAACCACTGTATGTGCTGATCGAAAAAATTCTCGGTCCCGACGAGCCGCTGCCCGATACGTGGCCGACAGCGGGCACCACCGGCTACGATTTCCTCGCCACGATGAACGGCCTCTTCGTCGCGCCGCAGGGCTGGGACGAAATCGTCCGCAACTATCACCGGTTCACCGACAACGACGACCCGTATCCGACCGTCGTCCACGACAGCAAGCGGCTCATCTTGCGGGTGGCCATGTCGAGCGAGCTGCTGATGCTCGCCCATCGCTTCAATCACCTTTCCGAGCAGCATCGTCGCACGCGCGACCTGACGCTCAATATGTTCCGCCTCGCCGCTCGCGAAGTGCTCGTGTCGTTTCCGGTCTATCGCGTCTATCCGAGCCAAAAAGGCGTATCCGACCGCGATCGAAAATTCGTCGATATGGCCGTCGCCAAAGCCAAGCGGGCCAATCCCGCGTTCGACACCACCGTGTTCGACTTTCTCCGCAACGTCCTCCTCCTTAACCATCCCACCGGCCTCACCGAAACGACCATCGCCGAGCGCGAGCTGCTCGCGGGCAAATTCCAACAGGTCACCAGCCCAGTCATGGCCAAAGGCGTCGAGGATACGTCGTTTTATGTCTGGGTGCCGCTCGCGTCGGTCAACGAGGTCGGTGGCGATCCGCGGCGGCCCACGACGTCGCTCAAGCACTTTCACGAGCAATGCCAGCTTCGCAGCGGCCGCTATCGCCAATCGATGTTGGCCAGCACAACGCACGACACGAAGCGAACCGAGGACGTGCGGGCCCGCCTCAACGTGCTTTCCGAGATTCCCAAAGACTGGCGAACCGCCGTGCAGCGCTTCAGCCGTCTTAACCGCCGCTGGCGGCGCGAAGTCGATGGCGAGCCGGCCCCTAGCCTCAAAGACGAGTATCTATTTTATCAGTCGGCCCTGGGCATCTGGCCGCTGCACACGCCGGGCGCCGAAGAGCGAGCGGCGCTTACTCAACGTCTGCAAGCCTATATGGAGAAGGCGACGCACGAGGCCAAGCAGCGGACGAGTTGGATCAACCCCAGCCCTGCTTACGATGAAGCGATCCGGCAATTCGTATCGCAAACGCTTCGCGAGTCGTCGCAAAATCGTTTCACGGTCGAGCTGCAATCGTTTTGCGAACGGATCGCCGACGCGGGGCAAATCAACGCGCTGGCCCAATTGGTGCTCAAGTTGCTATCGCCCGGCGTTCCCGACATCTATCAAGGCCAGGAATTCTGGGATTACAGCCTCGTCGATCCCGATAACCGGCGGCCCGTCGATTTCACGGCCCGCCACCACGCGCTTGCCGACGTGAACGCGACGACTGCCCCGATCGCGCCGCACCTTTCTCTCCGCGACTCGCGGCTCAAGCTATTGGTCACGCAGCGGCTGCTGCAGCTTCGCAAGCGCTTGCCGCATTTGTGGGCCTCGGGCGATTACGTTCCGCTCGAAATTGGCGGTCCACTGGCTGACCATGTCATCGCCTTCGGCTGGCGCAATGCCGAAACCCACCGGCTGGATCTTGTTGCTGCGGTGCCCCGCCTCGTGCAAAAGCTCATCGACACCGAACGATCCAGCCCCGCCGGCATGCCGCTCGGAAAATATCCGTTGCCAGCCACCGTCTGGGCCGGAACAACAATCGCCTGGCCTAACGGACAAGCCGTATCGGCAAAGCATCTATTCACCGGCGACTGCACCACTCTGGATCAGTCCACGATCGACGCCGCTGCTCTCTTAGGCAATTTTCCGATTGGCGTGCTTGAGATCAACGACGCACCGGCTTGCTAGCAGCCCGTTTGATCGGTTGCCCTTTCCGGCTCGCGCCCGCTGTGGTATTCACCCGCGGCGAAGCTATTAAAACTCGGGGTGATTCCATGCGCCGAATGATCAACGCTACCCAACGGGCCGCCTCGCGCGTCAATTCGCGGCTGATGTTAGGCGGATTCGTCACGGCGGCCGTCAGCGCGGCCGCATATGGTGGCTGGAGCTATACGCGGCCGGCCTCGCCCACGGGGCCGACAAAGCAAATAGCAACCGGCATTGATCCCACAATTGCCGGCAAAGATTTGCATCAACCGGCCGTCGCTTCGCTCTCCGACGACGCGGGCTCGGCCGCACATATCGACAATCAAGTTCGCCAATTGCAATACTCGCAGCCGGCCGAGAGTTCGAGCCGCCGCAGTCAGTCGTCCGGCAATTCGTCTTACGGGAACTCGTATTTGCCGACGAGCAACGATCCCGCGGGCGGCACGACCGCGCCGAGCACTTCACCGTATAGCGCTTCCGCTTCGCCGTATAGCGAGTCTGCTTCGCAGTATGGCTCGCCGGCGTCACAGTACCATTCCAGCGCCTCGCAATACGGCCAGTCCACTGACGCCGCGCCGGCCACGCTGCCGGCCGACCCGACCGCCACCGCCGCCACCACCACCGCCGCATCGCCCGCCAGCAGCGAGCCGCCGCCGGCCAATCCATATCGTTCGGACCTTCCAAGCTCCTCTGGAACTTCCTCGGCCGGAATTCAGCCGCCAGCGACGCTTCCCCCCCTAAGCCAATCGCCGTATGCGGCCGCGACCAGCACAAACGCCGGCGGCTACGGCCAGCCGGTCGCGGATGTCTCGCCGCGGACGACACCGCATCCGATCGAACCGATGGCACCGGCCGCAACCATACCTGTTAATCCGCTGCCTTCCGCTCCCGCCACCAGTCCTTACGCGAGGTCCCTACCGCAAAGCACCACGTCAGCCGCAATCACATCGACCGCGATCGCCGGCAGCGGCCTCGCCGCGAGCGCTGCTTCCTCGCTCTCCAATTTTTCCAGCGGCGGCATGCGCCAAACCGGCACCACCACGCTCGCCGCCCCCACACCCGGCGAGCGCCAATTCGAAGGTCCGCAGCAACCCTCCGTTGCCCTCGAAAAAGTCTCCCCTACCGAAATCCAGGTCGGCAAGCCCGCCACTTTTGCGCTCTACGTCCGCAACATGGGCCAGGTCGCCGCGCAGGCCGTCACGGTTACTGACCACGTTCCCACCGGCACGCAACTAGTGGAAGCCCGCCCGCAGCCGCAACAATCGTCCGATGGTTCGCTTGTTTGGAATCTCGGCACCATGCAGCCGGGCGAAGAAACGCAAATTGTCCTCCAGGTGATGCCGCAGACCGAAGGCGAAATCGGCAGCACAGCGCATGTGACTTTCGCGGCAGCCGCGACCAGCCGCTCGATCTCCACACGCCCGCAGCTGACGATTGAGCAAACCGCGCCGCCCAAAGTTCTGATCGGCGAGCCGCTAATTGTCGGCATCACGATCTCCAATCCCGGCACCGGCCCCGCCTCCGGAGTCATCATCGAAGAAGACGTTCCCGCCGGCCTGTCTCACGCCGCCGGTTCGCAGCTTGAGTACGACGTCGGTGTCCTTCGCCCTGGAGAATCGAAGCATTTGGATCTTTCGCTCCGAGCCGAGCGCGCCGGCATTGCCCAAAACCGCATCCAGGTCCGCGGCGACGCCGGCCTGGCCGCGCAGCATGTCGCTCAGATCGAGGTCGTCGCGCCGCAACTGCAAGTTGTCGTCGATGGCCCCAAAAGGCGGTTCCTGGAACGCCAGGCCACCTACACGTTGCAGATCAATAATCCAGGTACGGCTGTCGCCCGCGATATCGATCTCATCGCTTATCTGCCCCGCGGAATGAAATTCGTGTCCACGGATTCGCTAGGTCAATACGATCCTTCGCAGCACGCAGTGCTCTGGAGCCTGGCCGAGTTGCAGCCGGGTCAGCCCGGCGCGGTAAAGCTCACGGCGATTCCTGTCGAACCCGGCGAACAAAAAATCCAGATCGAAGGCCGCGGAGCGCTGAATTTATCCGCGAAAGCGGAACAACTCGTCGTGGTCGAGCAGGCCGCCGAGCTGGTTCACACGGTCAAGGACGTCGATGAAGTGATTGAAGTCGGCAGTGAAACGACCTACGAGATCCGCGTGACTAACACGGGCACCAAAGCCGCCACCAACGTCCGCATCGCCGCCATCATGCCCGCTGGGCTCGCCGCCATTACCGGCGATGGTCCCACGCGCCCCTCTGGCGACGCCACGCAAATTGCCTTCGCTCCGCTCGAACGCCTCAATCCGCAAGAAGAAGTGCTCTATCGCGTTCAGGTTCAAAGCCGCGCCGCCGGCGATCAGATCGTCCGCGTGCAACTTTCTGCCGACGATCTGCCGACGGTCACCCGCGAGGAAAGCACGCGGGTGTATCAAGACCGGTGATTTATTTGCTGTGGCAAGTAAGCAGCGTGATATAATGTTGCAATCATGACGACTCAAGAGCTCTTGTTGCGCGAAATTACGCAGACGCCTGAGCCGATTTTGGCGGAAGTCTATCACTATCTTCAATATCTGAAGAGTAAATCCGAGGATGATCAGTCTCTCGGACTGGTAGCGAGCGAATCGTCTCTGGCCAAGGACTGGGACACCCCGGAAGAGGATGCCGCATGGGCAAACCTGTAGCCGGCGAAGTTGTCGTTATTCCTTTTCCGCAGACCGATCTCAAGGTTGGCAAACCCCGACCCGCGCTTGTGCTCGTCGACCTGCCAGGTGATGATCTGATTTTAGCGCAAATCACAAGTCAATTTCGACAAGACGGCTTCTCGATCTCTTTGGCTGCTGCAGATTTTGCCGGCGGACAACTGCCTGTCGCGAGCTACATCCGCCCTAATCGGTTATTCACCATTGATAAATCAGTAGTTCTTAGGAGGTCAGGCCATGTGCGTTCCGAGAAGTTGGACGCCGTTTTAGTTGCCGTGCGACAGATATTCTCTTAGTGACTGTAGTTGCATCGCCTTAAGGGCTCCATCTTCTCTCGTTTCATCTCGGAAACGGCGCCAACCCACGATAAAACGGCATGAACACGCCGTTTTGCCGCTAAATTGGGTCGGTGGTACTATGAAACTGAGCGGCAGCCTGCAAGCTGAAGCTGTAAAGCGCGCGCAATTACGTCGAGCGGAGCTAAATCGATGATCCAGGCAAGATCGCCGGCCACAATCGCAGATTTGCATCACGTGGGGCAAAAAGCGGAGTTGGTAAATGGAGAGACTGTCCTCATGTCACCAGCCAGCGCCGGTCATGGTCGGGTCAGCGGAAGGATCTTTCAGAGCTTGCTGGAGCATGAAGAGCGGACCGGCCACGGATATGCCTTTCCGGATAATGTGGGATTCATCGTCGATTTGCCGCAGCGACTGTCATTTTCGCCGGATGCCGCTTATTTTGTGGGTCCAATTGATGAGGATGAATTCGTCGATGGTCCGCCAACCTTTGCCGTGGAAGTGCGCAGCCCGGAAGATTTTGGGCCGGCAGCGGAACAGACGATGGCTGCCAAACGGGCGGACTATTTCGCGGCTGGAACGCTGGTTGTGTGGGATGTCGATATGATTCGCGACAAAGTGATTCGCGTTTATCGCTCGACTGCTCAGAATCAACCGACGATCTATACGACCGACGACACGGCGGAAGCCGAGCCCGCTGTTCCTGGTTGGACGATGGCGGTTGCGACTCTTTTACGATGACGGCATTCAATTTGATCCAGTCGAAAGCCCCGCCCTCAGCGCCAAATTGATCTCCGCAAACGCCCCCGCCCAATCCCCCGGCTTCTTCTGCCGAAACAGCCGCATTGTGGGATACCAGGGACTGTCGGAGCGATCTAAAAACCAGCGCCAATCGGCCGCGTAGGGGAGGACGACCCAAACGGGCGCGCCGAGCGCCCCGGCCAGGTGAGCAACGGATGTATCGGACGTGATGACCAGATCGACGTTGATCATGATCGCCGCGGTGTCCATGAACGGGCCGCTCGCCGTATCCATGTCATCGCCGAGCAAAGCGATCGGTTTTGTGTCGTGGGACTGCGCTAAATCGGACTGGTTGACGCCTTTTTGCAGGCTGACCAAGCTAAGTTCCGGTAATCGACTTAGTTCAGTCAGCAATGAAAGGGGCAGGTCACGGCATTGTGCGAGGGGATGATTCTCACGGCCATGCCAGTTGATGCCGACCCGCACCCCTGGAATCGGCGCCAGTTTTTCGTGCCAGTGGGCAATCAACTCAGAATTTGCGAACAGATAGGGCCCATCTCGGGGAATCGTTTCGATCCGCGTTTGCAGCAGCCAAGGCAGGCTGTGAATGGATGCATGAGCGTCGAACGCAGGCAGCGCATCGCCGCGGCAAACGAGCCGGTCAAACCCTCGATAAGACGCAACGATTCTGGCAAGCGGTCGATCGCATTCGAGGACGATGTTCGCTGCGCCGCTAGTTTCCCTGGCTAGTTTGACGAAGCGAATAAACTGAAACGTGTCCCCGAAGCCTTGCTCAGCGTATAGCAGTAGCGTGCTGCCCGCCGGTAGCAACTGCCCGTCCCATTGCGGCCCGGGGAATCCTCGCGGTGGATTTTTTTTTGTTTTCCACCTCCATTCGTGCTCCAGAAAGCCCTGCTCGAAATCTCCCTTTTGCAGCAGCAAAAAAGACCGGCAGTAACGGGCCTCAACATGATCCGGCTTGATCTGGAGGGCCCGTTCAAAGCTGGCCGCCGCTTCATCCAGTCTCCCTAGCCCGCATAAGGCGTTGCCCAAATTGCTGTGCGCCTCCACATAGTCCGGCTTCAACTCCAAGGCGCGGCGGTAACAGGCGATCGCCTCGGCAAACTTTGCCTGCCAGCGATAGGCCGCCCCAAGATTGCAATGGGCTTCGGCATAATCCGGCTTTAGTTCCACCGCCCGCCGCAGATAGGCTGTCGCTTCTTCCCACTCGTCCTTCTCGAGCAGAACTTGTCCCAAGTTGTTGCAGATTTCCGGGCAATTGGGCTTGAGCTGCAAGGCTGTCCAAAAGCTGTCGATCGCGTCGTCCGTTCTGCCTTGCACCGCCAGCGCGTTGCCCAAGTTGCGGTGGGCCTCAACCAGATTCGGCATAAGCTCCACGGCGCGCTCGTAACAACGGATGGCATCGTCAAGCTGGCCGAGCGCTTTGAGCGCGGCGCCGAGATTGCTGTGGGCCACGGCCAGATCGGGCTTCAGCTCCAGCGCCAAATTATAGGAAGCAACGGCTTCGTTCATCTTGCCTTGAGCCTTGAGCGAGTTGCCCAAGCTGCAATGGGCCTCGGCCAGATCGGGCTGCAGGGCCACCGCACGGCGGTGCGCGTTAGCGGCCTCTTCGTGATTGCCGAGTGCGGTTTGGGCGTTACCGAGATTGATGTAGTAGCCGGATTGGGTATTGTCGTGCGCAAGGGCCTGCTGAATGTACGCGACGGCGCTCGCGAACTGGCCCCGCTGTGAGGCGATTACTCCCAAGAGGTGCAAGGCATCGGCAGGTTTTGGATCGACCGCTAAAATCTCCCGGTAGATCGGCTCGGCGAGATCAAGCCGTCCGGCTTGATGGTGGTGAATGGCAATCGAAAGCAAGTCAGCGATCCGGCTCATGATTCCACTTAACGATCCGCAGGCCACTATTGCCAGCAGCTGGTCACACCCGATTCGCCCGCAACTCGGCCAGTGAATAATGCGTATCGCGCCATTGCATGTCGCCTTTGTAATACGTCAGCAGCATCGTCCGCCATTGAATATAGACCAGCAGCAGTGCGGCGAGGGGAAAACCGAGTGCACAACTCAGCGGGGCGCGGACGACGCGTGTCCCGCAGGCGGATATTGCCAATAGCGACAGACAAACGGCCGCATAAATCCACCGCGCGGGTCCTGACACGATCAGCACGGCGAGAAACGGCCACACTCCGCCCAGCATCACGAATGTGGACCCTGCGATCATGAGCGTCGGCCGGTAATCGACGCCCGCGAACGCGTTTTTTTCCATGGCCCGCACGAGGACGCTGACGGTTGGGTACATTTCCAGCGATAAGAGGCCGCGTGCGTCCACAAAGTCCGGCCGAAATCCAGCCACCTTCAGAATTTTCCCCAGCTTCAAGTCGTCATCTGGCCGCATCCGAATCGAAGTGTGGCCGCCGATCGCGCGGTAAGCTTCGGTCCGGACCAGATTGAACGCTCCCACGCCAATGTGGGCTTTGCTCTTAGGATTACGCAGCGACCACACGCGCACAAACATGAATAGCACAATCGAAAACGTAGCCAAAAACGATTTCATCAGCCACGAGCGGGCATAGATATCCGGCCACGCGGTCAAATGGTCGAGCTGGTTCCTTTGTGCATACACAATTGCGCGCTTCAAGACCGTCGGATCAAAAACAATATCCGCATCCGCGAAAAGAAGCCACTCGCCTCGCGATCGGTCCGCGCCATATTGCAGCGCGTGATTCTTGCCGAGCCATCCCGCCGGCAACTCGGCTAAATGCACCACGTTGAGCTGAGGAAACTCCGCCGCCAGCTTATCCAGTATCTCGCCCGTGCGATCCGTCGAGCGGTCGTTGATAATCGTGAATTCGAGGTTCGGATAATCGAGCGTCGCCAGCGACCGGATCGCCGCCTCGACGTGCTGCTCCTCATTCCGCCCCGGCACGATTAATGAAACGCTCGGCCATTGGCTTAGCTCCTGTACCGGCACATCTTGGAGTCGCCGGATCGAAAAGTAGCCCGCCGCGAGCAGCCCAAAACAGATCACCACGATCGCGAGATTTAGCCAAGCGACAATCAGAAAAGCAATCGCAAGCCATTCAGGCATCTATGTCACCGCCCACGATTCGCCCAACCTGAAACTTGGAACTTAAAACCTGAAGCTCCGGCCATCTTATTCCGCCGTCATCAAAAACGTCAGCAAATCCGCCATCGCCGCCGGATCAATCTGCTTCTCCATCCCTTCGGGCATCAGCGACATTCCCGTGCTCTTCAGTTGCTCGATGTCGATTCGCAGCACGGTGTCCGTCGCATTATCGGCGCGTTTAAGTGTGATACTCGTCGCCGTCTCCGCCGCTATCAGCCCGGTCAATTGCCGTCCGTCCGCCGTCAGCACGGCATAGTTGAGATACTGCGGATTCACTTCACGATTCGGATCGAGCACGTTCAGCAAAATGGCCTCCGGCCCGCGGGCCTTCATCGCCGCCAGGTTCGGACCGATGTCGTTGCCAACGTTTTGCACCTTGTGACACGCCGCGCACGTCTTCGTAAACACCTGCTTGCCGCGGTCGGCATCCCCTTTCATCTCCAAAACGCCGCGATACGCATCTACCACATCCGACCGCCGGCCAAGCTTACTATTAACCTGCAATTTATTGGCTCGCGTCCGAATCGTCGAATTGCGATGCTCGGCCAGCAGCTTCAGCTTTACTGGATCGATGTCGCCGATCGGCAATTGCCCCGATTCCAGCGCCGACAGCAGTGAACTGGTCCAGGCCGGCCGCGACAAGAGTAAATCCGTCGCCTGTCCCTTCAGCCGGGGACTCAGCCCCGCGAACTGGCTTAGTACCACGTCGGCCACTTCCGCCGCATCGAACGACGCCAGCGTCGAAAGCGCCGTGGCCTGCAACTCGGCGGCAACCGCCGGTGACAGAAGCGACGACAGCAAATCCTTGTTTTCAGCAAACGTCCCCAGCCGCAATTGCTCGACTGCCGCCGTCCGCGCCTTCACCGGCGCACTTTCATCGGTCGCCCGCTTGGCCGCCGCCACAAGCAGCGACTTCATCAACGTTTCGGCCTTGCCTCCGGTTGCCACTGCGATTTGCTCGGCCAGCGGAGTGCCCGCTTTCGCCCCCAGTCGCTGAATAATCGTCGGCAGCGCCGGCGAATTGGCCGCTGTCAGCGACTTGAGCGCTACCAGCGTCTCTTTAATGTCCTCGGCCCGCTGTTGACGACCAATCTGCGCCGCCAGGCTCGCCAACATCTCGCGGCCATCCTTCGATTCAACGAACGAGGCATCGTCCGACAACTGCCGCAGCACTTCCCCCGCTCCTTCCCCAAGCGAACTGAGTACCGCGACGCGAACATAACCGTCATTCACATCGCGCTTGGCCAATTTAACCAGCGCCGCATTTCGCTCCTCCGTACTGGGCAACTCACCGAGCGAAAACGCAAGCTGATAACGCACCCCTAGGCTCTCGTCGTTCGTCATTGCGATTAGCCGCTGCCGAATCGTAGCCGAAGACACAGCCAGTTTCTCCGCCAATCGCACCGCATGCCGCCGCACGCCAGCATCGCCATCTTCTAGCCGCGGCTGCACAACTTTGTCGCTCAAAGCACCCAGTCCATCGAGCGCATACATCGCCTGCATCCGCCCCAGTGGCGCTTTCGATTCACTCGCCAGCCGCTCCAGTCGAGGCACCGCAGTTTTATCCTTCCGCTCAAACAGCAGCCGCGCCGCGGTATCGCGATACCAGCCGTTGGGACTTTCCAACATGGAAACAAGCTGCTCCACACTCGCATTCCCAAGCTTCGCTAGCGCCGGCTGCTTGAATCCCTCTGGCGCAACCCGGTAAATCCGCCCGCGATCACGCCCGCTCGTCAAATCCAGATGTTTTTTGATCATCGGCGGCAAGCTCGCCGGGTGCTCGATCACCTCGCGATACATGTCGAGGATATACAGCGTCCCATCCGGAGCATTTGCGAACTGACACGGCCGAAACCAGATATCGCTCGACGATACAAACTCGCTCTTTTCATCGATCCGCCGACCGATAAAGCCGACGCCGTCGGGCTCTAGCTTCTTGCGATGCACCAAATTGCTGCCCACATCGCCGACAATCGCCACGCCATGCCACTGGCCCGGCCACGCATCTCCACGATAAATCGTCGCGCCCGTCGCGCCGGTAAAATAGCCCGAGGGCCGTCCGCCTCCTTCGACGATCCCTGGCACAACGCCCGTCGCTCTTAGCCGCGTGCGAACAATCCGCCACGGCTCAACGGGGCTCGTGCGAAACACATCCGCCTGCGGCCCATCCGCCGCGATGCTCCGCCGCGGCGAGGGCGCCGCGATATATGGATTGCGCCCCAAATACCGATCCTCGTACATCACTTCCTGCAAGTGATCGCTGTTCGAAGACACAAACCGATTGCCCCAATCGTCGAACGACATGCCGTGCTGCGCCCCGCCGCTCACCGGCATGACACTCCAATCTCGTGGATCGATTGCAATATCGCGACCGCGGAGCGTCAGCGGCCGCGCCTGATCATCGCCCGCCTTTCTTAACTCCGCGCCGCTGCCGCTAATCGCCAGATAAATCCGATTATCCAAGCCCCACTGAAATGAATTCGCCAACCCTTGCACGTTGCCGAAGCCAAAACCTGTATAGAGCGGCCGCCGCTCATCCGCCTTTCCGTCACCATCCGTGTCCTTTGCGTAAAACATGTCTGGCGCATCGACGACGATCACGCCGCCCATCCAACAGAAAATGGCCGTCGGCCAAGCCAGCCCATCCAAAAAAATCGTACTCTTATCAAACCGCCCGTCGCCATCCACATCCTCTAAGAGGCGAATCCGGCTCACCTTCTCATCTTTATTCTCCGAATACCCTCGCATCTCCACGACGAACAGCCGCGAATTTTCATCGAACGCAATCGCCACGGGATCCGCCACCAGCGGCTCAGCCGCCACCTGCTCAATCTTGAAGCCCGGCGCGACATGAAACGTCGCCATTGCTTCAGGGGGCTCCTTTGCCGCAATCCGTGGCAACTCTCCCGCATAGTCTTTATCCAGCGAATCCTTCGGCTGCTGAGCAAATGATCCAGTCGCAGATAAGAGAATTCCTGCCACGCTCGCTACCATCCGCCATCGAACAACACGCTGCATGACAGTCAACACTTCTTGGTTTAAGGCTTAGGATTCCGAACCAAAGATCGAATCGATGTCGCGGGCACCATGCAACACGCGTGCTACTTCAACACCGTTTTTCGCTGGACGAAAGAAGATGATGTAGTTCCGAACCGAATAACATCGCAGACCAGGAGCAAGCTCAGGCCGTGCTGTTCCGCCATTGGGGAATCGAGCAATCACACGGAAGCCGTCCCAGATTCGATCTAACACGCGGTCCGCGGCTGTCGGATTGTCCGTCGCAATATATCGCCAGATTTCAAGCAAGTCAGCCTTGGCATCTTGATCGAGTATAATCTTCGGCATTATCCTTCGCCCTGGGATGCCGAATTCTCAAAGCCCCTACGAGCTTCGGCCTTGATGGCTTCCATGTCCAGCGGCTTGCCTTCTCCACGGTCCAGCCGGTCTAGCGCCGGTTGAATTGCTTCACGCAGCTCGACGAGCTTCTTATTTCGCTCGTGAAGCAATTGAACAGCCGCCAATAGGAGTTCATTGGCCGATGCGTACTGCCCAGATGCCAACTCTTGCTGAACGAGCGAATTCACTTCCGCGGAGACCGTTATACTCATAGGGATTTTTCGCCTTCAATGCTCAAAGCATCTTCCCACGTCCACTTCGCCTGAACAAGTTGACGACGCCGGCCTCTGCGGATATTTTTGACATAAACCAAAACCGCACAACAACTTGCCGCCATAGCAGCCACGAAAGGCCCGTCTTGCCCGATCGCCCCCAACCTAAGCCCACTTTCGAAAGCCTCGGCCTCTCGGACGTCATGCTCGACGCCTTGGAACAGGCCGCCTACGAATATCCCACGCCGATCCAAGCCGGCCTCATCCCCCTTGCGCTCAAAGAAATCGACGTCGTCGGCCAGGCCCGCACCGGCACTGGCAAAACGGCTTCGTTCGCGATCCCGATCCTCGAAAAACTGCGACTGAAAGAAGACATTCACCATCCGCAAGCCCTTGTCATGGTGCCGACGCGCGAGCTCGCGGTGCAGGTCAAGGACGAGATCGAGAAACTCTCCGCTGGCCGTCGCGTCCATTGTGCCGCCCTCTATGGCGGCAAGCCGATACGTCAGCAGATCGAAAAGCTCCGCCGCGGCGCGCAGATCATCGTCGGCACCCCCGGCCGCGTTCTCGACCATCTGGCCCGCGGCACCGTCGATTTTTCAAAGCTCCGCTTCGTCGTTCTCGATGAAGCCGACCGCATGCTGGACATCGGCTTTCGCCCCGACATCGAGCGGATTCTCAAGCGCTGCCCTAACTCGCGGCAAACGCTGCTCCTCAGCGCCACCGTCCCGCCGCCGATCGCCAAGCTGGCGGAGCGCTACATGCGCAACCCGCAAACGATCAATTTCTCGCCCAAGGACATCGCGGTCGAAACGATCGAGCAGTTTTATTTCACCGTCGATCCACAGCGCAAGTTCGATTTGTTGGTCCGCTTGCTGATGCGCGAAGAACCCCGGCAAGCCATCATCTTCTGCCGCACCAAGCGCGGCACCGAAAAAATCTATCAGCGCCTCAGCAAAAAGATGGACGGCGTCGCTTGCATGCACGGCGACATGAATCAGAGCGGCCGCGACCGCGTGATGACCGATTTTCGCAGCGGCCGCGTCAAGGTTTTGGTGGCGACCGACGTGGTTGGCCGTGGTATCGACGTTTCCAGCATCTCGCACATCATCAACTACGACATCCCCAGCTTCTGTGACGATTACGTCCACCGCGTCGGCCGCACCGGTCGCATGGGCCGCGAAGGCGTTGCCTACACCTTCGTCGCCCCCGACGAAGGACCCGAGCTCACTCGCATCGAAGAACGCATCAACTTGCTGCTCAAACGGGCCGAGATGAAAGATTTCGAATTCCGCGCTCGGGAGAACCTCGCCGGTGCACATCTTGGCGGCGATCACGACGGCGACGGCCAGGCCGAAGGCGCAATCGCCACCGAACCCAAAGTCGCGCCGCCGCCGCCGCCGGCTTCAGCGATGCGGCGACCGCCGAAGAAGTACCGAAGAGCGCTGTAGGGAACGTCCTCGGTGGTGTTCCGGCGCCGGGCTACTTCGGCGTAGCCGGCCGATTCACACTCGCGGGATCGCCCCTCGCTTCAACAACCTTGATTTGCACGGGACTTTCCACCCGCAACTGCGGCCGGCCCTGACTCATCTCGACGTTGCCGGTGGCAATGATCGATTTGCCCTTGTAATACTCGCCGGGGTCTTCGATGCTGGCCTTCTTAAACGCCGCTAAGGCGATGTTCGGAATGAAGACCGCGAAATTCTTCTCCGCGCGAAAATCGCTCTCCGAGTTGAGAAACCGAGCCGTTTTGCCGCCCGTCGATTTCACGTCTATGGCGACCGTGACCTTTTGATCGACTTTCGTCAGCGCTTCGGCCGGCGTCAGCGGCCGGGCATCCTGCGCGGACGCGTATTCAACGAGAGGTAAACTCAGAACGACAAATGTTGCCAATCGCATGGTGTAACTCCGACTCCAAGTTGCTATTTCACGTAGTCATTAATCCCTTCCGGGTCCGCCGGCTGATATTTTCGCTCCGGCGTGTGCGCCTCTTGGCAAATCGCGGCGATTTTGGCCATTACATCCGGATGCTCGGCAGCCACGTTGTGCTCTTCGCCGATATCCTTGCTCAAGTCGTATAGTTCGAACTTGTCTGCCGCCTTATTCCGAACGGCCTTCCAATTCCCCCACCGCACCGCCTGCTGAACCACATCCTGCTTCGCCCCATCTGCCTCCCAGTACAAATATTCGTGCGTTTTCTGCTCCTGTGGCCGGCCGAGCAACGTCGGCGCAAATGAAATTCCGTCGATCTGCTTCGGCACATATTGCGACGCCCCGGCCAACTCCGCGAGCGTCGGCATCACGTCTGCGAAATAGCCCACGAACTCGCTCTCGCTGCCCGCTTTGATCTTGCCCGGCCAACGCACCAGCATCGGCGTGCGGATTCCACCCTCATAAAAATTCGTCTTCGCCCCTTTGAGCGGCCCATTGCCATCGAAGAAATCGACGAACACGTCCGTCCACAATCCCGGCTGCGGCCCGTTGTCCGAGCAAAAGAAAACGACCGTATTGTCCGCGATTCCCAACTTTTCCAGCCGATCGAGCACCTGCCCAATCAGTTTGTCGAGATACGTCACCATACCGGCAAATTCCGCCAGCGCATCATCGGACCCCAAATATCCCGGCCGGCTATCCGCCCGGGCAAATTTCGGCCACCGACCCTCATATTCCTTACGTGCTTCCGGCGGTGCGACCAATTCGACATGCGGCATGATGTACGGCAGGTACGCGAAGAACGGCCGATCTTTGTTAGCCTCGATGAACTTGAGTGCCTCCTCGTGAATCACATCCTGCACATACCGCCCGTGCTTTTTCCCTTCGTTTTCGGGAATCGGCAGCCGCTCCAGATTCTTCATCACAAAAAACGGATAGTAAAAATGCGCGTGGACCTGGCTATATTGGCCAACCCAAGTATCAAAACCTTGCTTCACCGCCACGCCCGGAGTATTGGGATTCCCTAACCCCCATTTGCCGAACCCGCCGGTCGCATAACCAACCTTCTTCAGCACCTCCGCCGTCGTCACGTCTTCGTCGTAGAGATGCCGCTTCATTCCGTTGTTGCGGACAGGCGTATGGCCGGTGTGCAGGCCGGTCATTAGCACGCTGCGCGATGGGGCGCATACATTCGCTCCGCAGTAGAACTGATTGAACTTCATCCCCTCCGCCGCGATGCGATCGATATTCGGCGTGCGAATTTTCGTCTGCCCATAGCAGCCACAATGCCCCCGGCCGAGGTCATCGGCCATGATGAAAATAATGTTCGGCGGACGGATTTGGGCGTGGGCCGCTGGAACTGCAGTCGTGGCGAAGAGCAGGAGCAGCAGACCACGAAATACACGAAAGACACGAAAATCGTATGAGGTAGGTTTGCGACTGGCCCGCGACGTCGGGCATCGTACTAAGTACTGAGTACTAGGTATTGAGTAGTCAGTGCCCGGTTTCAGCGCTTCCACGCATTCCGCACACCGTTCACTAGCCCGGTGCTTCATTCCTTCAATCCTTGCCATTCGTGTTTCCTCCGCGCCTTTCTGTTTCTCATTTTTCGTGTATTTCGTGTCTTTCGTGGTCCCCTACTTCGCTTCCAGCAGCTTTCGCATCCCGTTCATCAACACTCCTTCGACTTCCGGCGCGACGTTGCTGCTCCGCGGCTCGGTCTCATAGCCGCCTTGCGAATAGCCGATCTCCGTGCCGATATAGTGTGTCCCGTAATCGCCATAAGCGGCCATCGTGACATGCAAATCCGGGCGCATCTGCTTCGCGGCAAGCTGATACTCGACGAACAGTTCGCCCGGCATGTGCAGGACGCGAATATCGCCGAGTTTGAGACACGAAAGTTCGATTTTGTGCCCCGCCTTCGTTCGTAGCACATAGGCCAGCTTGTCCGCTGCCGGAAGCGACGCCGCTGTCCCCAGTTTCACCTCCGTCCGCAGTTTCGCCTCATCGAGATACGGCGCCAGCGGCAGCGAAACGGGCTGCACCCGCCAACCAACATCTTGCGGCTTAATTTCCTTTTTCGTCGTCGCCTGCCATGCCCGGCTCATGCCGTCAGCCAGTCGCGTCGCCAACGCCACGCGATTTTCCTTCGCCCCATCGTTGAATTTCCCCGCCCCAATGTTGCCGCCCGCGCCGTTGAAATGCACGTGGAGCGCCTCCGGCACTGCCTGCCCGCGAATAAACCGTGCGATCCCCGGAAAATCGGAATTCGGAATCCCCGTGCGATAGTAACTCTGCGGATGGCAGGCATAATAACTCAGCACCGCCAACGGCTTATCGCCGTTCCAAAAGCTCACCAGCGACACCATCGGGTCAATTGTGCCGATCGGCTCCGCCCGCAATGCCGCATCCTTTGTCGCCGTATAGCGAACCGCCTTCACCTTGCCGTCCGATCCCATCACGCGCCGATTCGACGCGACTTCCTTTACTTCTGCCTCGCCCCAGCCGACGTGCGTCACACTTTGCGCCTTCTCGATTCCCGTGCGAACCGTCGCTGCCGTCCGCTCCATCACCTGTCGTGCAAATGTGCCGTCAAACCTTCCCAGATCGGCCGCATGAACCTCTTTTAATAGCCGCTCCGCTGAGAAATCGCAATCCGGAGCATCATGTTGATGCAACGTATGCACGGCAACGCGTTGAGGCGATGTTCCGGCCGCGCGTGCCAGGGCCTCACAAAACAAATCATGCCCTTCGTTCGCCAAGCCAATCCAATCCAGCGCGCACAGAACGATCGGCTCTCCCGCGCCGAGCAACACGATTCCCCGACATCGCAGCGGCAAATCATCCTGCCGAAGCACCTTGTCATACGCCATCATCGATCCGACCGGTGGCGTCGCATCCACATCGAACGTGGCGATCTTCAGTCCCGCCGGTCCATCGGCGCCGTGTGCAAGGGATGAAATCACGATCAGCACAAACAGCATTAAATTGCGGACGTGGCGCATCGGGCTAACCTCATCGACGAGGAATCCTGTGATGCACCAGCTTGGCAATTCGCAACGCGCGCCGCAAGATGCGAGGAATTACGCCTTTTTCATCGCCTCGACAAACGCCAGCCGCAGCTGGTGCAGCACGGCTTCCAGAAACTTAGCCTCGTCGTCCGTCAAATTGCCCTTCGTCTTCTGTTCGAGAATGTCGAGCATATCGATCGCGTGCCGCCCCAGCTCCAGGCGGACTTCCGTCTTCCCGTCGATCGGGTTGGGCACCTGGCCGAAGGCCACGGCGGCTTGGGACGCGAATGTCGCGACCAGCAGGTGGAAGCTGGGTGGTGGAAGCTTGTCGGGAGTGGCAGGTTTGTCGGTAGAGTCAGCCATGGATCGAATTTGCCAAAATTCTCAATTCGGAGAGCAACATTGTTATTACAACGCAGCCGTGGCAACTCGACTACTAGCCAAGTCGATCCTGAAAGAGCATTCAAGCAGGCGAGACGCTCACTTCACGAGCGAAAACCACAGCGGGGGAGCCCATCGCTGGCTCCCCCACTTGCTTTCGCACCTAGTTCGTTGATGGCGCTCAATCGAGCCGGCCGCAAAAAAATGGCGGCCGATCGCTCAGCATGAGCTGCCGATTAAAAATCCCAGTTCATGCCGTAGTTGATGCCTTGCAACCAATAGTCGCGGTCGTTGAATTGAAAATGCGGCCGAGCCGGCCCGGCGAGATTGCCGCCGAAAAACTGCGTCGAGTTTACACGCGTATCGATCTGATCGCCGCTCAGAGCGATGTTCGTAATCCACATCATGTTGTAACCGATGTGGAAGCTCAGGGTCGGAGTGACGTGGTAGTTAAGGTTCGAAATCAACTGCGGAATAGCGGCAAAGCGGTTTTGCGTGTGCGTGCCGATATTTGTCGGCTGCGTGAAGATGCCGCCGGCCGTCGTGCTGGGCACACCGAAGGAGGTCACCGTGTTGCTGCCGTTAATGATCACTTGCTCGTTCATATTGCCCAGGCCGACCACGCCGAGGGTGTTCAACGACCATTGACCGCGAGCCATCCGGGCGCGAAGACCGATCTGACCGCCGTGAAACTGATTGTGCGTCGTGAAGCGGTCTGTGGTGGAAATTGTGGTGCCGAACAAGGGATTCGTCGGGTCGATGAGCTGCGAATTGGTGTTGAGCTGCAGACCGTCGTCGAGGCGGAAGAACTGATAGCCGCCGACGAGGTCGATGCGACGACGGCTGTCGCGCGACATCATGATTTCTGCGAATGCATCCGCGCCCAGGATGTTGTTCGTGGTTGCCTTTGCCGTGATGGTGCCGCTTTGAGTGCCATTGAGAGCGACCAAAAACGCGTCGGCGAATGGCGGCGTGTTTGGCAGCACATTCGTGAAGGGGACGCCGAGCACCCGATCGGTCGCTCCGCCGGCCGATGTGGCCGAGAAATTCGTCGTATCGCCGCCGAGGCCGAAGAATCGCCCGCCGGCCGCGACATTGTGATCCGGATCGAGCCAGATCCCGGCCGTTACACGACCACCGGACTGCATTTTCTGGCCAGCGAGTTGATTGCCGAACAGAATATCCGTCGTAGGTTGACCCAATACGCCGGCGATCGGCACGCCACCCGAGATGGCCGGCGTTCCCGCGGGGCTGGCCGTCACCAGCGGCGGCAGCGAAGTTCCGCGGCCCCACCACATGAGATATTCGATACTCCCAAACGTGTCGTAGCATTTGCAGCATTGGCTGCAGCAGCCGCAGCACCCGTCGGCGCAGCAAGTGTCCTCGGCGTAGAGCTTCGGTGCGTCGGGCGCCTGCTGCGACGGGCCATCGCCTACGGACGGGTCGCCCGTAAACCACGCGACCATGTTGGTCATCATGGAGTCGCCGGCCGTTTGGGCATTCGCGGCGGGTGCGGCCCCGAGGCTCGCGAGGATTACCAGAGTGCTAACGAGGGTCGTGATTCTCATATTCCGCGCCTTGGTGCGGTGGACGGATTTGCGGGATCGTTACTTTGGGATCGACTGGTGCTTTCGGAAAATCGAGCACGTCCGTCACGGACGGCAGACCTTGCCTGCCTTACCGGACTGCGGACCTGAAAACCGATCACCAGCAGCTCGCGTGGCAGTCAAAGCCTGCGGCTGCTATCAAATTGTTTCGGCGGTAGGGCCTATGACGATTGAGCCAAAAGATCGGCTGGTAGCGGCTAATCCGTTGCTAGCGACGCGACTCGTAAGCTCTATAGGTCCGAGCCCAATTCTTTCTTTTGCCTGAATCGGCTCCCGTGGCGGATCTGCGCTCGCTTACCGTTACCTTCTTCTGGGTGGTGATTCCCATTAGGCATATGCATGCGTTTTGAAATGTTTTTGGGGGCAGATTTGGCGTAAGGCGGTACTATACAAATGGTTAGATCGCTTTGGTCGTCGGCATAATATGCACGGCATGCATGCGTTGGAGGGCGGCAGGTCTTTTAAAAAAAGTGGTGCCGCGGTCGCTCACAGGGCAAGCCGGACAGGCGGACGCGCGCATGGGAACAGATGTATAGATGCGCGAAGGGCGGCGGATATTGGGTCGAATTTTTCGAAAAAGGGAGGCGCGGCGGGGCGGCTGTGGGTCGCGCAGCGAACCACGGCTGAAACGCCAGCAGCTCTGCCATCGCCAACGACTCTTGCACTTTCGTGACCCGCAGCCTTGGCGGCCGAACTGCTGGCTGATGCCTCTTTCACGTCCTAGGTTGGCTGGCAACCTGGTCCACCCTGCAGGAGTTCTAATTCTTACTAGCAACGAGCTCTCTTAGAGCCTATCCGAAAAGGATCCTCGTGTTTTCTGTAGTTTATGCGGCGGTGCGGTAGTGGAACGGCGGGCGGGACATGGGAGCGAGGCGACGGAGCATCACGTGAATGCTGCTTAATTGGATCA
>DASXLL010000103.1:0-12375 GCA_036496265.1 Pirellulaceae bacterium | reverse complement strand
AAGAGGAGTTTAGTTTTTCGCGCCTTTTTTGTGTTTTTTGTGGCTATTTGGTTCCGTCAATTGATTGGTTGTGACGGTCGCTGGTGGTGCTTTGGGACCAGGTTTGGTCCCGACTAGTAGAAATCGTTTCAGTTTACCTTTGGCCGCGAATTTCGGCGGCGAGTGGAACGGGGGCGCGGTCAGCCAGGAGCGTCAACAGTGCGGCGGACGTGCAAAATGTCCGACCGGTGATGCAGTGGTGGCCGGACCAACTGCCATCTTCGTTTTGCACACGGGCGAGATTCTCGCTGATTGACTTATCCCACGTTTTCCACTCGTTGCCGCCTTTAACGAGCAGCGTTTCGCTGATGTTCATGTAGCTCAAAAACTCCTCGCCGCCGTTGTTGCCAAAGCCCGCGATGAAATTCTTGTCGTCAAGTCGCTTGAGGATGCCGTTGTTCGCTGCATCACTGGCTTCTTCCAGTCGTCGAGCACGGTCAACCGTCTGCTTCGCTTCGTCCTTTGCTTCCTTGCTCGCCTGTATATCGGCCAGCACCCGCTCGGCTTTTTTGGCCGCCGGCCGCGCCGTGTTCACTGCGTCTTGCAAACCCCCAGCTTTGGCCGAAAAGCTATACACCGAAATCCCTGCGTCGCTCGGCCCACCAATAGGTGCAGCCGGGCCCGCGATTCGGCCGACCGCCAAACGGCTCCCGGCCTCGCCGCCAATCGCTGCCGGCGTGGCCTCGGCAACCGCGAAATCCCTCGATTTGAGATCAACGCCCGCCGCGGCAAGCTGAGCATCGCGGTCGAGAATCTCCACTTTCACGGCGACGCCATTTTGGGCCGCGCGGTTGATAGCTTTGCTACAGAGGGCCTGCGAAAGCACCGACGCCCATCCAGCGTTTCCGGCAAACGTCCCGTCGGCTTTTTGATGCTTTTCGATCTTGGCCATTGCTTTGGCCAGCGCCTCGGCAACTCGCTTTTCGCTCGATTCGTCCGGCATCTTGCCTTTCACTTCCGAGAGCAGCAGCGCGGCTAGAAACGTATCGACATACTGGCCGATCTTGCTTTGAATTTGCGTGCCGAGCACGTCCGTTACAAATGGCGAATCCACCTCCACCTTTTCAATTTTGCCGCATACAAACTCGATCGCTTTAACCAACGGCTTCGCGTATTCGCCCGAACTCGGCGTGCTGCCAGAGCGTAACAAAGCCAGGGCCGCGATCGCCGTGTTACCAACATCCGCCGGATCTTCCACATTCGTTCCTTCGACACGGCCACCCTGGCTCGCCGATCGCCAGCCGCCGCCCTGGCCAAAGCCGCCACTCGCCGACTGCTGGCTCACCAAATAGGCCAGACCCTTCCGTGTGTGCTCAGCCAACGGCTTAGCTTCCGGCCGAGCCACGGCCACTGGCTCGGTCGATTTGGACAGCGGCGGTTCAGCAACCGCTACTGATAATGAGAAAGCCAATAACGATATCGAAACGATCGCGATGAAACGGCGCAACATGGCATTGCTCCCAATGACGCTGATTGGCGATTTGGCCCATTGCCGGGCCTGGAGAACTAGACGGAGCACGCCCAAAACCGTTTTCAAAAACCGTAAAAAAACTGATGCTCGAATATCAGCGACATACGGTGTCATCCACGCAGAATTCGATTCGCGCTTTCCCGCAATTTTCAAAAACCGCCCAGATTTCGGTCCGGTTTTTCGCCCAAATCGCAATCTATCTATGGGAGGCGCTCACCCCTCTTTCCCTCTGGCACTGCACAATTGCTTTACCTCGCCGCCACTGACAATGGACAAATGACAACGGCCCTCCAGTCTCAACTTGAGCGCAACCCCCCTTTCGCCCAAAACCACAACTCCAGACTCCACAACCATTTAAAATCTTCCCTCCACCCCGTCGTAATGAAAAAACTTCAAACTTGAGCGCACTCGTGCCCCCAGACCGACCCCTGATCTCAACGGTAGCGACTGGAATCGAGAAAATGCAGAACTATACTAAAAGGCTAGGCTTTTCTCGCTTGTCAGCCGTTAGCGCGGCTGGTGCAGCCACTTCTATGTCTATGCAGCGTTTTGTTCGCAGTCGCCGAGCCCTGGCTCTGATCGTCCTGGCGTTGACTGTTGCGCTGGTTGGGCCACCGCGTGTCCAGAGGTCGGCACTAGCTCAGCGGCCGTCGCGGACGTTCGCGCCGGGAGTGATCATGACGATTCCCCCCGCGCCGCAGGCGGAGGAGATGTTCAGCGGACCGCAGCCGCTGGTTGAGATTCCAGCCGTGATGAAGGATGCGAAATACGAGCCGAAGCTGGCGTCGCCGTCATCGACCGTGTATGAGCGGTCGCAGAATGTGCTGATGCGGCGAACGATTTGGAATCTGGAATTCTCGTTCAAGCCGATGCGGATGATCACGGTCGATGTGCCGCAAGCGAATGGGCGAATGCAGCGGCAGCTGCTGTGGTACATGGTTTATCGCGTTCGCAATCCGGGAAATCATTTGAAGCCGAAGGGGCTGATCACGCCGGAATCGCTGGCTGCCGCGGGGGAGACAACGGATCCCAATGAGGAATTGCTGACGCTGATCGATCCTTCCGTGCCGGAGGCCAAGGAACTCTACGAGAAGTTCAAGGACACGACGGATGAAGTCGAGGTTTTTGGCCGCAAGACGACGGAGCTGCGGTTCTTTCCGCATTTCGTGTTGCATTCGACGGAGTACAAAAAGGAATATCTCGATCAGGTAATTCCCGCGGCGCTCGGGCCAATCAAGGCTCGCGAGTTCCCGGGCCGCGAGGAAACCCCGATTTATAACTCGCTGACAATCAGCGAAGTGCCGCTCCCGGTCAGTCATGATCCCAGCGAAGGGGTATGGGGCGTTGTAACGTGGGCGCACATCGATCCCCGTATCGACTATTTCGTCGTTCACATCCAGGGCCTGACGAACGCTTACAAGTTTGAAGACCCCGCCGGAGCGTTTAAGGCCGGCGACGCTCCAGGCACCGGGCGGAAGCTGCTCAAAAAGACGCTGCAGCTCAATTTCTGGCGGCCGGGTGATACGGTCGATTTGAAGGAAGAGGAAATCCATTTCGGCTGCCGCCTGGACCCCGATCCGGCCGATCAACAGGCAATTCTCAAGGAATACGGGATCGAAAAGCCGGTTGATTACGTTTGGATTTACCGGTAAACTCTGAGATTCCTATGTTTTTTGTAGGGAACGCCCTCCGTGGCGTTCCGTTCTTGACGGTCGAATGGCCATTCAGCGGAATGGCACAGAGGCCATTCCCTACAGGGTGGAGTTTTTGCAATGGCACATAAGAAGGGTCAAGGCTCGACGCGGAATGGTCGCGATTCGAACGCGCAGCGTCGGGGCGTGAAGCGGTTCGGCGGCGAAAAAGTCATCGCCGGCAATATCATCGTTCGCCAGTGCGGCACCAAGTTTCGGCCAGGTCGCAATATGGGCATGGCGAAAGACTACACGCTTTGGGCCCTCGTTGACGGCACCGTCCGCTTCGACCAAGAAGGCCGCCGTGTGAATATCGACCCCGCCGCGAACTAAATTGTGGGGCAGGCATCTTGCCTGCCATGCAATCCAAAGTCGGAATAATAGAAGGGACGTTTCCTTCAAAAGGAAACGTCCTTTGTTTTTTTAAAGCCAGCTGCCAGCCTGTTCCCAAGTATGTTCGTCGATCGCGTCACAATCGAAGTCCGGGGCGGCCGCGGCGGCAACGGCTGTATGAGCTTTCGGCGCGAGAAGTCCGTGCCGCATGGCGGGCCGGACGGCGGTGACGGTGGGACAGGAGGCAACGTTGTTATTGTGGCGAAAAATGGCGTCAACAACCTGGCGTCGCTGGCCCATCATCGGTTTTGGCGAGCGGACAACGGCTCGCCGGGGAGTGGAGCGAATAAACAGGGGCGCAGCGCGGAAGATTTGGTGATTGAAGTGCCGCCGGGCACGCTAATCATCGACGCCAAAGAAAGTTTCACCATCAAGGACTTAAAAGCAGACGGTGAAAATGTCGTCGCCGCTCGCGGCGGCGCCGCAGGCCGCGGAAATCAATCCTTCAAATCGGCCACAAACCGCGCCCCGCGCGACTCGACGCCGGGCGGCGAAGGCGAGCGGCGTGAACTCGTTCTCGAATTGAAAGTGATCGCCGACGTCGGCCTCATCGGCAAGCCCAATGCCGGCAAAAGCACGCTCTTATCGCGGCTGACGAAGGCCCGCCCGGCGATCGCTGATTATCCGTTCACGACGAAGCACCCGAATCTGGGAATCGTCACCGTCGATGGCGATCGACAGTTCGTCATGGCCGATATCCCCGGTTTGATCGAAGGGGCACATACGGGCGCAGGGCTCGGCCACGAGTTCCTGCGGCACATCGAGCGCGCCGGTATTCTCGTGCATCTCGTCGAACCCACGCCAGCCGATCAAAGCGATCCCATCGACAATTATCGAGTCATCCGCAGCGAATTGGCACAGTACGATGAACGGCTGGCCCAGCGGCCGGAAATTGTCGTTGTATCCAAAGCTGAATTGCCAGGCGCTACGGAGCTATGCGAGCAATTGAAGGAAGCGTGCGGTCACGAAGTGTTGTTGATTTCGGCAGTGACCGGCCAAGGAATGAATGAGCTGGTGCGCACGATCGATGGCTTGCTAACGGCCGCAAGGCCGGAAAACCAATGACCAATCGCCGGCTAATCGCTGTCGATATCGGCAACAGCGCCACCAAAGTCGGCTGGTTTGATTTCCCGTCGAAGAAGGCGGCGGGCAGTCTGCCGCAACCGGTGGCGACGAAGAAGTTCAAAACGGGAGACGAGCCGGCGGGAGATTTTGGGCAGTCGCTGCCCCTGGGGTCATGTGCGTGGCATATCGTCAGCGTTCATCGCGACGGCACCCGCATTTTGACGAATTGGATTACCGCCAATCGTCCCAACGATGTCGTTTGTTTGCTCGGGCACAAAGATTTGCCGATTGAGGTCCGCGTCGAATTCCCGGAGCGCGTCGGTTTGGATCGGCTCGCGGCGGCGATTGCTGCCAATGTCATTCGCGCTGCCGATCGACCGGCAGTCGTCATTGGCGCCGGCTCGGCGATCACGGTGAATCTGATAGGTGCAAACGGCGCATTCGAAGGTGGTGTGATTCTGCCGGGATTTCGCATGTCGGCTGAGGCACTTTATGGCGCCGATTTATTGCCGCTGGCGATTCTCTCGCCCAACGATCAGCCACCACCATTGCTGGGTAAGAATACGGACGACGCAATCCGCAGCGGTCTGTTTTGGGGGGCCGTCGGTGCCGTTCGCGAGATCGTTACGCGTATGTCGGAACCGTTAGAGCAAGAGCCGGAAATCTTCGTCACCGGCGGTGACCTGCGGCAGTTCACACAATATCTCGGCGACGACGCGACATTCGTGCCCGACATGGTCCTCTCAGGCATCGCCGTCGCGGCGTCGCGCGGGTAAGGTAGGGTGGGCTGTGCCCACCGTCTTCGACGCGATAGTGGGCGCAGCCCACCCTACAAGGAGTGGAAGATGTCTGTTACTGCCGACCGCGTGTTGAAGCTGTGCCGCGTGCTGAAAGGATTTGATCCGCATCCCAACCTGACCTTGGCGGACTATTTGAAGGCCATCCCGCGGCTTTCATCCCTCGACGACGTGTCATCGGGCACTCCGGTGCTCGTGCGGGGCGATGTCGATTGCAAACCCGGTCCAGAAGTCGGCCAGGAAGACATCCGGCTTCGTTCGATGAAGGCGACACTGGAGTTTGGGCGGAGCAAAGGCTGGAAGCAGATCGTTTTTGGACATCTGGGTCGCAAGCAGCCCGACAAACCAATCGGTTCTTTGTCCAAAGTTGCCAAGCGACTCGGCGAAATCCTCGGCTGCGAGGTCCCGTTGATCGAAGATTGGCTCGATGAGGCGACAAACACAGTTAAGCCGCGGGTGACGGCGAAAATCGCAGAAGCGAAACCGGGCAGCGTGCTCTTGCTGCAGAACGTGCGCGGCTATGACATTGAAACGGTGCTGTGGAAAGCCAAAGAGCCCGCGCTCGCTGATCTCTCGCAGAAATTGACCACGCTTGCGAATTCGCTGGCCGAAAAAGTGGCCAGCATTTATGTGAATGAGGCACTATCTGCTGGCAGTCTCGACGCATCGAGCACAATTGCGCCCCTGGCAATGCAAAAGGCAGCGCTCGGCGACTACATCGCTCACGAATTCGACGGGCCGATGCAGGATTGCATTAAAGCGCAACTCGTTGTCTTCAGCGGCATCAAAATCGACAAGCTCGACGACCTCGAAGCGATGATCGCCCGCGGCACGATTCGGACGATTTTCAGCGCTGGCTCCCTCGCCATGGCCCTCAAGAAGGCGGATGTGCTATTAAACGGCAAGGACTTTTGCCTGGGCGTGACCGAGGACCCAGCTCACAAAGATAAGCCGTATTACATTCCGCCAGAGCGGATCGAGCAGGCCAAGCGGATGGTGCAGGTGGCCAAGTCGCACGGCATCGAGCTGGTTTTGCCAGTCGATTTCAAACTCGGCGATGAACGGGTTGTCGAGGTGCTGCAGCCGGGGGATCAGCAGTTCGACATTGGGCCTAAAACCACAGCCTTGTTCGAGAAAAAAGTCGGCGAATTCATCGAGGCGCACAAAGGCAAGCCGGCTGTGGCGTTTCATAACGGCGTGTTCGGCATGTTCGAAGACGCACGGTTCGAAGCGGGGACCAAGTCCTTCGTCGCCCAGTTAAAACGTATGAAAGATGCCGGAATTAAGGTTTATGTCGGTGGCGGCGAAGGCGGAACGGCGCTTGAAAAGTATGGACGTCCCGATTGGGTCACCCATACTTTCACCGCAGGCGGAACCGTGCTGAATGCTCTCGGTGCCGAGCCCGTGCCGTACCTGGTCGCACTTAAGATGGCAGCCGGCAAGTGACCCCAAGCATCAAGCACCAAATCACAAGCACCAAATCACAAACAAATTCAAATGATCGAATGAACCAATGATTTAGCCCAACTGCATTGGTCATTCGAATTTGGTGCTTGTTTGATGCTTGATGCTTGTAATTTGGTGCTTCCGCCCAGTCGGCGGCCTCCTTTCCGCTACGCGCCGCATTGCTAGCTTATCCGGCCTGGCAATCTGCGGAATTTTGTGGCAACTCTGCCGACAAGTAAAGCGGGACAATCTGCGTTGACGATAGCACGCTTAGATTCAGCACTCCGCTGCTGACCGTCGCTTGCGTTCCCCGTCAAGGCCTTCCGCAAATGCCAAGAGCACCGCGGGGCCGGCGGTTCCGGCGACACCGTCCGTTGTTTCCGTTTCCGTCTCCCCGTGTTGGTTCATCTTAGGAGTCTGTGCCATGAAGAGCCGTGTGTTGGCCGCCGTGATGGCGGTCGGTTTCCTGTGTATCTCGTCCCAGGCGTTCGCGTTCAATTTGCTCGGTTACGGTGGTGGTGGTGGTTGCGGCTGCGACAATAGCTGCGGCTGCCAAGCCAGCTGCAACACCTGTGGCTGCGACAATTCCTGCGGTTGCAACAGCTGCTGCCGTCAGCGGTGCTGCCACCAACGCTGCTGCCATCAACGCTGCCATCGTTGCTGCAATAGCTGCAACATGGGCTGCGGCTGTGCGGCTCCGAGCTGCGCCGCCCCGTCTTGCGCCGCCCCCGCCCCGTCTTGCGCTGCCGCTCCCAGCTGCGGTTGCGACAATTCCTGCGGCTGCAACAGCGGTTGCAATCGATGCTGCAAACAGCGGTGCTGCAAGCAACGCTGCTGCCACAGCCGTTGCAATCGTTGCTGCAATAGCTGCAACACATGCGGTTGCGCTCCGGCTTGCGGCTGCGGCGCTTAGTTCAGCGAACAACGACCGTCCGCGTCTATCGGACGACAACCTTTGCTTCGCGGCCGACTGCACATTCCACTGCGGCGGCCGATCAAGCGAGTTCAAATAAACCTCAAGCCTCCGGCGATAAACCGGGGGCTTGGTTGCTTTTCAGGCCTCGGTTTTCGATTGCCTGTTTACGACTCTGGATGATCCAGCAGCTCTTGCAGGCGAGCCGCCAGTTCCGGCGGCAGGCGACTTGTCCAGGTTTGATCGATGAGTTCGACATCGAGCATGTCAATCAAGTGCATTTGATCTTTTCGTCGGTACGACGTTAGCTTCATGCGCACCAGCGCGTCGAGATTCAGCGTTCGGTGGCGGTCAATCTCTTCTGCCTCCGTCACATCCGGCGTTGCAACCGGATCGTCTGGACGTACCTTCTCACCCGCGAAGAGCACATGCACAGCATCACGGGCCTTCGCATCGGGCCCGTCTAAGAACATATCGATGCTTTTTACATGCCGGTAAACAAACCCGGCTTTTTCCATCGCCGCGACGGCAGCTGGAAAATCACTGCGGCGGAGCAAAATATCGACATCCCGCGTCGTCCGTACGGCGGCTTCGTCAGCTTGAGCCACCCAAGCCCGCACCGCGTTGCCGCCGATGATCGCATAGAGAATTCCGGCCTGCTCTAGCACCGTTGCCGTTCGTTCTAGCCGCTCCTGAACCTTTTGCACGGCTCGCTCCATACGCTGCCAAAGGGCGTCACCAGTAAGATGAAACGAGACCATTTTCCCTCGATGCGGATTGGCTGACCGTCACACGCTTCATCATACACCCCGAACAAGCGCCATCGCAGCCGAAAGCTCGCGGCGGATTCTGACGCCTAGACACGGATCGAGCATCACCGCCGTAGCGAGTTGGACGGCTTCCGCGCCTGCATTCAGATAATCCTTCACATGGATGGCAGTAGAAATGCCGCCAACACCGATAATTTGGGTCGAATAGTCGCGTTTGCGAACCAAATCTCTGAAGATGCGAACCTGATCAATGGAGGCAGCTCGGATGGCGTCGCCGCCGATGCCACGCGGCTGACCGCCAAAAAAACGTTCGCCGTCGGACCGCTCGACCACCGCAGAAATGCAGTTGGTCATTGCCAGCGCGTCGGCGAAAGGAGCGACTGCGCCGAGAAACTCGCCGCATCGCGATGGCTCGTCGAAGAAGCCCACTTTGATGATCAGCGGCACACGTCCGATCGCCGCGCGAACGCGCTGGGCGACGAGGGCGCCGGCGGTCGGCTGTTGATAGAGCTGACCATCGGCGCTCGACACATTGGGACAGGAAAAATTGGTTTCCACGCAGTCGGCGCCGCTTTCAACGGCCCAGCGAGCACAGAGAGCGAAGTCGTCGGCGAGTTGATCCAGCGTCCAATTGGGCTCGGGGCTCGACACGACTGATACCGAGAGCACCTTGTCTTTTGACAAATGGCATTTGGTCCATTCGATGTCGGCTCGCCAGACATCCGGCGACATCGACGGCATGCCAAACGAGACCGCCCAACTTCCTTCCATCGATCCTGCCGTTTGTAGCACTGTCCCCGATCGCCCAATGGCCTTCTGCTCAACCGGCTGCAAATTCGGTAGCGGATAGCACTCGCGCTCCCGGCTGCGCACCGTTTTATACGTGAGAATGTCGAATCCCAACGCGGCGTAATACAAGATCCAACGGCCATTGAGCAGCGGGCCAGCCGCGATGGCCAGTGGCGACGGTACCGGAAGTCCGCAATACGTCCAGTTGCCACCGATCGGCGGGATCGCAATGTTTTCCGGCGGCCGTGGAGCGTGGTCGTAATTCCAGCGATAGGATTTCGCGATGTCGTACCGAGCGAGCGTCATTGTAATTGCCATTCTAGCCAGATAAGACATTTGGATGGCAGCGATGAATTCGACGGCCGATGCACTGATCATTGGCGCAGGACCAACGGGCGCGGTAGCCGCCAAGCGGCTGGCGGAAGCGGGCATGAAGGTTGTCGTTCTGGAACAAGGCAACTGGCCCGACTATTCGAAGGCGCGGGCGGGTCATGCGGACTACGAGATCACAATGGGTCGCGATTGGTCGGCTAATCCGAATCGACGGAAGGCGGCGGCCGACTACCCGATCGACGATAGCGATTCCGACATCGCGGCCGTGATGTACAACGCCGTCGGCGGCAGCAGCGTAATTTTCGCAGCGCATTGGCAGCGGAATATGCCGTCGGATTTTCGCGTGCGAACGCTCGACGGCGTCGGCGACGATTGGCCGCTGAGCTACGAAGATCTTCAGCCGTATTACGAGCGAGTGGAGGAGGATTTTGGCATTTCGGGGCTGGCGGGGGATACGGCGTTTCCGCCCGGCAAAGGACCGCCGCTGCCGCCGGCCCCGCTGGGCCCAATGGGACGTCGCGTCGCCGCCGCCCACAACCGTCTCGGTTGGCACTGGTGGCCCGCGCCAAATGCGATCGCAACGCAGCCATACAAGAATCTCAATCCGTGTACCCAACGTGCGACCTGTATGTGGGGTTGCGTCGAGGGTGCGAAGGGCTCGGCCGATCGAACTCATTGGCCAAGCAATGTGTCCGCCGGTGTGCTATTGATAACCGGTGCCCGCGTGCGGCGATTGGAAATGAATGGCAGTGGTCTGGTGACCGGCGCGACGTATGTCGATCGCGACGGCCAGGAACATTTTCAATCGGCTGACGCCACGATTCTCGCCGCGAATGGAATTGGCACACCGCGGCTGTTGCTCGCCTCAGCCAACAATCAGTTTCCCGACGGACTGGCAAATTCATCGGGCCTCGTCGGTCGCCGCCTCATGATGCACCCCTTCGGCACCGTCGTCGGCCTCTTCGACGACAACCTCGGCAGCACGCACGGCCCCTGGGGGCAGCATCTGCATTCGCTAGAGTTTTATGAGACGGACGCGCGGAGAGGATTCGTACGCGGTGCCAAATGGGGCTTGCAGCCGACGGGTGGGCCAGTGGCGATGACTCGCGGCTATCCCTGGGGAGACCCAAACGCGATTTGGGGCGCAGCATTCCATGAAGGCATCCGCAAACGCCTCGGCCACAGCGCCATGTGGGGCATCATCGCCGAGGATTTGCCCGACGAGGCGAATCGAATTGTCCTCGATCCGGTGCTGACCGACGCGGACGGAATTCCCGCGCCAAAAATCATCTACCGCATGTCCGAAAATTCGCACCGGCTGCTGAAATTCCATTTGGGAAAGGCGAAAGAATCGCTGGAAGCTGCCGGAGCGTATGAAACGGTAGCCGCGCCGCTCATCCGCGAGACCGGCTGGCATTTGCTCGGCACGGCGAAAATGGGCGCCGATCCGATAAACTCGGTCGTCGATCCCTGGGGCCGCACACACGACATTCCCAACCTCTTCATCTTCGACGGCAGCATCTGGCCGACATCCAGCGGCATGAACCCGACCGCCACGATTGCCGCGATGTCGTTATGGTGTGCCGACCATCTCGTTCGCGACCGAGCGAATCAACGGGTGCCGGCATGAGCTTTACAGACGTCGAACGAAAGCGCATTGGCGAATTAGCCGACGTATTGATTCCCGCTGCCGATGGACATCTGTCGGCCAGCCAGGCCGATGTTGCCAGCCGCGGACTCAATCTGTATCTACAAACTTGCCCCGAAATGGCCGCCGGCTTACGTCAGGTTTTACAGAAAACCGGCAACGCCGCGGCCGCCGCAGCAGTGGAAACTTTGCGAACACGCGATCCCGCCACCTTCGGCACCCTGGCCGAATTTGCCGCGGGAGCTTACTTCCTAAATCCCCAAGTCCGCGACGCAATCGGCTACGCCGGCCAGACACCCCACCCAATCGATCCCACTCCCGACTATCTGAACGACGGCTTACTAGAATCAGTAATTCAGCGCGGCCCAATCTTCCGGCCCACACCGTCCACTAAACCTTGAAGGCCGGTGACGATGAAGTACACGCCAGCGGAAGCCGCCGGGCTGACGGGGCATTGCTGGACGTTTGACGAACTGCTGGCCGGCTAAAGTATTACGGCCCCCCTGGAGCGATCTGGCGGGGCTTTTTTGTGCGCTGATAGAATCTTCGCAATGCGAGTGTATTCATCTCCATTCACCGTTTGGTGGAAGTTTATTTTCCCGCTGCTTTGGATCAGCGGCTTTGGTGCTGGAACGGCCGGTCTGTGGTTGGGGGTATTTCACGGACGCGACAATGAACCGCCTCCCGACTGGATGCGTTGGCAATCTCTGGTCATGTGGTTAGGGTTTTCGGCGTTCCTTGTCTGGTTCGCGTCTCGCTTGCATCGAGTCTCATTGCAAGACGATATTCTCACTGCGTCCAACTTCTACGGCGAGATTTCCATTCCAGCCGATGCGATTTGCCGGGTCAGCCAGAGTTATATGAGTAATCCACAGACCATTAGGCAGAGCGAAAAAATAACTTTGACAATTTCTAACGGCGTGGTTTGATTGAATAGTTCCAGTCACCGTGGAATTTTGCAGGAGTGATGCGGAGGTGTTGAAGTTCCTCGTCACTGACAGCGATTCCAGTTTCGTAGCG
>DASXLL010000102.1:0-7643 GCA_036496265.1 Pirellulaceae bacterium | reverse complement strand
AAACGGCGCTGGTTCCATAACATCCGAAATAGTTGGCGCGATCGCTCCCGGCTATCAAAATGGCGAGCCTTATGACTTCGCGCTGGCAGCTTTCGGATAACTCCCCAGCACCTCCAGCTTCGCCGTTCGCCGCTTCAGCGCCTCCAGCGCCTTCTTCACCCGCGAATCCGCCTGGTGCCCTTCCAACTCCACAAAGAACAGATACTCATTCTTCGAACCCGGCATCGGGAACGACTCGATCCAAGTCAAATTCAGCCGGCCGCGCTTGAAAACCAGCATCGTATCGGCCAGCGACCCCGGCTTATGAGCGATTTCGAGCATCAGCGCCGTCTTATCATGCCCCGTCCGATGCGGCATCTCGCCGCCAATCACCGCAAACCGCGTAACATTGTTTTTGTTGTCCTCAATGTTCGAATCGATCACCATCAGGCCATAGTGCGTGCCGGCTTCCATGCTGGCAATGGCCGCCGCGCCGGGCTTATCCGCGGCGATTTGCGCCGCGATCGCCGTGCTCGTCATCTCGACGATTTTTGCCTGCGACAGGTTTTTTGAAAGCCAGTCGCGGCACTGCGACAGCGCTTGCGGCTTGCTATAGACCTCCAATACTTCGCCCCGCGTGCATTTGCCGAGCAAGTGATGGTGAATCGGCAACTCGACCTCGCCCGTGATTCGCATCGGCAACCTGGCGAACATGTCGAGCGTATCGACAATTCGCCCATCCGTGGAATTCTCAATTGGGACGATGCCAAAATCGGTCTGCTGGAAATTCAGTGACTCGAAAACAGCCTTGATCGTCGCCACAGGCGTCAGATCGGGCCCGTCGCCGAATCGGTCGATCGCCGCCAGGTGGCTGAAGCTATACCGCGGCCCGAGATACGAAACCCGAATCGGCTTCACAAGCGACCGGGAAGCGCCGAGAATCTCGCGATATATCGATTTCACCGCCGCTTCGTTCAGCGGTCCTTTGTTTTGCGTCAGCAGATCAGTGAGGCACTCCTGTTCGTCGGCCAGATTGTAAAGCGCCTCCCCATTTTGCTGCCGAGATTTGGCCAATTTTTGTGCCGCCCGGGCCCGGTCGCTCAACAGGCGCAACACCTCGCGGTCAGCCCGTTGGATTTCCTTAACAACCAGGTTCTGTGAACCGCCGGAAGACTTTTTTTTCGACATGCGCGCTGCTGCAAGTTGGAAATGGAAGTCGCGCTCTTAGCCAGGACCAAACTTGGTCTCCGAACGACGCGACGAAGCCTCAAGCCTGTAGCCTCAAGCCTGAATCCGTTGCCCTTGTAATGGCCGCGCCGGGCAGTGTCAATCAACCGTCTGGAAAGCCGACCTCATAAATACCGAATATCGCTTCACTGCATCGTCCATATTTCAGATGCCGTTTTGCCCACGTTTGGAGCCGGACGTTTTACCGTCCAATGCCAAATTGACAGGCACTTCGTTGTCCGCACGTCGCCGCAGCGAGACCCCGCTTCACGAGCATGCACTAACTGTCTGTTGCATAATCACTTGCGACAAGATCCCTGCTCGGTTTGCCTGCTGGCACGGCCTTTGCCTCACACTTCGTCATGGGCGATTTTTTGGACACGAAATCGCCTCCTTTCCTACTGCTTGTTTCCTTCACGAGGCGCTCAACTTGAGCGCGGCAACGGAAAGGCCTGTTTCAGCAAACTATTTGCTCCAAACCACTTAAGATCATTCGCTCCAGTCTTCGTAATGAAAAAACTTCGAACTTGAGCGCTGACACCCCCGAGCAACAAACCACAAAACAAACGCATTTAGAGGACAAACATTATGGCAGCGGGCGAAAAGATCATCGGCATCGACCTCGGCACCACCAACTCCGTCGTTTCGATCATGGAGGGCAGTGAGCCCAAAGTGATCGCGAACGCGGAAGGCAACCGCCTCACCCCCAGCGTTGTTGCCTTCACCGAAAAAGGCGAGACGCTCGTCGGCGAGCCGGCTCGTCGGCAAGCCGTCACGAACCCGACGCGCACGATCTACTCCATCAAGCGGTTCATGGGCCGCCGGCACTCCGAGGTCGAGACCGAAGAGAAGATGGTGCCGTACAAAGTCATCGGCGGCGCCAGTGATTACGTCAAAGTCAAAAGCGGCGACAAGGAATATTCGCCCCAAGAAATCTCGGCCAAGATTCTCCGCAAGCTGAAAGAAGCGGCGGAGTCGTATCTCGGCCACAAAGTCAACAAGGCCGTCATCACGGTCCCGGCTTATTTCAACGATGCCCAGCGGCAAGCGACGAAGGACGCCGGCCAGATCGCCGGCCTCGAAGTCGCCCGCATCATCAACGAGCCGACAGCCGCGGCCCTCGCCTACGGCCTCGACAAGAAGAAGGAAGAGAAGATCGTTGTGTTCGACCTCGGCGGCGGCACGTTCGACGTGTCGGTGCTGCAAGTAGCCGGCGGTGGCGAAGGCGACGAGACGAAGGTCTTCGAGGTCATCAGCACGCATGGCGATACACACCTCGGCGGCGACGACTTCGACGAGGCCCTCATCAACTACGTTGCCCGCGAATTCGAAAAAGAAAATGGCGTCGATCTGCGCAAAGACCCGATGGCCCTTCAGCGCCTCCAGGAAGCCTGCGAAAAGGCCAAGAAAGAGTTGAGCTCTTTGCCTCAGACCGACATCAATCTCCCATTCATTACGATCGCCAACGGCGTGCCCAAGCATCTGACGATGACGATCAGCCGCAGCAAGTTTGAAGAACTGGCCGATAACCTCATCGAGCGGTGCCGCAAGCCGGTGCTGCAAGCGATGAAGGACGCGAAGCTCGAGCCCAAGGACATCGACGAAGTCGTGCTCGTCGGCGGCAGCACCCGTGTTCCCAAAGTGCAGCGCCTCGTGAAGGAAATTTTCAATAAAGAGCCCCACAAAGGCGTGAATCCGGACGAAGTCGTCGCCGTGGGCGCGGCCATTCAAGGCTCTGTGCTCGCCGGCGAGCGCAAAGACGTGCTCCTGCTCGATGTCACGCCGCTAACACTGGGCATCGAAACCGAGGGCGGCATGCTCACCGCGTTGGTCGAGAAGAATACCACCGTGCCGACTGAGAAAAAGAATGTCTTCAGCACGGCTGCCGACAACCAATCGGGCGTGACCGTGAAGGTCTATCAAGGCGAGCGGAAAATGGCGGGCGATAACCGTCTGCTCGGCGAATTCGACCTCTCTGGCATTCCGCCGGCCCCGCGCGGTGTGCCAAAAATCGAGGTCAAGTTCGACATCGACGCCAACGGCATTCTCAACGTGAGTGCCAAGGACCTCGGCACCGGCAAAGAGGCCAACGTCAAGATTCAGCAGTCGTCCGGTCTGTCGAAGGACGAGATCGACAAGATGCGTCGCGACGCCGAGGCTCACGCCGACGAGGACAAGCAAAAGTTCGAGTTGGCCAGCTTGCGAAATCAGGCCGATAACATGACCTATCAGCTCGAAAAGATGATGAAGGAGCACGCCGACAAGCTGACCGACGCCGACAAAGGCCCGCTCACGCAGGCCATCGAGACGACCCGCGAGAAGGCCAAGGGCACCGACACGCAGGCCATGAAATCCGCCATCGAGCAGCTCGAAGCCGCCTCGCACGCCTTCAGCAAGGTCCTCTACGAGAAGGGCGGCGCCGCGGGCGCAGCCGGCACCTCCAACGACATCGACACCGGCCCCGCCGCCGGCGCCGGCTCCCACACCACCCAACAAAAACCCGACGACGACGTCATCGAAGGCGAGTTCGAAGTTAAGAAGTAAGCCTTCGAAATGTAGGGTGGGCTGTGCCCACCAACCCGAAGCGTAAGCGAGGGATCTTACTAGCCCGAAGCGCCAGCGAGGGTAATGTGGCTTCCATCCCGAAAACCACCGCCGCTGCTTGGCTCCCCGCCACGCAGCGGTTTTCTTTTTTGTACTGGAACGCGCTTTGCGACATATTGTCGCGTATCAAAACAACTGCCAATTGCCAACTGACAAACCATGGCCTTCCGCCTCGACAAACTCACCGTCAAATCCCAAGAAGCTGTGCAGCGAGCGCAGACGCTCGCGAGCGAGAAGGGCCATCCGGAGATGGACCCGCTGCACTTGCTGCTCGCACTCTTGGATGAGCAAGAAGGCGTCGCGCGGCCGATTCTGGAGAAAATCGGCGTCAATGTTCCGCAGCTTAAGCGGCAGATCGAGACGGAGCTGGAGCGTAAGCCGCAGGTGAGCGGTGGTTCAACGCCGATGGCGAATAAGCAGCTTTTGGCAGTGCTGGAAGCAGCGCTCAAAGAAGCGACCGCGATGAAGGACGAGTTCGTCTCCGTCGAGCATTTGCTCATGGCGTTGACGAAGACGGATTCGCCTGCAAAAAATCTGCTGCAAGTCAACGGCGTCCGCGAGAAGGACATTCTGGAGGCGCTCAAATCGGTGCGCGGCAGCGCGCGCGTTACCGACCAGAATCCGGAAAATCAGTATCAAGCACTGCAGAAGTATGGAATCGATTTGGTACAGAAGGCTCAGGCTGGCAAGCTCGACCCGGTGATCGGTCGCGATCAGGAAATCCGCCGCGTCATTCAAGTCCTTTCCCGCCGCACCAAGAACAACCCCGTCCTCATCGGCGAGCCCGGCGTCGGCAAAACCGCCATCGTCGAGGGCCTCGCCCTCCGCATCGTCCAAGGCGACGTGCCGCAGAGCTTGAAAAACCGCCGCGTCATCGCCCTCGACATGGGTCTGCTAGTCGCCGGCGCTCAATTCCGTGGCCAGTTCGAAGAGCGCCTGAAATCCGTCATCCGCGAAGTCCAGGAATCGAACGGCCAGGTGATTCTCTTCATCGACGAGCTGCACACCGTGGTCGGCGCGGGAAAAGCGGAAGGCGCAGCCGATGCCGGCCAACTGCTCAAGCCGGCCCTGGCGCGTGGCGAGCTCCGCTGCATCGGCGCAACCACGCTCGACGAATACCGCAAGCACGTCGAAAAAGACGCCGCTCTCGAACGCCGTTTCCAGCCCGTCTATGTCGGCGAGCCGAGCGTCGAAGACACGATCAGCATTCTCCGCGGCCTGAAACCCCGCTACGAAGCCCATCACGGCGTCAAAATCAAAGACAGCGCCCTCGTCGCCGCCGCCAAGCTCTCCCATCGCTACATCACCGATCGCTTCCTCCCCGACAAAGCCATCGACCTCGTCGATGAAGCCGCCAGCAAGCTCGCCATGGAGCTCGAAAGCGTCCCCACCGAGATCGACGAAGTCCAGCGCCGCCTGATGCAGCTAGAACTCGCCTCGCGGCAGCTCGCCGAAGAAACCGAAGAATCAGCCGCCGAGCATCGCGCCGACATCGAAGCCGAGATGGCCGATCTCAAGCGCAAGCTCGCCAGTCTTCGCGAGCAGTGGGAAGCCGAAAAGCTGGGTGTCGGCGATGTGCAAAAGCTCCGCAAAGATCTCGATAAGGTCAATCTCGAATACTCGCAGCTTGAGGCGCAAATCAAAGAGCGCCAATCTGCCGGCATTCCGCCGAGCGAGGACGACTACCAAAAGCTCCTCAAGTTCTACAACCAGCGGCAGCAACTGGAAAAGCGCATTGCCGCCTCCGACGAGCGTGTGGAAGAAAAGCCCACCGAAAAGCGGCTGCTCCGCCAGGAAGTGACCGAGGACGAAATCGCTGAGATCGTCAGCGCCTGGACCGGCATCCCTGTCAGCCGGATGCTCGAAACCGAAAAGGCCAAGCTCCTCGTCATGGAAGAGCGGTTGCACCAACGCGTCGTCGGTCAGGACGAAGCAGTCGCCGCCGTCAGTGCCGCCGTCCGCCGCAGTCGCAGCGGCCTGCAAGACCCCAATCGCCCCATCGGCTCGTTCCTCTTCCTCGGACCAACCGGCGTCGGCAAGACCGAGCTTTGCAAGGCCCTTGCCGAGGTCATGTTCGACAGCGAAGAGGCCGTCGTCCGCATCGACATGAGCGAATTCGGCGAGAAGCACAACGTGAGCCGCCTCATCGGTGCCCCGCCCGGCTACGTCGGCTACGAAGAAGGCGGTGTGCTCACCGAAGCCGTCCGTCGCCGCCCCTACGCCGTCGTCCTTCTCGACGAAATCGAGAAAGCCCACCGCGACGTGTTCAACGTGCTCCTGCAGGTGCTCGACGATGGCCGCCTTACCGATGGCCAAGGCCGCACCGTCGATTTCACAAACACCGTGATCGTGATGACCAGCAACATCGGCAGTCAGATGATTCAGCAGATCACCAGCGAAGGCGGCAGCGACGAGGAAATCGAAGCCGCCGTTCGTGACATCCTCAAGCAGCATTTGTTGCCTGAGTTTTTGAATCGCATCGACGAAACGATCGTCTTCCATCCGCTCAATCGCGAGCAAATTGGCAAGATCGTCGATCTTCAACTCGTCAACTTCGCCAAACTACTCGCCGAGCGTGACATCCACCTGGAAGTTACCGACGCCGCGCGCAAAGAAATCGCCAGCGAGGGTTACGACCCAACCTATGGCGCTCGCCCGCTGAAGCGCGTCATCCAACAGCGGATCCAAAACCCGCTCGCCACCGAGCTACTCAAAGGCCGCATCCCCGACCACGGCGGCGTGCGAGTCGATTCTCACAACGAGCAATTCACCTTCACCCCGCTGCCGCCCGCTACTCCGGCTGGTGGTTCAACGAAACGGGATGGGAAGGGAAAGTCGAAGGTAGAGACAGTGGGGGTCTCGTAGCAGAGTCACCAGCGCGATGGTGGTGCTTGGACGTGTGACAAAAACGCTAATCCTTTATTTGCTTAACTTTGTAGCCTTTTGCTTTCTCGGATAGTGCCCAAATGCCGCGCGGCGTGGCTCCGTCCCGTAGCATAACCCCTTCACGGCGCAAGAAATATGCCGCCCACCTTACCTCATATTGCCATTCGTAAAGCAAATCGCCCGCCTTGCGAATTTCCGTCTCGTGATTTTTCCACACGTGCTTGGCGACGGCCAACATCTCGGCTTTCCCTCCATGGTCGCGAAGCGCGTCGATCACCCACCCGGTGATATAGTACCGAGCCTTGGCCATTTTGAATCTCCAAACGCTTTTTTTTCTGCATTCTGCTTTGGGTGATTGCTTGTAGTAGGTTAGCAACCCCTCAGGGCGTTTTAAACAAGGCTACGACAGTTGGACGGCACAGTCGTGTTACCACGGGGTCCTAGCCCATGCTTAGCGCGCTGGCGACGGTTGCCCGGCGCCGCCCTTCCAACTCTTCTTCTGAACAAACGGTAATATCGCGACGGAATCTCGCCCGCTGAGCGTGCCCTTAAAAATGCCAATTGGTCGCATTGGAGATCGAGATCGAGTTCGCGTAGAATTGGTCCGGGCGAAACATTTCATCCTCGCCCGAGAACGGCAGTGGGCAGTGAGTGCCGATTCCGTTCATTGACAAGCATTGAGGAGGTCAGTTATCCGCGATCTTGGTCCGCATGAGTTGTGGGACGAGCCGTGGGAGGGGCTTCCCGAGGAAGACGCCGCCTGGGAATGGGATTTGGTCAGCGAGGAAGAAAATGGCCGGACGAAATCGCCGCCTGACAAACGCCCCGGCTGGAAGCGTTGGTATTTTGTGTATCACCAACCAGTTTGCACGAATGTGAAAATCAGCGCCGATCGCGATCCGCAAACCGGCCAGTGGTTCAATCCGCATCCTTCTTCGGGAGGCGCT
>DASXLL010000101.1:0-1663 GCA_036496265.1 Pirellulaceae bacterium | reverse complement strand
GCTTGAACCCGGGGGGGCGCGGGGTGAGGTCCGGTTTCGGATCGACCATCAATTTGGAAAGATCGGGTTCGTCAAAAGCTTCGATCCGCGTCGCCAGCGAGGTGTCGCTCAAAATAAAGACCGGCGTGCTGTACTTGCGCGCGATCCGGGCCGCTTCGAGCGCGATGTAAAAACAATCTTCCACTGTCGATGCTGCGAGCACCACGCGCGGACTGTCGCCGTGGCTGCCGAAGATTGCCTGATGCAAATCGCTTTGCTCCACATTGGTGGGCAGGCCGGTGCTCGGGCCGCCGCGTTGAATATTGCAAATGATGAGCGGAATCTCGGCCATCGACGCCCAGCCGATCGCTTCAGCTTTCAGCGAAATGCCCGGGCCGGCGCTGCCGGTCACCGCGAGATATCCCGAATACGAACATCCGATAGCTATCGAAACCGATGCCAGTTCGTCCTCAGCCTGAACAAAGATGCCTCCATACTTGGGCAGCTCGCGTCGGAGTGTTTCCATGACCGACGACCACGGCGTGATCGGGTAACCGGCGCCGAAGCGAACTCCAGCCGCGATGAGTCCAAGCGCGAGTGCCTGGTTGCCATCCATCGTAATCTGCGCGCGGCCGCTAGCTCTCGGGATGTGTTCGAATCGATAATGCTTTGTCAGGACGTTGCCGACGGGATACGCGTAGCCGGCCTGGAAGGCCATCAGGGCTGTGTTCACTACGCTCTCGTCTTTACCGCCGAATTTTTCGCTGATCAGTCGTTTCAACTTATCGGCGTCGAGATTAAAAACTTTTGCGATCAACCCGAGAACGAAAATGTTTTTACCTTTGTCCTTGGCCGTGCCGCCCAGCGCTTCGACGGTCAAACCTGTGATGGGCACGCCGACGTAAACAAACCGTTTGTCGTCGAGGTTCGGCTCGACGTTGTCGGAATCGTAAAGCAGGACGCCGCCTTCGCGCAGAAAATGGACGTGTTCCTGGTAACTGTGCTGATAAAACGCGACGAGGAAATCGGCTTCGTCACCTGCTGATAACACTTCGCCGGAGCCGATGCGCACCTGAAAAATCGATGGCCCACCGGAGATCGTGGCCGGGATCGTCATGTAGGTCATGACATCGTGTTCGCTGCGTCCAGCCAGTCGGGCCAGAAACGCGCCGGCGGTTTGAATTCCGTCCTGCGAATTCCCGGCGAGACGAATTACGGCGTCTTGAATATTTTCAGGCCGCAGATCGGCGCGGTCCGAAACCGGACTGGCGGTGGAAGTAGGACTGGCGGCAGTCGCGCCATCACCCTGGGTTACAGCAGGAGTTTCATTCACGGGATTATAAAATTAACAGAATTGGCGCAGCATTCCACCGGCAATTGAAATGACGAGGGAATCGTCCGGCGCGCCCGGCGGTCGCGCCCTACCAGGATATTCACTGATTTGCGCCAGGTGCCGTCAGCATTAAGATGGCAGTCCATTCAAATCTTTGCAGGAGGTGGGCATATGGCTGATACCGGAACGATCGATGCGGCACGTCAGGAGGAGTTCGTTGGAAAAGTGGTTGAGCAAATCAGCGGCACAATGACGACGCTGCTCGGCGCGGTTGGCGATCGATTAGGCTTATTCAAGGATTTGGCGGCGGAGGGCCCGGCGACATCGGCAGAACTCGCGTCGCGAACAAAC
>DASXLL010000100.1:0-17535 GCA_036496265.1 Pirellulaceae bacterium | reverse complement strand
TTCCAACAGCGGCCGCATTCGCGCCGGCTCGTCCGGAATGATCTCGCGATGGGCGATCGTGTGGCCAGCAGCCGACAAATGGTCGATCACCGTTTGCCCGCCGGTGTCATTTTCCAGTGTCCGCGTGTCGCTAACGGTGATGACGGCGCAGCGAGCTGATGGCGGTCCTTGGGCTTCGTGTTCCTGGTGCGTAGCGGCCATGATTTGACTCAAAACTTGCGGCTTGCGGCCATCCATCTCTATACTGCATCCAATCGCCTGGTTTGGCCAATCTGTCCATTGTAACGGCCCGCCATCACGCGAGTGCGGCATGCCACTGAAGCCAAAAACAAGCTACCGATTGCCGCGGATACGCTGGCTGCGGCTCTGTTTTTTCGTCGCCCTAATTGGCTCGCTAACCGGCGTCATGCAAGTCGCACTTGCCGACATCTTCATCCTCGAATCGGGCGGACAGATTCAAGGCGAGCTGCTCAATCGCGACGAGCAGCCGCGGCTCAAGTACGTCGTCCGTTGTGGAACGGCAACGATCAATTTGCCATTGGATCAAGTGCGGGAGACGATTCGCCAATCGCCAGCCGAGCTGGAATACGCCCGTAAGGCACCGGGGACCGCCGACACTATCGCAGCGCAATGGGAACTGGCCGAATGGTGCCGGAAAAACGCCCTCGCGCGGCAGCGGGAAGCGCACCTGCGTCGAATCATTCAGCTCGACCCCAATCACCAGCCAGCCCGCTTCGCCCTCGGCTATCAATTCTTGAAGGGCGAGTGGATTACGCGGTCCGACGCGCGGCGGAACGAAGGTTACGAGTTTTATCACGGCAAATGGCGGACGCCGCAGGAGATCGAGATTCTCGAAGGCCGCTCCCGTGGCGAACTGGCGGAGAAGGAGTGGCTGGGCAGACTAAAAAAATGGCGTCGCGATCTGGACGACCGCGACAGGTCGAAACTGGCCCTTACGTCGATCGCCTCCATTGAAGATCCGATCGCGGTCGGACCGATCGGCCAGTATTTCGCCCGCGAGCGGATGCGCGATGTCAAATATGTATACGCCGACGTGCTGGCGAAAATCAAAACGGGCGAGGCCGTCAATGTGCTCGTCGAGCGGTCGCTGGCTGACGACGACGAGGAAGTCTTTTACTACTGCGTCAAAAAGCTGGCGGAAATCAAGCCGCCGCGTGCCGCAGATCCATTCATCGCCGCCCTCAAGGACAATGCCAACCGCAAGGTGCTGCGGGCAGCGACTGCGCTCTCTCAGCTTCATGACAAGACGGCCATCTCGCCGCTCATAGAAGCCCTCATTACGACGCATACTCAGGTCGTCGATACGGGCGAGTTTACGACGGCTGGCTTCGGCAGCAGCGGCACTGCTCTCGCCAAAGGCGACGGCCTGAAGATGAACATCATTCACGCCCACAATCAGCCCGTGCTCGACGCCCTCTCCAAACTCACCAGCGCTGACTTCGGCTTCGATAAACGGGCTTGGCGAATCTGGTACGCCCAAGAAAAAATCGCCAAAGACGCTAGCCAGCCATCGATCAACGCCCGCCGGGATTAGCGAAACCGCAACTCCGTGCCTCCGCGTCTGGGTGCCTCTGTGTTAAATTGAGCGGGTTAAGCCAGCACGAAAGCTGCGGTTCATCAGAAATACGGCTGAACGCTATGCCGCTCGTCGAAGTCCACCACCCACTGATCAAGCATCATCTGTCGCGGCTACGCGATCGGCATACTCCGCCGGCAGAGTTTCGGCAGGTCGTTCAGCGATTGGCAGTGCTGCTGGCCTATGAGGCGACGAAAGACCTGGCCATTGATCCGCTCGACATTGAAACGCCGCTCGCGCGCACGACTGCGCAAGCGTTGTCGCAGCGAATCGGCTTGATTCCGATCTTGCGGGCCGGCCTGGGCATGGTCGATCCAATTTTGAATTTGATCCCGACAGCCGAGGTCTGGCATCTGGGCCTGTATCGCGACGAAACGACGGCGCGGCCGGTGGAATACTACAGCAAGCTGCCGCAGACGAAGCCTGTCGATGTCGCGCTCGTCGTCGATCCGATGTTGGCTACGGGCGGTTCGGCGACTGCGGCACTGGCGACATTGGAGCGGTGGGGCGTTCGCAAATTGAAAGTCTTGTCGATCATCGCGTCGAAATGCGGTGTCGAAGCGGTGCAGGCAGCGTTCCCGACCGCGGACATCTATGTGTGTGCCATCGATCCGGAGCTGAACGACCGCAAATTCATTGTTCCCGGCCTGGGCGACGCCGGGGACCGGATTTTTAATACCGATCGCTAGCTTTGGCGAACCCGACCTGCCCCGTGCGGTGTGCGTGAAAAATAAATGACCACAACCACCGTTTACGTCGAAACCACAGTCATCGGCCATCTCGTCGGCCGAATTCTTGCCGATCCAATCGTCGCCGGACGCCAGTATGCCACACGCCAATGGTGGACCACTATTGAAGCAAAGCACCGGCCCTATGCTTCGCAACTTGTCGCCGACGAATGCAGCGCTGGCGACCCATCGGCCGCTGCCGAGCGGCTACATATAGTAAGGTCGATCGAGTTTCTGACTCTGACCTCGGAAGCAATACAGTTGACTGAGCAGTTAATGGCCGGTCACGCCATTCCATCGTCCGAGCCGCGCGACGCAGCTCATGTTTCCCTGGCCGCCATCCATGGAATACAATATTTAGTAACGTGGAATTTTAAGCATATTGCCAATCCGTCAACGCGTAGAATCATTGAGTCGATATGTCTTTCTGCGGGGTATACGCCTCCAACCATTTGTACGCCCGATGAATTACTCGAGGTCTAAATGATTGTCGACTCTATCACCGAGGAAATTCGTGCCATCCGTAGAAAGCTGGCCGCTGAGTGCGGCAACGACTTGGCTCGCATTTTTGCAGAAGCGCGCCAGCGAGAAGCAGCCGACGGGCGCTCTAGTGTGATCTTGCCGCCTCGTCGTGTTCAAACAACATCGACGCCACAGGTAACCGTCGCCGTTCCCTTGCCTCAATCCGCGACGACCGGCTAAAGCATCCGCGTCGGCCCGCTACGAGAGGGCATGAATAGCTGCATCTGACGTATTTGAACTTGGAGCCGGTTATTTCACGTGAATCTTCCCCGCAACCCAACTCGCAGCGTCCACATCGGCTCGATCACGATTGGCGTGAATCATCCAATCGCCGTGCAGAGCATGACGGCGACACATACGCAGGACATTGACGCCACCGTCTGGCTCGTCAATCTGCTCCACGATGCTGGCGCGGACATCGTTCGCATCGCCGTCGATAACAAAAAGGACGCCGAAGCCCTCGCCGAGATTCGCCGGCAGACGAAGGCGAATCTCTCGGTCGATCTGCAAGAAAACTACCGTCTCGCTGAGCTCGTCGCGCCGCATGTTGATAAAGTCCGCTACAACCCCGGCCACCTTTATCACCACGAGCGCGAGCGCCCGTGGCAGGACAAAGTCCGCTATTTGGCCCAAGTTGCTACGGACAACGCTTGTGCGATGCGCGTGGGCGTCAACTGCGGCAGTGTCGATCCGGCCAAGAAGGAAAAATACGATCCGGCTGATTCGATCACTCCGATGCTCGAAAGCGCGTGGGAACATTGCGACTTTCTCGATTCGCTCGGCTACACGCGATATTGCGTCTCGCTCAAGGACAGCGATCCCAGCAAAGTCGTCGAAGTGAATCGCCGCTTCGCCGAGCGGCGGCCCGATGTGCCGCTGCACTTGGGCGTCACCGAGGCGGGTTTGCCGCCCGACGGCATCATCAAAACGCGAATTGCGTTCGAGCAGCTAATTAGCCGGGGCGTGGGTGACACCATCCGTGTCTCTCTGACCGTTCCCAACGATCGCAAGCCGGAAGAAATCGTCGCCGGCCGGCAGATTTTGGCCGATATCGCCGCCGGCCGCGTCCGCAGCGTGGTCAACTACGGCTTACCGACGCTCAACATCATCGCGTGCCCCAGTTGCTCCCGCGTGGAGAACCAGGCCTTTATCGATCTGGCTCAGCAGGTCAAGGAAATGACCAACTATGCCAAGGAGCACGCAATCACGATCGCCGTGATGGGCTGCCGCGTGAACGGCCCCGGCGAGACCGACGACGCCGATCTTGGTTTGTGGTGCGGACCCAATTTCGTCAACCTGAAACGCGGCAGCGCCGAGCTCGGCGCTTATCCCTACGACCAGATTCTATCGCGGCTCAAATCAGAGCTCGATGTCCTGATCGCCGCGCGGGCGACATAAGACATGAGAAAATCACGTCAGTCGGTGCGGCGATAAAAGCGGTTGGCGAGGATGTGCTCCATGCCAAGCAGGCAGGCGAGGAGCGTCACGAGTAATGGATAGAACTCGCTGCCGATTCGGTCGGTGCCGACGGCCCGATTGATCTCGTCCTTGCTACGCGCCAGTTGATAACGACCGCGGCCTAAAATCTCATCCAGTCGCTCGCGAGGCAGCCGCGTCAGGTCGCTCGTGTCGCCAGCCAGATTGACCGCAAAGCCGCGGACGAGCGGGCCGTTCTTCTGGCCGCGAAGGCGATAGGCCCCCGGCTGCTCCGTAAATCGAATCGTCACGCGGCCGCCGCTGGCCAGCACATCTTGCGGCTGATCGAGCGGCGTGAAGAGTTGATAGCGATCGGGATATTCGGCCGGGTCGTTCGGCAACACAGCCGTCTCACCGGCGAGCAAATTCAATCGCGTTTGGCCGCTTTTGACGAGGCTCCGCATCATTTCGTACACGAGCACGAATCGTGGCCACGCATCTTCGCCAGCCAGTTCATTCCACGTCGGATGGTCCTTCGCCCGCGGCGGATCGGAAATCGGCGTCGTCATGACCAGCACACTGCCGCGGCCAAGCCGATTTTCTACGACCGCGGGCTTACCGTCGCCATATGGCACGACGATCCTCGCTGTCGAAGCGAGGTCGTCGAGATTCCAATGATAGAAAACCGGGAACAAATCCCAGGGCACGCTCGTGGCATATTGCCGCAGGCCCGCGAGCACCGGATGGTCGTACGATTGCGGAGCCAGATAAATATCGCCACCCGTGCGCGCGATTCGCGTCAGTTTGCCGCCGAGAACTTCAATTGCCACTGGGTCTTGAAATGAGGCGGGTGGTTCAGCGTTATTGCCGAGGAAAACCGCGACGCCGCCGCCGCCCTCGCAATAATCGGCCAGCTTCCGCCAAACGTCGGCGGTCAGTGGCGCTGGATCAAGGAGCGCTACGGCCGCATAGTCGCCGATGTCCTGCGTCACAAGGCGCGCTTGATCAATCACATCACAACGAAAACTGGCCTGCCCATCATCGCGGAGCACCGGTGGTGCCAATATGTTGCTTAAATACGTTGTCACAACGTTATGAGGCGCAACGATTAGCACGGGCCACGCCGGTTGAATCTCAAACGCAAAATACCGAATGTCATCCAGCGGCAACGCATCCTGGCCCAGCAGCCGGACGTAACCTTGATGCACGCCGGTTTGCAATCCCAACCGCGCGGCCTCATTTCTTGCTGAATCAGCAAGAGCACTGGTCATTAGTCGCGAGGGTGGATCGGCGATCGTGCCGCTGATGCTGAAATGGACTGACTCGCGGCTTCCCGGCTGCAGCGGCACGGTGCGGCTTTCACGCAATACGGCCTTGGGCAGCATCGGTTTGCCGTCGCGAATGATCGGCAACGTCGGATCGAGTTGCTCGACCCAGAGCTCAACGGTTCGGTCGCCGCCAATGCCGCTGGCTGAGACCTGTGTGTCGATCGTCAGCTCGGTTCCCGTTGGCAGCACATCGCCCGATAGCGTCAATTCGCCGAGCGAAAAATTCCGCGGCTTCTCAACTCCCACGTCGATTACATAGGTCACGATCTGCGGGTTGGCCGCCAGCAATCCCTTCAATTTGCCGCTCCCATCTGCCTTCCAGGCGCCAACGGTCGCGTCGCTGAGGACATAAATCTCCTTCCTCATCTGCGATTTTTGCTTCGTGAGCTGAATCGCCGCTTCGATCGATTCGGGCAATGGTCGCGGAGTGCCGGCCGTTCGCAATCGCTCGATCGCTTTCTCAGCGGCCGAGCGATCAGCCGCAAATGCACCACTGCCGGCGTGCGAATCGATGACGGCCAACTCGCTACCAGCCGGCAATTGGCGGATTAGCCATTGAGCCAACTCTTGAGCCGCTTCCAGCCGCGTTTTGTTTTCGTGGCGATACTGCATTCGTGGAGAAGTGTCGATCACGATTGCAGCCGCCACGGGAGCTTCTTGATCGCCAATGGGCGACTTGCCACCGGCGGCGCGAATGGCGAGAAAGAGCGTGGCGATCAGTAGTACAGCGGCCAGGCCGGCAAAGCCACCGCTTAGTACTCGCGAGGCACCTCGCGTCATGGCCAAAACCGCCGCAACCGCCGCGACAACGCACAGAACCGCCAGCAGTCCCGCCGCAAGCCAACTCGACAGGACACCCGAGGCGACACTTGGCCGCGCTAACGCCACAGCAAATAGTCCGACAATCCCGCAGCGCAGGGCCAAGAGCAACCAATGCCGAAGCTGCAGCCGCCGCTGATTCGCCAGCTTTCGCTCGCGAATGAACCGCAGGGCCGGAAAAGTCTGTTGCTTGGGCCGCTGCCGCATCATTAGGTGCAGCACGACGGGAATGGCGATAAAAATCCCACCCAACAGTAGCGAAATATTAACAAACGCCATTCCGGTTCCTTCCCGCGGGCCAACTTCATCATAGCCGACCGTTTTTCTCTGCCGCAGACCGGCCTATAATTTGCTTTCTGCACCGGCCGCGGCTGCGCGCAAGGAAGCATGCAGAATGACGAATACGCTCGTGAGAACTGAGGTTCGCTGTGCGCAATTCTAGGATTTTTGACGGTTACGGACGACGATCAACTGCGGCTTGCGCGCGGCGGCTCGCGTTTTTTCCGCTCTTTGCGGTGGCTCTGGCTGTCCTGGGCGGTGGGCAACAGGCGGGGGGTGCCCCGGCTGAGGCGACGCGCGTCGCGAATATGTTCGAAGTTCCCTTGCCGATCACCGACGGGGTCGAAAAATCGGTCACGCGGCGAGTCGAACAGGCGATCGCGCGACTGCCGAAGATCAACGAGCGGCCGATTTTTATCTTCGAGTTTCGCCCGGCGTCCGGGACGGCCGGCGAAGGCAGCAGCTATGGCGACGCGCTCGATCTGGCTCGATTTCTGTCGGGCGAGCGATTAAGCCAGGTGAAAGTAAAGACGGTGGCTTGGATACCGAAGACGGTCAAGGGTCACGCGGTCCTGCCGGTGCTCGCCTGCGAGCAAATCATTATGGCCCGCGGAGCGGAAATCGGCGCGGCCGGCATCGACGAGAAGCAGGCGATCGACAACGCCCTCCGCGACGAATATCAGCATATCGCCGAACGGCATCAGACCGTACGGCCGACTGTCGCGCTCGGCATGCTCGATCGCGAAATCGCCGTTTATAAGGCGACGCTCGTCCAAAACAAAGAAGTTCGCTATGTCACCGCGCCCGAGTTGAAAAAACTGAGCGAACAGGGCCAACTCAGCAAACAGGATACTTTTTTTCAGCCGGGCGATCCACATTTGCTCTCGGGACAGGCGATGCGCGACAGCGGCTTTGTGACGCACCTGGCCGACAACCGCCGCGCGCTCGCGGCCGCACTCGATTTACCGCTGACTGCCTTGGCCCAGGATTTAACTCCCGAAGACGGCTGGCGGCCGCTGCGAATCGATTTGAATGGGCCGATCCACAAGCAATCGGTCAACTGGGTGCTGACTTCGTTGGAAGAGCACAAGCGCCGGAAGGACTTTAATCTGCTGCTCTTGTCGCTCGATACGGGCGGCGGAGATTTGAACGAAAGCCAACGGCTGGCGGAGCACATCGCGAATCTCAGCGAAAAAATTCATACCGTCGCTTACGTCAATCGCGAAGCGTTGAGCGACGCCGCGATCGTGGCGTTGGTCTGCGACGACCTCGTGATGCATCCGGATGCCACGCTCGGCGGCCGCGGTGAAGGGAAAAACCTCCGCGACGGCGATTTGGCCGCGGCTCGCCCGAATCTGCAGGAATTGTTCGAAAAAACCGGCCGCGATTGGTCGCTGCCACTGGCGCTCGTCGATCCAGATATTGAAGTCCATCGCTATACGATCGCGCAGACAGGCGAAGTGCGATTTTTGTCAGCTGAGGAGAAGCAAAAGATCGAGAACATCGGCGAGTGGCAGGACCATGGGCCGGTGGCTACTTCGGATGGATTCGATGCGGCCCAAGCTGAAGCGGCGGGATTGGTGCGCGCGACGGCTCGCGATTGGGCGGAGTTGAAGTCGATTTATCAGATTGAGGGCGCCGTGGCATCTGCGCGACCCAACTGGGTGCTCGCTTTCGTCGAATGGCTGGCTGATCCGCGGATTGCCAGTTTGCTGCTATTTGTCGGTGGCTTCGCCCTTTTGTTCGAGCTTTCCACGCCTGGCGCTACAGTTCCGGGCTTCCTGGCGGTCGTTTGCTTTCTCCTCTTTTTCTGGGCCAAATTTTTGCACGGCACGGCTGATTGGCTGGAGATCATGCTGTTTTTGGGCGGCGTTGCTTGCCTGGCTATCGAAGTTTTCGCGCTGCCGGGTTTCGGCGTTTTCGGCTTCGGCGGAGGGATAATGGTCGTGGCGTCGATCGTGCTGGCCAGCCAGACGTTCATCGTGCCGATGAACACCTATCAACTGCGGCAGTTTCCGATCTCGCTCCTGATGATGGTCGCCGGCATGCTGGGGGGCGTCGCCTCGGTAATTGTCATCCGGCGATTTTTGCCCGATACGCCTTATTTCAACCGCATGCTGCTGCGACCGCCGCGGGCGGAAGAACGCGAGGCACTGAGCCGTCGCGAGGCGCTCGTCACGTTGGACCATCTTGCGGACAAACGCGGCGTGACAACGACGCCGCTCGTGCCCGCGGGCAAAGTGCAATTCGGCGCTGAACTGGTCGATTGCGTCAGCAACGGAGAACTGATTGCGAAGGGAACGCCGGTCGTCGTGGAGGAAGTTGCGGGCAATCGGGTGGTCGTGCGCAAAGTGAATCCTTGAAAAAAGCTCCAAGAACCCAAGAACCAAGAACCAAAAGCTGGATGATGGTATCCTTGGAATTTGGATTTTTGGTTCTTGGTTCTTTTTATGTCCCCGCTCGCCTGGTCGATTCTGCTGCTCGTTCTGGGCCTGGTGTTTTTGGTCCTGGAATTCGTAATCCCATCGGGCGGGGCGCTCGGCGTCCTCTGCGCGCTGTCGTTTCTGGCGGCGATCGTTGTCGGCTTCATCGCTGGGCCGTGGACCGGAACGGCGATGCTGCTGGCGGTTTGCCTGATTGTGCCGCTGGCGGTTGGCGCGGCCGTCCGCTGGTGGCCGGATACACCGTTCGGCAAATTAATGTTGGTTGAACGGCCACGCTCGGCTGACGAAGTGCTTCCCGAAACAATCGCCTACCGTGGCCTCAAGGATCTTGTCGGGCGCCGTGGTCAATCGAAGGGTCTGATGATGCCGGGCGGCCATGTAATCATCGACGGCAAGACGTACGACGCAGTCAGCGAAGGGCAGCCGATCGAGCCGCACCAACCGGTGATCGTTGTCGGCGTCTCGACACAGCGTGTCGTAGTACGCGCCGATTTGACGGTTCCAGCGCAACTGGCGGATCAGCCATCGATACAGCCCCCGGCTGACAGTTCTCAGCCGCTGATTGACGACATTCCCGATCCGTTTGCCGAAGAGGCTTAAACCGAGACGTCGATCGACGTTTGGGAGTCGGCCCGATTAAGTCCATACCGAGCCAAAACTTCGGGCAACAAGGCCGCAATGGGCCGCGTCTCGCCAATTCGCGGCGGATGTTCAACCGCGGATAGGACGACATCATCGCTGCTGGATTCGGACGGCGATTTCGTATTAATTTTTTGATCGCTGGCGAGCTTGAGGACGTGAATTGCCGGCCAGCCACGCGATATGTTGGCAGTTCCGCTGAGCATAATTCCCCTCAGTGTGCTGATTGGAACCCTGAAGACTTCTATACTGTATATACGGACAGTATACAGAAGTCAAGTGCCAGCCCGACGCGGTCCTAGGCGGCGACTGGTTTGGGAGAAGTGCCTTGGGGAGTCGCGGCTTTGACCTTGTCCTGGGCGTTGCGCCAGGCGGTGGAGATGTTTTTCTCGTGCGGAAAAACGGGAGAGGATAGGAGGCGATTGGGATGGAAACGTTCGATCGCCCCCGTCCCGTAGAGTGTGCCAGTGAGCCCGGCGGGCGTGTGGTCAAGTTTGTGCAGCGGCAGCTTTAAGACTTCTTCGGCGTGGAGGCGGCGCACTTCGCGGTCGTCTTCGGGCAGGTTTTTGATCACTTTGCCGATGCGCTGGACTTCGTCGAAGGACGCTTGAATCTTCATGCGATCGTTGAGGTCGCGGCAATGGTGGGCGATGGCCCGCGCCGGGGAGGCGGCGGTGACGGCGAAGCCGAGAAGCGTCGTTTCGACCGGCGGCAGCTCGACTTCGGCTGCGGTGATGGCTCGTTCGAGAACGCGAGCAAAGCCGACGACTGCGTGGGCCAGGCAGGCGGCGATGCGGTCTTGGCATTCTTGGTCCATGCCATCGAGCGGATTGCGGAGGGCTCGCTCCAGATCGTAGTGTTGAAGGACCGCGTCGTAATGCTCGTGGGCGAGCGTTGCCCCGATCAAGATTGTCTGTGCGAGCCAGTTGTCGCCGCGTGGCAACTGCAGCTCCGGATAACCGCCTTGATCGTGCTCGATGATCTGCTGCAAGACGCCGTAGGAGCGACCGATGCTCCATTCGAGCGGCTGATGGATCTTGGTGTCTTCCTCACTCTTGGCCGTGTGCAGCGGCATGAACGGATCGCTGAAATAGTGGCTGAGTGCGCCGGTGGCGAAGGCGGCTTCGGCCCAGTCGCGGCGATGAAGAGCATCGACGACGCGGCCGTACCAACGAGTTGCCTCTTGTGGTGCGCCGCCCCAGTTGCCTTCGGCAACGTGCAGCACGTGGTTTTTGAAGTCTTTAAACCGCTCGTCAGGGGCTTCGCTGCCGGCGAGCAGCTCGGTGTATTGCACCAGAAACATGTCCGTCCACTTTTCCGCTTCCGGCACGCGCAGATGCCGCAGGGCATCGACCGCAATGCGGTGATGCGTCGTGCGGCAGACGCTGTGGAAGACGGTGGAGTGGAGGAGGGACATGGAGGAAGTGAGAACGCAGAATTATGAATGATGAATTATGAAGATAGAGGTCAGCGGTTGGTTATTCGATGTGGATTGAGGCCAGTTTGGGTTTGGAGGAGCCGAGGGGTGGAAGGTGGGCGACGAATTCGTCGAGGGCGACGCGGTAGTCTTCGGGGAGGGGGTCGTTGTGCTTGGTGCCTTTGGCGGTGATGAGTTTTTTGGGCTCGTTGGCGGCTTCGAACAGTGTTTTGCCTTGCGCGTAGGGCACGACTTCGTCGGCGTCGCCGTGAACGATCAGTACGGGACCGTGATAGTCTGGGATTTTGCTGAGTGAATCCATGCGCGTGCTGAGCAGCAGATTCATCGGCAGCCAAGGTTGATGATGCTGGGCGGCGGCGGGCAGGGAAGTGAAGGTGCTGGCGAGGACGAGGCCGCGGGCACCGTCGCTGGCGGCGAGATTGACGGCGACGGCGCCGCCGACGGAGACGCCCATCAAAATCACGTCGGTTTCGGCGATGTGGGCGGTTTCAGCGAACCAGGCGCGAGCGGCGCGGGCATCCTGATAAAGGCCGGCTTCGGTGGGAGCGCCTTCGCTTTTGCCGAAGCCGCGGTAGTCGAGGGCGAGGACGGCGAGGTTGTGTCGGCGATTGAGCGTGCGGAGCGTTTGCGACAATAGGGTTACGTTACCCGAGTTGCCGTGGAGCAAAAGGGCGTGGCCTTTGGGTTGATCGTGGGGGACATACCAGCCGTGGAGCTTGGTGCCGTCGGCGGCAGCAAAATGAGCGTCTTGAACGAGCACATCGGTTTGGGCCCATTCGCCTTTGGGGTATTTGGACGGCTGAAAAATGCCGCGGCTTTCAAGTTTTGCAGTCGGCGAATAGGGACCGAGGACGGCGCAGCCAGGGGCGGCGGCCAAAAGGAGCAGGCACGATAGTAGTCGCGGCTGACGCTGCATGGGCGCGGAATGGGCAGAATGAGGATTGCGGTGCGGACGGTATTCAAAGGACCAAGTGAGGTCAACGGCGGATGATGAGTTCCAGGTTCAAAGTTCAAGGTTCAAAGTTGGGGGAAGGCGCTAAAGTTGGAAGTTTTTTCATTACGACGGGCTTCTGTCCGGGTTGTAAGTTGTTGGGGGCGGTGGGGTTGTGAGTTGGGGCTGGATTGGCAGGGCGCTCAAGTTGAGGAGAGGCCGAGGGCTGAAGGCTTGAGGCTTGAGGAAGCGGGTTGGGGGCTAATATTTGATAAAACGTTTTTGGGAAGCGGAGACGGAATAGGTCGCAAGGTGTTGAACGGCTGGAGGTTGGATCAAGTAATATTCGCGCGGCAGGGCTAATATTAGTTGCGATATTAGCGCTGCGAATGGCTTGGCAGCGTCGGTGTCTTTGAAGCTTGCGCAGTTTTGATCTCCTCCAAAGGTCCATCGCGATTGGGGCAAAAAACCGGACCGAATTCTGGTTGGATTGGGAAGATTGCGGGAGAGCGCAGGGGGCAGAGAGAGGGAGAGAGAATAGATAAGGGTCTGTCTGCTCTGGCCTTGTCAGGCAACTGCCAGGCGCCAGCGGTAGCCGATGCGTCGCAGGAGCCGTCCGCTGGCGGTAATCGTTGCTAAAAACGCCAAGGAAGATTCGGCGTGATATGGCAGCTGGCGCAGCAAATAGGGAATGAAGTCGCCGTCGTGAATCGGAATCATGTAGAGGCAGAAATCGATTACGACGTACCACACAGCAAGCGCTGCGAGGATGCGACCGCGGGGCGGCGTTTCGGCAAGGGTCGCGAACAGCGCGGGCAAGCCGAGGAGGACGAATTGGGCAATGAATTTGATGAAGACTAAGACGAACGTTCGGCTGTGCATGCCATCGTTGTCCAGCGCGATGCTCAAGCCCATCCACACGGCGCAGATCATCGTGAGTTCGAGCAGATCGGACAGTTGAAATTGCCGGGGTTGTTGTTCTGTGCGCGTGGCGATTCGCCAGCCAAACAGGAGGCGCGATAACCACAGCACAACTAACATGGCGATGGATAGGAGCGCAAAATAGATTCCGACGGACGGAACACCGCTGGGATTAAATGAGAGTGCTATGTGGACGCCGAGCAACGTATAGCCAAAACTCGCCGCGTAGACGCTGACAATAAGTAAGCCGATGATGCCGCGTCGGGGAGAAAGCGCGGCCAGAGTGCCGAGCACCGTAGCTTGGGCGTACAAGATCCCGTTGAAGATGCAGAAAATGCAGACAAGACCCGTCGCCGGGTGCGCCCCTTCGCGCCCCCATGCCACCGCGTTGAACGCTAAAGCAACAACGAGATTGAGAAAGGCAATAGCCAATGATGAGGCAGGCATGGCTGCCTCATCATAGGAGATTCAGACGATTGTCAGGTCGCTGTGGGTGCCGCGAAGGGGGGCAAAGAGGGCAAAGTGACAAAGCCGGACGCTAGCGAGTGCCGGCTGATGGGATTGGGAACCGGCCGCTAGCGCATGTCCTCGCGAAGCGTGCTGGCTAGACGTAAGAGCGTATCCCTCACCCGGGCCCTTTCCCAGAGCGAGAGGGAGAATATTGAGATAGGCTGTAAGCGGCATCTCATTCACGGAAGAGCCACTTAGGCGCAACCGCGCTGAAACAAAAGCTGTTATTGTGCGCTTCGAGGAACAGGCGTTCTGAGAAGCCGTCGGTTGCGAGCAGAGGAGGAATTGCCATGGGCCGGTTGATCAAACAAGGCATCCAGGGGGCGGATGTGCGGGCGGTGCAGGATGTGTTGAACTTCCACATACGCCGGCTGACGCCGCTGAGCGTGGATGGCATTTTTGGGCCGCTGACGCACGCGCGGGTGGTGGAATTTCAGAAGGCGAACCAACTGCAGGCCGATGGAATCGTCGGGCCGTTGACGATGGCGAAGCTGTTCGAGGAAGAGCAGTTACCGCTGACGCTGGTCCTGGCGCCTCAGCAGACATCGGGTGTTGGCCGCCAGCGGCTGGGGATTCAGCCGCCACGGCTGATTCCGCCATTGACGTTGCCCCCGCTAACGCCGCCGCTAGTGACGCCGTTTTTCCTGCCTCCCGATTCGTTCGCCAGGATTCCGGCGCTGACGCCGGCCGGCCAAACGATAACCTTCCTCACGACTGCTCCCGTGCGGAACGATCCGGTGGATCCGGCGACGGCCAGCTTTCTGGAGATCATGCGGCTGTTGGATCATCTGCCGCCGACATTTCCCTTCCGCGGAGCGATTCTGGGCGCAGTGCCGAAGCCGGTCAAAAAAGTCGGCGTGTTGGAATTGGACCCGGTTGCGCCAATGTCATTTGGCTTTCAGTGGGGTGCAAGTCCCGTGTTCGACTTCAAATCGATCGGGCCGCCGGTACAGTTCGCCGTTGGAGGGACTGTGAATGCCCGCTACGTGCTGAAGCTAGTCGACAAGCCGGGAGCAACGGTGCCCCAACTGGGCTTTTTTGTGCAGGGCGATTTCCGAGGGACGATCGACTGGACAAGCCAGGGAGCGGAGTCGCGACCACAGATTGATCTGAAGGGGTCGTTCTTGGGCGGGATTCAGGGTCGGTTTTAGGCGGAGGTCGGCTTGGCGCGTTTTCGCCCGCCCATTGGTTATGGTGCGAAAAAGTTATGCTGAAGCATAACCTACGGACTCACCGGGAGTCCCGCCGGGCCGGCGGGACCTACGATGAAAGCAGAGTTACCGGGGGACCGAGGCGGAGCGCTCGCTGGCGATGCGCATGTGGCCGTAGAGGGTGTCGGTGCCGCGGATGAGGTAGAAGACGATGGAGTCGAGCTTGTTGAGGTCGTCGCGCTCGAGGATGTAGGCGATGTTTTCGAGGGAGATGGTTTCCCAGATGTGCATGCCGACGAGGACGTCGCCGCGGCGGATGCCTTGTTGAGCGGCGGGGCTGCCGGGGCGAACGTCGAGGACGGTGAGGCCGCCGCGATACTTGGTGCTGAGGGTTTTGAAATCGACAGGGTCGGTCACGGTGAGTTTGAGGCCGATGACGCTCCAGGAGCGGTCGGCGAGGGCCGAGCGAGGATTCGTCCGCGAGAGCTGAGTTACGGCGACTTTGGTGACGACTTCCAGGCTGTCGCGCGTCGCGGTGAGCTCAATTTCGTTGCCGGGGCGCGTGCCGAGCAGGGCGAGCTCGACATCGAGGGCCGATTCGATTTTGCGCGAGCCGATGGCGGTGACCACGTCGCCCGTTTTGAGGCCCGCTTTGCCGGCGGGCGTTTCGGGGCGGATGTTGGTGACGACGAATTCGCGATGGCCGGGCTCGCAGCGGGTTTTACCCACGATGCCGTGCGAGATTTGCTCGCGCTGCTCGGTGCTCATCAGGCGGGCGGCGATTTCGAGGGCTTCGTCGATGGGAATGGCGAAGCCGATGCCTTGCGCGCCGACGCGGACGGCGACGTTGATGCCGATCGTCTGGCCGTCGATATTGAGCAGCGGGCCGCCGGAGTTGCCGGGGTTGATGCTGGCGTCGCTTTGAATGAGGTCGTTGTATTTCTGCTCGTCGCTGACTTGCACATTGCGATGCAGCGCGCTGATGATGCCGCGGGTGACCGTGTGCTCGTAGCCGTAAGCGTTGCCGATGGCGATGACCGGCTCGCCTTTCATCAGGTCGCAGGAGGTGCCGAGTTGAATGACGGTGAGCGGCTCTTTGCTTTCGATCTTGATGACCGCGAGGTCGGTTTTGGGATCGTGAGCGATGAGGCGGGCCGTCGTGCCCTTGCTGTCGGAAAGCGAAACTTGGATGTTGGTCACGCCTTCGACGACGTGATAGTTGGTCAGGATGTAGCCGCGAGTGTCGATGATGACGCCCGTGCCCATGCCATTGACTTGCCGCGTGGCCTCGCCACCGCTATAGGAAGCGTTCGTCGCCGGGACGGTCTTGCGGCCGTGAATATTGACGACGGCCGACTCGTTGTCTTGGACCGCCTTAACGATCGGCGAATTGCGCAGCTCGGAGGCGCGAATCGCGCCTGGCAACATCGCCAGAGCGAGGAAGGATGGCCAAAGGCCCATCGCGCGAACTTCAAGGCGCGAACAGAGCTGGGGCATGGAAAAATCGTCCGATCCTGGGCGATAGGCGATTGTTGACCGCGCGTTCCGGCAGCAGCGGGAGTTGAGCCGGGGGCGCGTCAAAATGGGGCAGACTGGTGTAGCATCGGCCCGTGCAGGCGGGGGGCTTCATGGCCCGGAGCGGCGGCGGAAGATTCCACCTAACTTCTCACTGGCGGCGACTTAAGGAAAATTTGCCGGGGCGGCCAATTGGCAAGAAGAAGCGATCCTAGCGGACGCTCGGACGGTCACTGCGGTCGGTCGATGCCCGTAGCGGATTGTTCAGGCCGGGGTCTGCTGGCAGAAGCGGCGGATAGCTGGGCAGCGGTTCAAAGGCGGGGCGGGTGGGAATCGGATGGAATTTGGCGGGTGGGCTGTAATAATCGGGATGCTGCTGCGAAGGAACGCCGTTCCGCTGGCGGGCAAACCACGTGCGAAGCCAGCCGCAGTGCGAGGATTTACCGCAGGGATCGGGGCAGTCGGCCGAATTGGGACAGCTAGCTAACTGGCTGGAGTCGGCCGCGATTGGGCAGGGATCTTCAGCTGGAGGGCATGTTTGCGGCTGACATTCGGGCGGCAGACAGGCTGGCGACGGGCAACATGCTGTCATTTGACAGCGAGTGGCGACGCATAACGGGCAGCAGCAGAGGTCGGCCCGCGACTGACAGCAGCAGGGGTTGCAATAGCGGCCGGAGAGCTGCGGGCAGCAGCAGCCGGGGGCCAGCAAGCTGGCGGCAAGTGCGGTCAGAATTAGGTAGCGTCGTGGGGCCATGGAAGCACGTATTCAGAAGCATCGGAGCGGTATGCCGGCAATCTTTAGCTAACTGGTAAAAGCGATGCGGACGTTAAGGATTGACGAGGCGGCAATAGTGGTGCGGGAAGCAACAGCCGAGGCGAGTTGGGGGTTGTGAGGATCCCAGTACGGCAGAATTACCGGGGGGCTGACGCCTCCCGCTGGCCGAGAACTGGCGGTGCGGCCGCGGAAAGCACTAGAATGACACCGGCGCGGCGATTGCTCTTGAAATGTGGCGTGACCTGTTAGGTAGGAGGTGAGCCCATGAAAAGTTTTTTAGCGATGAGCTTGTTTACCCCGGCAGTCGTGGCTGTTGCGTTGCTGTTGACGGCGACAGTTTTTGTCGATCGCGCGTGGAGTCAACAAAAAGACACGACGATGTTTCCGACGCCGAGCGGTCGCTATTACAACTCGTATCGGTCAGGGCCGTATGGCTCGTATTCGCAGGGCACCGGCAGCCAGTTTAGCGCTGGTTCGCCGAATATGTTCAATCAGGGCGGAACGGTTCCGGCGGCGAACGCA
>DASXLL010000099.1:0-8101 GCA_036496265.1 Pirellulaceae bacterium | reverse complement strand
CACCGGCTAACACCACTTTCAATGTTAGCGCCCCCAACAAAATGTTAGTTTTCCTAAACCACTACCTGCCAATACCTTCCACCAAACTAACACCCAGCCGCCACAAAAAAACTCCCCCCAAATATTAGCGCCAACCCGTCGCAACCGGCCACTGGCAAATGACGAATGACAAGTGACAAATGACAGCACGAATCCTCATCCTCGACCCCCTCGCCCAAGAAGGCCTCGACATGCTCGCGGCTGCCAAGGCCAGCGGCATCGAATTCGAAGTCAAAACCGGCCTCAAAGGCGACGCCCTGAAAAAGGCCTTAGCCGAAGCCGACGGTGCAATCTGTCGCAGCGGCGTCACCATCAGCGGCGACGTGCTCGAAGGCAACAAGCGCCTCCGAGCGATCGCCCGCGCCGGCGTGGGGACGGACAACATTGACAAAGAAGCAGCGACGCGCCTCGGCATCGTCGTGATGAACACGCCCACTGGCAACACGCTCAGCACGGCCGAACATGCGTTCACTCTGATGCTCGCCCTCAGTCGCCGCGTTGCTGAAGCCTTCGCCAAGCTAAAAGAAGGCAAGTGGGACCGCAAGACGTTCCTCGGCACGCAGCTCGCCGATAAAACCCTCGGCATTGTCGGCCTGGGGCGCATCGGTCAGGAAGTTGCCAAGCGGGCGCTGGCGTTTCAGATGCGAGTCCTCGGCTACGATCCGTTCCTCTCGCCCGAACAAGCCGCCAAGCTCGGCATCAAGCGCGTCGAAACTGTCCGCGAGATGCTGCCGCACGTCGATTACCTCACTGTCCATACGCCGTTGACGCCAGAAACGACCAACCTCATCGATAAGGCGGCCCTGGAGATCATGAAGCCGGGTGTCCGGCTGATCAACGCGGCCCGCGGCGGCATCTACAGCGAAGAGGCGCTCGTCGAAGGACTCAAAAGCGGCAAGATCGGCGGTGTCGCCCTCGATGTGTTCGTCGAAGAGCCCTGCACAAACAGTCCGCTCTTCGGCATGCCCAACGTTCTCTGCACGCCGCATCTCGGCGCGAGCACCGAAGAGGCCCAAACGCAGGTCGCGATCGAAGCCGTCGAGCTCTTGATCAACTATTTCACCAAGGGCGAAGTCCGCCACGCGGTCAACATGGCCGCCATCGACCCCAAAACGCTCGAAGCCGTCCGCGGCTATCTCGACCTCGCCTACCGCTTCGGCCTGCTCATGGCTCAGTGGCATTCCAGCGGCGCCAAAGCCTGCCACCTGACCTACCGCGGCGACATCACGCAGAAAAACACCAAGCTCATCACCGCCGCTTTCTGCGCCGGCCTGCTCGAAAAGGCTCTCTCCCAAGACGTCAACATCGTCAATGCCCAACTCCTGCTACAAGAACGCGGCATCAAGCTCACCGAAGAATCGCGCGCCGAGCCCGGTGCCTTCAGCTCCGCGATGTCCGTCGAAGTCACCGGCGCAAACGGCGAAAAGATCAACGCCAGCGGCACTCTCTTTGGCGCCGACATGCCGCGCCTGATTCGCCTCGGCGAATTCCGCCTCGAAGCCTATCTCGACGGCAATTTGCTGGTCTTCACCCACAACGATCGCCCCGGCATCATCGGCGCCGTCGGCACGATCTTTGGCAATCACAAAGTCAACATCGCCCAGATGTCCGTCGGCCGCGCCGCCCCCGGCGGCGGCGCCATCGGCGTCCTCAATCTCGACTCACTGCCCTCACCCGCTGCCCTCGCCGAAGTCACCGCCCACCCCGACATCACCAGCGTCCGCGTCCTCGAACTCCCCCCCACCGGCCAATTGCCGACATGGCTTCGCGCGTAGGGCGGGCTGCCAGCTTGCCAAGTAGGGTGGGCTGTGCCCACCATCATCAGCTAAATCAAATCCGGATTCGCTCCCATCAATCCGACTTTGACTCCATGCTGTTTGAGAAGCCGCGTGGCCCGACGACTTAAGACCAGAGTGATCAATATCGAGATGCATGGCATTAACGTGAGAACCGCGCAAATCATAGCAATCACGATGTGCATCAGCTCTTTTGCCAACAGGAAAACGCGCACCAGACAAAAAATTGCCGCAGCCCAGTATGGCAAGTACAGCAGTAGAACCTCGCTGGCCCTTTGTGTTCCTACATGAAAGCTCTGTGCGACCTGGGCAAAGCTGCAATAGAGGCCACTTACGATCTGCGTCAGCAGCACATATAGCATCCACCGCTGTTGCAGTGCCACACGACGCAATTTTTCCCTGTCGCCAGGATCAACAGGGGAATCCTGGCCTACATACCGCGGCGACTCGTATGGATTAGTCATTGCCGGCGCTCGAAACAAAGGAAGTGCGCCGGATTGTAAAGGCCTGCCACGACGGCCGTCAATTCAATCCAAGTACCCCAGAACCGGGCTGCAATTGCTGCTTTTAACCTTGAACCTTGACCATCGAACCTGGAACAAAATTCTTCGGCGAATCCATGAGTCCCAACCGCTTCATCTTCTTATACAGCGTCGTCCGATTGATTCCCAGCGCATCGGCCGTCGCATTCCGATTCCAGTTGTTCGATTCCAACACTTCCCGAATAATCTGCCGCTCCGGCGCTTCCATCGCGTCCTTCAGCGCCTTGCCCGCGGTCGATTGCAAATGCATCGGCTGGCCAGAAGTCAAATGACCCGGCAAATCCTCAGCATGAATTTCCGGTCCACGGCTTAAAAGCACCGCCCGCTCCACCGCGTTTTGCAACTCGCGCACGTTGCCCGGCCACGAATAGTGCTGCAATGCCGCCACCGCATCCTCGCCGAACCGGCCGGCCGGCTTGCCGGTTTCCTCGCAAGTCCGCTGCAAGAAGTGCTCGGCGAGCAGCGGGATGTCCGTCAGCCGCTCTCGCAGCGGCGGCAGCTCAATATTCACAACGTTGACTCGGTAGTAGAGGTCCTGGCGGAACCGGCCTTGTTGCACCGCGACCGACAAGTCCTCGTTCGTCGCCAAGATGACTCGCGTATCCACATGCTGCGTCTTCGTGCTACCCACCGGCTCGAATTCAAACTCCTGCAACACGCGGAGCAGCTTGACCTGCAATCCCGGCGAAGCGGTGCTGATCTCATCCAGGAAAATTGTGCCCTTGTCCGCCTGCGTAAACTTACCGATGCGATCGCCGGTTGCTCCGGTGAACGACCCGGCCGCGTGGCCGAACAATTCACTCTCCAGCAGCGTCTCGGGCATTGCGCCGCAGGCGACCTCGACGAACGATTGTTCCCGCCGACTGCTGCGACGATGGATCGCCCGCGCCAAGAGCGACTTACCCGTTCCGCTCTCACCTGTCACTAGCACAGTGGCCTTCGTATCCGCAATCCGATCGACCATGTCAAACACCCGCTGCATGCGGTGGTCGTGACCGACGATGTTTTCCAGACCAAATCGCAAATCGAGCTGCGCTTTGAGCTTCTGGTTTTCCGCAATCACCTCGCGCTGCGTCAGCGCCCGATCGATTGCCATGCTCAGTTCGTCGTCGATCAATGGCTTTGTTAACAAGTCAAACGCACCCGCTCGCAGCGCCTCAATTCCAGTTTCCACCGTCCCATATCCGGTGATCAGCACGACCGCCGTCCCGGGACAGCTCTTTTTGCAGTGAGCGAGCACGTCGAAGCCATCGCCATCGGCGAGCCGAACATCGCACAGAACCAAATCGAACGTGCGCTCGTTCAGTTGCGAAATCGCTGCCTCGCGACCGGCAGCGGTGGCCAGTTCATAGCCCTGCTGGCGCAGCCAATCGGCCATGGAGTCCAAAACGAGACGATCGTCGTCGACAAGCAGTAAATTGCCGTGTTTCATAGCCGGTTCCCGCGGCGAGTGTGGTGCGGCGGCAACATGGGAGGATGTTCCGCCGTAGGGAACCTAGTTCATGGTTGCGGATGGTCAACAAATTGGGGTCTTCGTGCCGGTTGTAATTGATTTGATGCCGGGCCGAGATCACATAGCGTGGCGTTACGCCAAATATAAGCACCAGTAGCTACATTTAAATTGGATTTAAGTCGTTATATATCAAAAGCTTAACAACCAGCCACGCAATCACTTGGAGTTATCGATTAGGTGCGGTATGTTATCTAATAGGGAGCGCGTGAGAATGCGGTTTGCCCCCAGAAAGTCGAATAAAGCCTCTACTCGCGCCCTTTCCGCTGGGATGGCTAGTTTACTATGGTGACAAGATGACTTAAGTTGATCCCGCCTGCTGCCGCTTATTGTATGAATCGTTGCCGTTAGGGCGTTCTTTTCGCGATTTTTGCTGCCACCATCGGTTGACGCGCCCACCGAGGTGATTTTGGGAAGCCACATGAAAATCAAGCTATTGGTTGCGGATGACCACGCGGTCGTTCGCGAGGGCGTCGCCACAATCCTAAAAGGGTCTGACATCCAAGTGGTCGCTGAGGCCGAAACCGGCAATCAGGCGATCGAACGGGCCATGAATTTGCAGCCCGATGTGGTGCTGCTGGATGTGCGAATGCCCGACACCGACGGGTTGGAAGCTTTGGAGCGGATTGCCGACCGCTCGCCGCGGACGAAAGTCGTGATGTTTACCGGTCACGACAATCCCACGTATATCGCTCGGGCCGTTGCTCTGGGCGCCGCCGGTTTCGTGATGAAAGGCGCGACGCGCGATGAAATCGTAGGCGCCATCAACCGGGCACATACGGGTCTGCCGCCGGAAACCGACAGCCTGATGGGCAAAGTTCGCAATACGATGGCCCGCCGCCGGCCGACGTATGACGAAGATATCCCGCTCACCAATCGCGAAGTGCAAGTTCTCCGCCACGTCGCTCTCGGCCTCTCCAATCGGGAAATCGGCCGCTCGCTCGACATCAGCATCGAGACGGTCAAAGAGCATGTGCAAAACATTCTCCGCAAGCTCGAAGCCGGCGACCGCACTGAAGCCGCCGTTTGGGCAGTGAAAAAGGGTCTTGTGTAGTTCCTGACGTGCCCTGTTTGCAGCCGCCAAATTTCTCCGCCACAATAGGGCAACCATTCTTGTTGCCTTCCGCCGGAGAAACGCCATGCGCCGTCTGCTTTCGCTCTTGTTCGTTGTCTCGCTTGCTTCGTCTGCGTTGGCTCAACAGCCGCAAGCGAAGGCCAAAGCCGAACCACCCCTTCCTGACAATGTCGTCGCCGAGCGCGACATCGAATACGCGAAAGCCGGCGATGTCAGCCTCAAGCTCGACATTTATCGTCCGAAAACCGAATCGTCGAAGCCGCGCCCGTGTGTCGTTTGGATTCATGGCGGCGGCTGGCAAGGCGGCAATAAATCCGGAGGCGGCCGACTCGTCGCGCCACTCGTGACGACCGGTGACTATGTCGGCGCGAGCGTTGGCTATCGGCTCACCGATGTGGCTACCTGGCCGGCGCAAATCTATGACTGCAAAGCGGCCATTCGCTATCTCCGGGCGAACGCCACGAAACTCGGCATCGACCCGAACAAAATCGGCGTCTGGGGCGGGTCGGCAGGTGGCCACCTCGTCGCGCTTCTCGGCACGTCGGGCGATGTGAAGGAGCTTGAGGGCAATCTGGGCACGACGGGCGTCAGCAGCCGGGTCAACTGCGTCATCGACTTCTTTGGTCCGAGCGATTTCCTGATGTTCGGCGTCGAATCGCCACGGCTAAACGAGCCGGGCCAGCCAATTTACAAACTATTCGGCGGCCCGCTCAAGGATCATCAAGCCGAAGCCAAGAAAGCTTCGCCGGTGACGTTCATTTCCAAGGACGATCCGCCATTTTTGATCATGCATGGCACGAAGGACCCGCTCGTCAATATCAACCAATCGGAGCGGCTCTACGATCTGCAGAAACAGGCTGGCTGCAACACGCTGCTTGTAAAAGTTGTCGACGGTGGCCACGGGTTTGCCAGCCCAGAAATTAGCGCGCGGGTTAAGTCGTTCTTCGACAAGAACCTACTTGGCAAGGATGTGGTTGTGTCCGAAGAGTCGATTCAGGCGCCGCCGGCTCCGGCCAAGGCAAACTAACAATTTCGACGCAGTTTCAGCCGGGAGCAAGTTCGCTCCCGGCTAATGGAGCTGGCAGGGCACGCTATTTCGGCTGCGGCGAGTAATTTGTGAGCTTCATGTAAACTCGTTCGGGAGCCTTGGCGAGGATTTTTCCGCCGGCGTCTTCGGCTTCGCTGGCGGCGCGGGCTTTTTGCCAGTCGGGATCGGCTTGGAAGGCGGCCCAGTTCTTCTTGGCGGCGTCTTCGCTTTCGTGCGAAATGACATAGATCAATGTCGTGTCTTTGCGCTCCTCATCGGTCGGCACCCAATAGGCTTCGTTCTTCATGCCGTGCTTCTCGAAGAGCTTCATCGTGTGTTCACTGAAGCGCTTGTGCAGCGCGGGCAATCGGCCGGGCAACGTTGTGTAGGTTCGCAGCTCATAAACTCGGGAGTTCACTTTTTGCTCCTGTCCGATAGAAAAACCGGCGGCGAAGGCCGCCACGGCGGTGCTCAGAGTTGCGAGGGCGATGAGTAGCGGTCGGTTAGATTTCATACGTTTGGTCCTTGGTGCATCAGGGAAGTGGTTTCGGCGTCTTATCTTAGCGTCTTGGTGACGGGTGAGGGGTCACGGGTGATTTTGGCTCATTAACCCTACTGCCTGGTGCTGGGGCCGCTCCCATTTGACACCCGGCAGTTCACTCAACAGCGAAAAAACAAGAAATGCAGGTCGACCGGCGCTTACGAACTACGACGGCGCGGTGTAATTCAGAATGTCGTCCACCGTGAGATTGGGCCGCCAATTCGCCATCCACGATCGAATGGTGGAAACGGGGACGCGATGCGTGGCCCGGCTCATTTCGGCCAGACGCTCGGCCCACTGATCCAGGCGCTGCCCCGCGTCGTTCTTGCTTTCAAGCAGCCCGCGAATTTCCTGCCACCAGGCAGATTCCGGTTCGCACAGCTCCACGCGATAGCCATGGTCGATCGCAAAACACACATATTCGCGCGTTTCGGCGTTTCGGCCGTTGCCGCGATCAACGACGATGGGCGAGAGGCCTGATGCAACGACGTTCTGAAAGCGTTCTAGGTTCCAGCGACGAGCCTTCGGTAGAAGATCATGATCGTAATCGTAGCTCGTGGGATCGGCTCCCACCTGCGTATAAAAATACTCGTCTGTCTCGCAGACAACGCCGCTGGCGCCGGCCAGACGGCGTGCGGTAAAGCTCTTGCCACACGACGGAAAACCACGAATCAAATAAACGACCCGCTCGTTCATAATAAACGAAACATATCGCGCGGACGCATGCCGGAAAGAATCGCCACCGACCGCACATCCACGCTTGCCAGGGATGCGCGGCCCTGGGGGAATCAGGGCCGCGCTCGAATGCTTTGGAGCGTCGAATGCTCACCTTTTCAGTGGCTGGTGGTTAGCCTAGCAGGACCAACTGGTCGCCGGCGTTTCCCTTCAGGTCATCATCGTCGGTCCCCATTCCATCCAAATCAGCGAAGAACAGGTCGCGGGCCTTGTTGTCCCCCTGCACCTTGTCCGATACGCTGTCGTCGTTGACGGTGCCGACCGACAAAATAGCCGCATCCGTGGCAGCAGCAATCGCAGCATAGTTGGGAATGGGATTAGGTAGGGACCAGCCAGCCGTCCAGGTATTTAGGACTGAATATAACTTGGCCACGTCTGCTTCAAAGCTTGTGGAGCCAGCGATCAATATATTCCCGCCGCCCGCGGCCCCTCCTGAGCCACCCTTGATATCGTCCTTGCCGTTGCCGCCGATCAGCAGGTTCATGCCTTTGCCGCCGTCGAGCTTGTCGTCGCCGTCGCCGCCAACCAAAATGTCGTCACTATCGGCGCCGCCGTCTGAGCCGCCATCGGAGCCGCCCTTGAGGTCATCATTTCCGGCTCCGCCGAGCAAGACATCGCTGCCTCGCCCGCCGGTAAGTTTGTCGTCTCCATCACCACCGTCGAGGAAGTCGTTGCCGTCGTTACCCTTCAGCTCGTCTTTGCCTGCGCCGCCCAGCAACGTGTCGATTCCGCCGCCGCCAGTCAGCTTGTCGTTGCCATTTCCGCCATCGATCCAAGCTGGCGCCGTGACCTTATTTTGGATGTTGGCCTCGTCGTCGCCGTCATAGAGGTTGATC
>DASXLL010000098.1:0-12680 GCA_036496265.1 Pirellulaceae bacterium | reverse complement strand
ATGATCGCCATTTCCATGAGCATTACAAACCCGACCTGCGACAAGCCGACCACCGACACGCGTGCCGGCGGCCCATGAGCAAACGCCAACGTCAAAAACAATTGTCCGATTGTCGCGCAAACGCCGACGGCTAGCAAGAGTCCAACTGTCCGCCAACTGAGCGTCCACTCGTGGCTCGTCGGAAACACGAACAATGACAACACGCAGCAGGCCAGCGCCACGGCCGAAAAATGCGCCACCACAGCTCGTGGATCGATCTCGCGCACTTGATGCAGCCCAATCAACGCCACCGCGCTTGTAAAGGAACTCACAATCGCCGCCGCCACCGCGATATTACGCCCACTCAGCGTCGCCGAATCGACTTGCGGCTGCTGAATGAGCACTACGCCCAGAAGTCCAATTAAAACCGCCGGCCAGATATCGACCGAAGGCCATTCGCCGAGGAGCGGCAACGACAAAACCGCCACCCACAGCGGAAACATGTTTGTGAGCGTGAGCACTTCCGACACCGGATAATGTGTCATCGCATAGAAACCGCAGACCAGGCTGATGCTCCCCGCGATGCTCCGCATCCACAGCTTTCGCGGCCGAAAGAACACCAGCCGCTTTCGCGCCACTAGCGCCATCGTCGCGGCGAATGTCATGGCCAGCCCCGCTCGGGTGATTGCGATCCATTGCCAATCGACCTCGTCCTTGAGGAGCGCGGTCAGGATGGACATCACGGCAAACGCTGCGGCTCCCAGCAGCATCCAGAGATAAGGGAGCACGGCGGAGGGAAGCATGGTCTCGGCGGGGGTTTTTGCAACTGTCAAAGCTCCAGTTTACGCAACACGCGTCACCGGATGAAGACCGATAGACACGCCGCCGCTGGCCAGGTTCGCAAAAACGTCCGTGCGAATCACATCAAACCGGCGCTTGCGCCGCTTTTGCCACCGGCGCTTTATCGTGAAGGTGCAATCGCTGCCACAGGAGAAATCCAACGCCACCGAGCACGACCAGCAAAGCAAACCACAAAATTCCGTCCCGTACGGCTGCGATCACGCCTTTTAGTCCCGGAAAAGCCGCGATCACTGAGAAAAACAGTGCGACGACGGAGCAGCCGAGCGCCGCATACGTCAGTTGAGCTTGCAGAGCGGCATCCATGAAAATGCCTCCCGTGCGGGGGACATGTTGGGGCAAGAAATTGAGCAACATGCGTGATAGCAAATTGGCACGCACGCCTGCAAGCATTTTCCGGGGCCAGCGTGCGAATTATTGCCAACGCCGTCCGCTTAATCCGGCTGCAGAAACTTTGCGTTCGGTTTGGCAGCGGAACTTGCAGCCCGAACATGCGGCCGCGTTGTTTGGATCGCAATTTCTTTTGGCCCAATCTCCACCCGCACGCAGCCGTCCTCTGCCGTGTGATACACCTCCGCCCCCCGCAGCCGGAACGAATCCTTCACGCTTTCGATGACCGCCTCATCACCCAGCGGCTTGCTGCCACTGATCACAACATGCTCTGGCCGGCACCAATCCGCGAATCTGCCGGGATTGCTACGCGGCGACCCGTGGTGTGGCGCGAGAACAACGTCGGCGTCGAGCGGCTCTTCGGCGAGCACGTCATCGAGACCAGGCGATTCCAGGTCGCCGGTCAATAGCACGCGCCGTCTGGCGTATTCGATCAGCAGCACGATCGAATTCGCGTTGTCCGAACCGTAAACGCCTTTGCTCGTCGGGTGCAGGACTTCAATTTTCGTGTCATCGCCGGCCGCCAAGCGCTGCCCCGCGTAAATCTCACGCAGCAGAACGCCGCGGCGCTCGATCGAATCGCGGAGTTCCTTTACTGCAGCGGGCATTCGTCGGAACATGACCGGCGAAACATAGACCGCGCCAATCGAGAATCGGTCGAGTAAGCCCGGAATCGCATTGAAGTGATCGGCATCGGCGTGGGAAATGACCATCGCATCGACGTGCCGGATTCCACGCGACCACAGCACGGACGAAATGGGCCGCACGCCTGCCAGCGGCGAGCCGAGTCGGCCGGAGTCGTAAAGCAAGTTGTGTCCGTCTGGAAATTCAACGAGCACGCCTACACCATGACCGACCGCGACGAAATGACAAACCAGCGGCCGTTCGCGTCGCGGAGTCACAGCCGAAAAACTCACCTGCGATAAGACCAATGCCCCGGCTGTCCAACCCAATACCATCGCCATGGCCCGACGCCGCGATGGTCGAAGTGCCGGAAAAGACACAGCAGCCACAAAACAAATGTAGAAGATTGCCACCCACCAACTCGGCGGCGCCGGCAGCCAGAAGTGACCACCTGGCCAATCACGGCCCATTTCGATGAGCCATTCCAAAAATCCAAACGAACCATCGCACAACCAGCCGCATAATCGAGCAAGCGGTCGCATGATTGCTCCAGCCAAGAGCGTCCCCAGCCCCGCAAACATGGCCAACGTCACCGGAAGCCACATCAAGAAGTTAAGCACGAGCGCCACCGGCGAGATCAAATTCCATTGCCGCCAAACCAAGGGTGAACCAAACAGCCAAATCAGTGCCCCGGTCAACCACACGCGCCAAAGGCCACCGCCAAAGCGTTTGATGGACCGCACCACCCACGGCCGCGTCGTCGCAATCAGTCGATCAATCGGATCGACAATTCTGTGAGGCACAAGCCACGATTGAAACGCGATCATGGTCGCCACCGCCAAAAACGAAAGCTGCGGGCCCGCCAAAAACAGACTCGCCGGATTCAGTGCCAGAACCACAATCGCTGCAGCAGCGAGCGAGTTGAATCCAATCGCCGACCGCCCCGTCCACAGCGCCCCGCAAGCAACGACAACCAAAATCGCCGCCCGCACTACCGGCGGCTGCATATCGGTGAGCAGCGCATAAGCAATCGTCACCAGAATGATTGCCGCCAGCGTCATCCGTCGTCCCAACAAGCCCGTGTAGTAAAAACCGAACAACAAAATTGCCAGGATCCCGACGTGTACCCCGGAAATGGAAAGAATGTGGATCGTGCCGGTCGTCAAATAACCTTCATTGCGGTTCGGATCAAGCTGCTCCCGCGCCCCGAGAAGCACCGCTGACGCCAACATCGCCCGCTCACCCTGGATATTTCGCCGCAGAATCGCCAAACCCCCGCTGCGAATGTCGGCAAGCCAGCGCCTTGGATTCAAAGCGCCACCGTCTTCTAGCCGCTCGACACACGACGGAAATTCGGCGAATAGGCGGCAGCCAATGCGCTGACTGCGCTGATAATTCGCATAATCAAACTCGCCCGGATTCAGCGGCGCCGCTGCCCGACTGCCTTGGGCAAAAACTCGAATGCGATCGCCGGCCCGAATTTCCTCGATGACGCCGTTCACATCCAAATCGGCCCAGCCACTAGCCGGCCGCATTGTTTGGCCGTCGCGAATCGCGGTTACCCACACCGAAAACTCGCTGCGTTCCCCCTGTGGAATCGTGCGCAGTGCCGACGCAACCGGCGCGGGTACCCACCGGGGCGACGTGATCGCAATAGCCTCGACCACGCAGGGCCGCGATTGCTCCTGCATCATTCGGCTGATCTCATTCGCCGGATACACGTGCCAATTAGCATGGTGCCACGTTGCACCAACCGCCGCTGCCGAAATCAGCAGCACTCCCGACGCCAACTCTTCGCGCCGACAAATCCAGAGTGAAAACCAGCCCGAAATTGCGACCAATCCGATGAGCCACCAAAGAATCGTCGGCGTGGCGCAAATACGATCGGTCGCAATTCCGCCCGCCACCGCGGCAACAAGCAACACCAGCGGAGAATAGCGCGGCGCCATTGAGGAGCCCGGGCTACCCGGATCGGCTGCCAGCCCTCCGCTCATCACCTTCACATTCACCTGCTCACACTCATGCCTTCCCTAATATCCCGCCGCCACGCCATCCTTCCGCGACTCCGTCGCCCCGTGCAAATCGCCGTGCTGCCAGTCGATAAGAATTCCCTGATAGCCGCCATACGTGCTCGATCGCTGCGTCCGTGTGATCTTGTGCCCCATCGAGCGCAACTTGTCGATCGACTCATCCGACACGCCCGTCTCAACAGTCACCGAGCCAACGCCTTCGGCCGGCAAGCCCGTCGGCGTCGCGCTGCCGCTATGCATTGCCCGCGGCGCGTCGCCGGCGGCCTGCACGTTCATCCCAAAATCGATCATGTTCACGAGCACCTGCACGTGCCCCTGAGCCTGCATGTCGCCGCCCATCACGCCGAAACAAAACCAGGGCTTACCGTCCTTCGTGACCATAGCCGGAATGATCGTGTGAAACGGTCGCTTATGCGGCTCCAGTCGATTGAGATGGTCGTCTTCGAGTGCGAACAGCGCCCCGCGATTCTGCAACGCGAATCCGACATCCCCCGGTACGTGCTTGGAGCCAAAACCGGTGTAATTACTCTGAATCAGCGAGCAGCAATTGCGGTCCTTATCGACCGCACACATATAAATCGTGTCGCTCCGCGCCAGCCGCGGATCGCCCGGTGGCACATCGGCCGCGGCACGCGTGCGATCGATCCGCTTCGCCTGCCGAATACCATAGTCCTTTGAGATCAGCTCGCTCACCGGCAACTTGCCGAATGCCGGATCGGCATAAAACTTTGCCCGATCGGCAAACGCCAGCTTCTTCGCCTCGATGAACAGGTGCAGATGCTCCGCCGAGTTGTGCTTCAGGGATTTGAGATCGAAATGCTCCAGCACATTGAGCATTTCGAGCGCGGCGATGCCCTGGCCATTCGGCGGCAGTTCCCATACGTCGTAACCGCGGTAGTTTGTCGAAACGGGCTCAATCCAATCGTCGGTGTGATCGGTGAAATCGGCCATTGAGAAATAGCCGCCATGCGACTGGCTGTAAGCCACGATCTTCTGCGCGATCGGCCCTTTGTAAAACGCGTCGCGGCCCTGCGCGGCGATCAGCTTTAGGGTCGCGGCGAGTTGCGGCAGTTTCATCACTTCGCCCACCGCCGGCGCTCGTTCGCCGTCAATCAAGAACGCTGCCGCCGCTTCTGGCGTCGCGCGCAGCGCCGTTTGCGCGCCGCGCCAATAACCGCCGATGACTTCCGGCACCGGCGCGCCATCTTCGGCCGCCGCAATCGCCGCGTTGAGCAGCTCGCTCAGCGGCCGAGTTCCAAACCGCGCTCGCAATGTCTCCCAGCCGCTGACGCAACCCGGCACCGACCAGCTCAGCGGCCCTTCGGTCGGAATCTGCGCTAGGCCCTTCTCGGCGAACACACCGCGATTGAGATTGTAAGGGCTTCGCCCACTGGCGTTCAGTCCATACAGTTTCTGCGTCTTCGCGTCCCAGTAGATGACGAACAAATCGCCGCCAATGCCGTTGCTCATCGGCTCGACCACCCCCAGCACGGCATTCGCCGCAATCGCCGCATCTGCGGCGTTGCCGCCGGCTTTGAGAATGTCGAGCCCGGCTTGCGACGCGAGCGGATGGCTTGTCGCCACGATCCCGTGCTTAGCAATCGTCACCGAGCGCGTCTGATACGGATGCCGCGCCCGGCCGTAGCCACCAGGATTTGCCGCCGGCGAAGGATCGACTTCCGATTGCGAATGAGCCGGCGGCGGATCGATGAACATGGCAGTTACCAATAGGGCAGTCATGGTCGAGCGAAGCATGGGTGTCTCCAAAAACACGGCTGCTTAGTTGTGGTTCACTTTGAATCTCAAGCCTCAATTTGCTCACCTGGAGCCAGCGCCCGACCGCCGAGAAATAGGTTATGCGGCGCGTTGTCCGGCAGTGCAAAAATCTCAATGTCACCTAGACCGCCACTGGCCTTGTAATCACTTGAAAGGTGAAAGTGCTGTTCTGGATCGTCCCGAATCATAATCAGCGACTTTATTAGCGCGTCAATTTCTGTGGGATGTATGCCGAGCTGCATTCTACTCCAGCCTTCTTTCCAGTCTTCAATCTTGGCTTGCATGGTCTTTTTGTCTTCTTGCTGCCGGGTCGAAGATTGTTGGTTAGCCGCTGGCCCACTTTCCATTCCTGGTCCTCAATCGCCATTCGGCACCTGAATTTACCGGAGCGCGAACCAAAACTCCACTTGCAGTCATTGAAATAGGTCAGTCATCATGCTGCCTTTTGCTCAACTGTCCTGGGCGAGCTGGTCGATGAAACGATTAACCGGTCGTCTGCACTCGTGACTGCGGGAAATAACGGATGTCAGAACGAGTTAACCAACAAAACGTGCCCATCGGCGTCAGTTGCCCCGGCGGCATGGCCCGTCAATTCCGCGTCCAAACCGCGAGTAAGGAAGCTCCTCTAGCCTGGCAACTCGCTGGCAGCTTCCGCGATGTGCATGCTGCCTACCAATGCGCCTCGCGGCTCGCCGAAAAAGGTCAACACACGCGCATCATCGCCTGCACCAACTTGCCCACCGCGGCATAAGTTTCATCCATCACGACCTGGCAAAGCCGCCGTCGTTGGGTGGTATTTCGCTCGGCTTTGATGGGCAACGAGAGTTTTCAGCGAATCGATGAGCGCTTGACCGCATTAGCTGGGCTTGGAATTCGCGGTAATAAGCGACCACTCGATGGACATCGTGATGGAATTGATTCGATATCTCATGTCGAATCTGGCGAATTTCGTTGATTACTTCGTCAGTCACTTTTGTCACCTCCGCCGACATAATTCAACGGCGTCGTCAACAGTGGCAACGGCAGGCCCAACTCTTCGTTGACACGGCGGATATGTTCCATTTTATTCGGGTTTGCCAGATGTCGGCAATTCCATGTTAACAGCACATCAAGTCGATAGTACGACGCGACAGCCAAATGAAGTGCATCACCTCCCGGGTCGTTTGGCATAGCTTTTCTTGCAATATAGGTCTCCACGACGTGTTCGATAGCGTCGGTGATCTCTAGAAGAGGAAGGCGGGCGATAAGTTCCAACCTTTCAGGCGTTTTTTCGGTCGATCCCTGTCCCAGTTCCAAAACGACCGCCGCACTCGTAAACAATTCGAATTGCTGCGAATTCTCCTGCCACCACTGGCGCGTCCAGTGCATCCTTGCGATCGATTCCGGATCGGTTCGCAACGTGTGGTAGAAGCTTGGTATTGTGGTCTCGATATAAACCCGTGTAACCATGATTCGCAACACCCACTGACGATCCCGATCACGCCGTATCCAGCATCTGCAAATTCGGAGCAATCACGGCCATCTCCTCTGCCAGGTAGCGCTTGACGGCTGTCGTCGTTCGCAGCGTGAGGGCCTTTCTCAAGACGCGCCGCCCCATCTCTTCCGTCAGATGGCTGGCCAATTCCTTCATCGACGGAATGAACGCGGGGCTCATGCTGAAGCTGCGTAGCCCCATCGCGAACAGCAGCACAAACGCCCGCGGCTGTCCCGCCATCTCGCCGCACAGAGTAATCGGTTTATTTGCCTTGCGACACGACTTGATCACGCTCGCCAAGGTCTTCAAAACGGGCGGCGACAACGGCTGACAGAGGTGGCTGACTTTTGGATTGTCACGATCCGCTGCCATTAAATACTGCACAAGGTCGTTGGAGCCGATGGAGACGAAATCGACGTGCGGGAGCATATCGTTGATCGAAATCGCCGCCGCGGGCACTTCCAGCATCATGCCGACTGGAATTTCAACGCACGGCTTTTTCTCGTCCTTGAGCTGCTGATAGGCCCGTCGGACCATCGCACGCACCTTGCGAATCTCCTCCAGCGTCGTGATCATCGGAAACATGACCCGCACATGGCCGCCTTTGGGGACCGCATCGGCCGCGGCCCGCAAAATGGCGCGGAGCTGGGTGGCGAAGAATTCCGGATGCTCGAACGACAGCCGGATGCTTCGCCAGCCCATGAACGGGTTGGCTTCCTGATGCGTGTGCCCCAAATATGGCACCGTTTTATCGCCGCCAATGTCCAGCGTGCGAATCGTGACATTGCGGCTGGGGCTCGCCTCGATCACGTCGCGATAGGCGACGAACTGCTCCTCCTCATCGGGCACGTCCGGGTGCGTCAAATAGATATATTCAGTCCGAAACAGCCCGACGCCGCTGGCCCCCATGTTCACGGCCGCCCGCCCATCAACCGCGCTGTTCACATTGGCCAATAGCTCCAGCGAAAGTCCATCGGCCGTCCGCGCCGGCTGATCGCGGTTCGCGGCAAGCTGATCCTTAAGCAGGACGAACTCCCGCTCCAGCTTCAAATACGCGCTCCGCTGCTCCGGGTCGGGATTGATCAGCAAGTGGCCGCCGCGGCCATCGACAATCAGCGTGTCGCCCGTCTTCACATGCCGCAAAATGCCACGCAATCCCGATATCGCCGGAATTCCCCGGCTGCGCGCGATGATCGCGGCGTGACTCGTCTGGCTGCCGGCCTGCGTTACGATGCCGCGGACATCGACACTGCCGAGGGCCACTGCCTGTGACGGCAGCAGCTCGTCAGCGACCACAATTACTGGGCCCTGCAGCACATTCCCTTCCGGCACCTGCTGCGTCGAAACATGGTTTGATACTCGTACGATCACGTCGCGGATGTCGGTCATCCGCTCTTTGAGATATTCGTCGCTTGTGCGGGCAAAAAGGGCCGTGTATTCGTCGAGCAAGCGGGCAAGACCAGCTTGAGCGGTAAGCCGATCGTTGACGATCCAGCCACGGACCTTGCTGGTAAAGCCAGCGTCGCGCAGGATCGACTCATGGACGCCAAAAATGGCTGCCTCTTCGTGCCCCACCTGCTGCTCAACCTTGTGCTGCAAAGCCCGCAGCTCCGTCGCCGCTTTCTCGCGGGCCGCCTCGAAATTGGACAGCTCCGTCGTGATTTCGTGGTCTTCCAGGCGCTTGGTATCGGGATTCACGAAGATCTCGTGAATACAAAACGCGGTGCCAACGGCGACACCGGGCGATACGGGAATTCCTTTGCGCATAGGCGAACGAAATGTACCACTTGCGGCGGGGATTGACAAACCGGCCGCGCTGCAGGAGACCTTATAACCTATTGATGTGATGACATTTACGAAAGCAAGGCCGTTGCCAGATCGATTTTAGCCGCAAAACGACTCCCAGATTTCGCGTGGCCAGGGATAACTGCCTGGTTTGATAAGCACTAGCGGAGCGGCCTCATCGCCACTTGGCTTGAGAATGCCCACACCGGGCGTGGTTGATGGTTGCGCCGCAAAGCGATTCCAGCCGAGCTGGCTCACCACGGCAGCGGCCGTCGCGCCGCCTTCTAACAAAAGCGTTCGAGGTTTGGCCTGCCGGATGACTAGCGCCGCCATCCGCGCCAGTGCCTGCAGGCGGACACCTCGCTCATCAAGCGAAATGAGGGCTTGACCACTTGATAAAACCAGGGCTCGGTGCGACCGCAAAGCATGCGAGGCGGTGACAAAGTTATCGATGTCGAGTCGCTCGCCCGCATGCACCCTACCGACTTCCAAAACGGGCAATTTAGCGCATTCACAATCATCCTTCCGTGATTGCCAGGCAGCATGGCTGCCGCAGACAAGCAAACCGGGCAATTCGATACTGGGCGAGGCTGGAACGTCCTTCGCGGCAAAATGTCCGCACCAGCGGTCCAGCATTGCGGCGAAAAGGTCAGCCGCGCCGGCCGCCAGAACTGACGAGTCGATCGTCTCCGCCCAGTACCGGATGTCGTCCGCGAATTCTATGTCAGGCACAATAATTCCGGCCGACGGAAGCTCGGCCGGCGTGCGAACATTGTGAATCGGCAGGGATCCAGTCCCCATAAGCGAGGCGATATCTGCCGATGTTCTGGGAAACTCAGGATCGTCGGCGAACCCAGTTTTATTGACCGGAATGCCGTTAACGAAGTACTGTCCGCCAGAAATGGTGCGACCGCGCGACGGGTTCGCCGGTATCAGCAGCGTTCGCTCACAGCGCAAAGCGGGAACCAGAGCTTCGATTTCGGCTCGCGGCTGGCCACGCAACAGCGAATCGACTTTTTTGAAAATCCTTACCGCCCCGCATCGCCTGGCTTGTTCAGCGATGGCTTCGATTTGCCGGGCAGCCGTGGCGGCAGTCGATGCTCGCGAATCGGTGTCAGTTGCGGTTACTTCGGCGGCGATCCTGCAATCCGTATGACGCTCAACCACGGCTGACAGCCCGCGGGCAGCGGCAATCTGCGCAAGCTCGGCGGCGCCACTGAGGTCGTCGGCAATGACGAGAATTGGTATTGACGAAGGCATAAGGAAAGCGGTGGGCCGGCGCGAGCTGCGCTCGCTTGTCCCACCCTACGCCGAGATCAGCCGCATGGCGAGGCGGACGGCGGAGAAGAGTGAGGAGGGGTTGGCTTTGCCTTGCCAGGCGATGTCGCAGGCGGTGCCGTGATCGACGCTGGTGCGGATGATGGGGAGGCCGAGGGTGGTGTTGACAGCCGAATCGAAGGCCAACGCCTTGACGGGGATATGCCCCTGATCGTGGTACATGCACACGAACGCATCGGTCGTTTTTCGCTTTGCGGGAAGGAAGGCCGTGTCCGGCGGCAGCGGTCCTTCAATGTTGATGCCTTGCATACGGGCGGCTTCAATGGCCGGGATGATGATGCGTTCTTCTTCGCGATCGCCGAAGAGGCCATGCTCGCCGGCGTGGGGATTGAGACCGCAGACGACGATCTTTGGCTCGTGGCCGCGGAGTTTTTTCAGCGCAGCGGCCGTTAACTCAATTACATCTAGAATCCGCTCTTTCGTCAGCAGTGCAGGGACTTCGCGATAGCCGACGTGGACCGTCACGAACGTGCACGTTATTTCCTCCGAATACTGCATCATGCAGGAGCGTGCGGCGTTGGTACGGGCAGCAAAAATCTCCGTGTGGCCGGGAAAGTTGATGCCGGCGGCGTGCATCGCTTCTTTGTTAAGCGGCGCCGTGGAAACAGCGGCGACCTGGCCGGCGAGGGCCGCGTCGATGGCGCGATCGACGTAGGTATAGCCTGCGCGGCCGGTGACGGCGCTCGTTTTTCCCGGCTGCACGTCGTCAGCCGCAAGCGTTTTTAAGTCGATGATGCACGGCTGTGAAATTGCGGTTGATTGGTCCTGAAATTGAGCCAATGAAATCGTGGTCTTCGGCAGTGGCAAGTTTGTCGCGCGGGCGGCGCGGGCAAGAATCGTCGCATCACCGAATAGAACGGGCGTGCATTCGCGGGCTATTTGCTCATCGGCCATCAGATGCAGGCACACTTCCGGGCCAACCCCAGCCGGATCGCCCATCGTAATTGCAATTCCAGGTCGTGAGGCCATTCGTCCGGCAGTTTTGAACAGAAGCGAGCGAAGGAAGCAAAGAGACGGCGCCTCGTCTCTTCCACTTCTTTGCTATTTTTGCTGCCTTCTGTTCATTCTTTCTTCAAAGTGGAATCGAGGAATTTAGCAACTTGCTGGAACTGCTCCGGCGTATAAAACAACTTGCCGCCATGCCCACCGCCAAACACGGGCTCAAAAGTCACATCTAATCCGAGCTTCTTATAGGCCCCAAGCATCTCGAGCGCCTGATTGACCGGCATCTGCGGGTCCTGATCGCCGTGATACCACCATAGCGGTGGATCGGCTTTATCGACTTGAAACACCGGGCTGGCGAGACGAGCGAGATCGGGCTTGGAATCGGGTTGGCCGCCCAGCAGCAGTTCCAGCGCGGGAGTTCGCATGTTCACGCCATGCGGCGTCGATTGCGCCAGAATCGTCGTCAGATTCGACGCGCCGTAAAAGACAACGATGCCTTGAACGTCGGATAGTTTATTACGGTAATCGCCCAGGTCGCCTTCGAGTTCTTTGACGCCATTCGTCACGCCGACCAGCGCGGCCAAATGCCCGCCCGCTGACCCGCCGCTAATTGCAATTCTCTCCGCCGAAATACCATGCTCTTTGGCCGTGCCGCGCAGATACCGAATCGCCGCTTTAATGTCATGGATCTGAGCCGGAAATTGAGCGACAGGCGAGAGCCGATAATCCACGCTCGCGACGGCGAAGCCTTTCTCTGTCAGCGGCAAAATCGACGGATTGTTCTTCGACCCGCCACGCCACGCGCCGCCATGGACCCAGACGACAACCGGTGGCGATATAACGTTCGCGGGAAGGTAGAGGTCAAGTTTTAGCGAAATGTCGCCTGCGCGGGCGTATTCGAGGTCGCGGGCAACCCGGGACTCGGCGGCGAGCGACGTGAAACTTTCAAACCCTGCAACGAGGAATAGCACAGCAAACGACGATTGGCGCAGCCGTCTCCAAACTCCCGATAACAGGCGACGCCGCTTAAAACTGTGCCGGTTCATTTCATGAACTCCCGCGATCACTATCCGTCGAATAAATCGTCCGCCCGCCATCCACCGGTAAGCATACACCAGTCACAAAATCGTTGTCGATGAAGTGCAAAACAGCCTGCACGATATTCTCCGGCCTGCCTTCCCGTTTGACGAGCGTGGCACTAATCGAAAGCTCTCTCTCATTCACGGGCAAATCCGCCGGAATCATCACCGGACCGGGCATGATGCAGTTGACACGGACGCGCGGATTGCGATGGGCGAGCTCCACCGCGAACGAACGCGTCAGCGCGGGAATCGCCCCTTTCGACGGAAAATACGCCGCGTAATTCAGATACGGCCGCTCAATCGCCCAGTCGCCAAAATTGACGATATTGCCGCCCTCCGGTTGCTTCACCATCGCCAGGCCAGCGTGTTGGCAGCAGAGAAACGTGCCCAGCGTGTTGG
>DASXLL010000097.1:0-2781 GCA_036496265.1 Pirellulaceae bacterium | reverse complement strand
CGCGTTGCCGAAATCTGGCGACCGCTACAGCGAAACGCGCGGCCTGGGGTTGGAAACCGCGATTGTCGAGCAGCTCGGCGAACCGGCCCAGGTCATCAAAGCCCCGGCCGGGTACGAACTTGACGGCTGGAATGCCAATCTCCCGACGCCGGCCTTCTTCGAGCACGCGGCCCTGATGCTCACCATGCTGGCCGTGAATCTCGATCTGCCGCTGATGTTCCTGCTGCTCGATGGCTCGCTCGTGAATTTTCACGGCGGCCGCATGACCTTCGACCAGATGAAGCTGCGGCTGGATCAACTGATCACCGATCAAATCCAGGGCCTCTACAATCCGACCTATGAATGGCAAACCCGCCGGCGACTGACGCCGGGCACCAATTGCTACGATCCCGCCCTGGCCGCGGCCGTCGCCAAGGGGGCCAATCCCTTCCGCTTCCTCTTCCGCCCGCGCGGCTGGCCCTATGTCAAACCGCTCGAGGACGCCGCGGCCGAGGACCTGGCCGAGCGCCGCAACCTCAAATCGCTCAAATCGATCCTCGCCGCCCGCGGCATTGACGAAGACGAGCACATCGCCGAAGTGTGCACCGGCCGCGGCCGGTTCATCCGCCGCGCGATCGTCGAGGCGCAAGCGATCGCCAAAGAATTCCCAGACGTCGTCGCCAAAGACGAAGTGCCCAAATTGTGGCGCGAAATCCGCTACGGCAACGAAGTCACGGGCGCCGAGCTGGCGATCAGCGCCGACACCGCCGGCGGCGAAACCGTCGCCACCGCCAACGCTGGCAAGAAACAAGGGGACCAAAATGGAAAGTGAATTCATTCTTGCGCCCCGGTTCAAGGTCGATGTACCGAATCTCTCGGAGTACTTTGGCGTTTGGGCGATGCACGATCAGACCTTTCGCGGCCTGGTCGATCGATTTAACGGTATTAACTTGCACGCCCACATCTCTTCGGCTTCCGCCCGCGACTCAGTAGCCGCGCAAAACAGCGCGGACTATCAAATTACCAGCGATGGCATTGCGATCATCAATATCACCGGGCCGATGATGAAGAGCGTCAGCTCGATGAGCGGGGGCACCAGTATGGTGCGCACCCGCCAGCAGCTTCGCTCCGCTCGCAACAATCCGGTAGTTGCTGGCGCAATGCTGGTGATGGATACCCCTGGAGGAACTGTTCGCGGCAATAGCGACCTGGCGGACGAAGTAGCGGCATTTGCCGCTACCAAACCAATTTTCGCTTTCACCGAAGACATGACAGCCTCGGGTGGAGTCTCAGTCGCCAGCCAAGCGACGAAACGCTTTGCCAATTCCTCCACGGCACTCTATGGAGCAATGGGGGTCTATACCGTGATCACGGATGAAAGCGGATCGGCGGAGCAGCTCGGCGTCAAAGTGCACGTGGTGCGAGCGGGCGAATTCAAAGGCATTGGCGAATCGGGAACCAAAATCACCGAAGCGCAATTGGCTGAATTCCAACGATTGGTCAACGCACAATATGCGGGCTACACGATGCTCATTGCCCAAGGGCTGAAAAAGCCCGTGGAAATGATCCGTTCCTTGGCGGACGGTCGCGTACACACCGCTGCAGACGCAGTGGAAATGGGCCTGATCGATGGCGTCCAATCATTCGACAGATCGTACCAACAACTTGTATCCCTTACTCAAAAACCATCCTCAAATAAACCCACGCAGACTCGGAGTACTTCCACCATGGAAAAAATCCCCGCCAGCCTTACCGACCTGAAAACCAGCTTCCCGAAGTCGACCGCCGAATGGCGGGAAACGCAGCTCGAGCGCGACGCGAGCCTGCAGGAGTCCGCGATCGCCTACGGCCAGCACGTCGAGGCCCAGGCCGAGCAAGCGGCCGAAAAGCACAAGGCGGAACTCGCCGCCGCCCAGAAAAAATCTGACGACCAGGCCAAAAATGACAAGGCCGCCAAGTCGGGAAAGCTCGGGCACCAGCCGCTGCGATTCGCCGGCGCGATTCGCGAAGCGCAGGAAGCCCTGGAAGACGGCTATCAAGGCGCCACCGGCGACCCGGTCGAAGATTTCAACGCCGCGGTGGCGAAACTGAGCGGCCCCAATGCCGATCTGAAGCGCCGCCAATCGGCGATCCGCACTGTTGCCAAGCGTAACCCCGAGCTGTACCAGGCCTACTTGCTGGAGACCAACACCGGCAGCCGGCAGCAGCGGATGATCAAAGAAAAGCTGGAGTCCTCGGTTAGCAGCAACTGAGCCCTCTGATTCGATTTTTAACACCGCCCCGCGGGGCGGTTTTTCCCAAACTTCTCACTCGCACAGTTTTCCGGAGCCCATCCACCATGACCGCCCTGATTAGCCGCGAAACGAAAACCTTCACCAACTCCGGCGCGATCGGCCCGTACATTCGCGTCACCCTTTCGGCCGGCGTGTTGGCCATCGCCGGCGCCACCGATCCGGGCATCGGCGTGATGGAAACGCGCGCCCTGGCAGCCGATCTCACCGGCACCGTTCGGCTGCGTCGCAAGGGAGACACGATCCGCATGACCGCCGGCGGGGCGATCGCGCAATACGCCAAGGTCTATCCTGCGGCCAGCGGCAAGATCGATGACGTCGCCAGCGGTGCCGCTTTAGGCATCGCGTTGGAGGCGGCCAGCGGCGACGGCAGCGTGATCGAAGTCCTCTCGATGGACGACGCCATCCGCTGCGTTGGCGGCCAGGCCACGACCGTGGCGGCCTCCGACACGATCGTCACCGGCTTGGGGACACTGATTTCCGCAGTGGCCTGCCTCGACGACAGCCCCAG
>DASXLL010000096.1:0-5955 GCA_036496265.1 Pirellulaceae bacterium | reverse complement strand
CGGACGAAGCGCGCACTCATCTCGAGCATGCTGTGATTGTCGCTGGTCAATACGATCATCCGCTCACCGGCGTTGCACTTTTGGAGCAGGGGCGACTGTCGCTGGCGGCGGGCGACAGTCGGACCGCGGCCCAGATGCTGCTTGAAGCGAGCTATTCCGGATTCTACTACGAAGACCTCGATGTGATTTGCGAGGCGCTGCGGCTGGGCTTGGTGAATCATGTGGCGAGCGGTGCCACCGATATTTATTCGCCGCTTGAGGCTGCGGCGGCATGGGGGCAGGCGAATCGTGTCGGGCATCTGACGGCGACGTTGCGGCTCGGCGGGGCCGAGATTCTCGCCCGCGCCGGCCAATTGCAGCAGGCGGCTGCGATCGCCGATGACATGGGCCGCAAGATCGGCGACATGAAGAATGGTTTGCCGGGGGTCGATTTGCTGTTTCTGCAGGCGCTGGTGCATCTTGGCCAGGGGCAATATGGACCAGGCGGCGAAACGTTGGAAAAGGCGCTTGCCGCGCAGGCGACCGCCTCGGTGCGGAATTTTCAGATCGCGCGGGCGAGCGGGCTCTATGATGCGGGCGATATTTCGCCACGGATAGCGACCGATCTATTCAAGTCAATGTTAGGCGATCCGCCGCCGACAGACTGGTCACAAAGGCCGCTCGATACATTGGCCGTGATGAGTACGCCCCACGACGACGCTTACGACCGCTGGTTTTTAGCGGCGCTCGATCGGAAAGACGTTCCGCAAGCCGTCGAGATTTCGGAGCGAGCAAAGCGGCATCGATTTTTATCGACTTTGCCGCTCGGCGGCCGATTGCTCGCGCTGCGGGCAATTCTCGAGGCGCCAGACAGCGAGCTGCCCACCGAGGCAGCGCTCGAACGGCAACAATTGTTGGCCAATTTTCCGACGTATCGCGAACTGTCGGCGGCGGCGGCCCAACTCTATCAACAACTGCGCGACGGCCCGGTGGTTGCGCAAGGTGGCGCGGAAGGACAAGCGTTGAGCGACCAACTTGCCGCCTGGAGTCAGAACGCCTCTGCACGAGAAAATCTGGTGCTCGCGATGGCGCTGAGCCCAGTGCCGTCGGCGACGGTGTTTCCGCCGCTTCGCACGACGGCCGAGTTACAGAAAGCGCTCGCGCCGGGCGAGGCGCTCATTATCTTTCACGAAGCCGGCGGCAACCTTTTTGGCTTCTTGTTGAGCAAAACCGACGCACACGTATGGCAGCTCGCGAATGACAAACAGGTCGAGCGAACTGTGACTGATGTGCTCAAAGCGCTCGGCAATTTTGGCCCGAATCGCGAAATGGCGGCCGTCGATTTGAAAGATAACAAGTGGCCGGACGTGGCGGGCAAGGCGTATGAAGCCGTGTTTGCCGACGCGCGCCTCGACCTCGCGAAGACGACTTCGCTGGTGATCGTTCCGGATAGCTGGTTATGGTACTTGCCGTTTGACGCGCTGATGCCGGCGGGAACAAAGACCCCGGGCGTATTGGCGGATCGCTTTCCGATTCATTACGGGCCGACGGCGGCGTTGGCAGTCGGGGATACCCGGCCGTTTCGTCGGCCGAAGCACACGGGTATCGTGGCCGTCGATACAAGTGCGGACGCCTTGAAGCCATTAACGGACGCGGTCGAAGGGCCGCTATTGCTTGCGCCGCCACTTCCGCAGCCCGGTTATCTGCTGGTTCCCTTGCTCGATGCATTGGTTGTGATGGATAACGTCGAGCTGGATCGCAGCGGCGGATACGCCTGGTCGCCGTTGCCGAAGTCGCGCGGCAAAGGAGCCGATTCGCTGGCTGCGTGGATGGGGCTGCCGTACGAAGGCCCGGAACGGGTGGTGCTGGCCGGTTTTCCGTCGGCGGCCGAAAGCGGTCTCAAGACTTCGCGCCGCGAGAAAGGATCGGGCGGAATGGCCGGGAGCGAGCTGTTTCAAACGACGTGCGCGCTGATGGCCAGTGGCGCGCGGACCGTGCTGCTGACACGATGGCGAACCGGTGGGCAGACAAATCTAGAGCTGGTGCGCGAGTTCGTGCAGGAGATGCCGAATGGCTCGGCGGCCGACGCGTGGCGACGCAGCGTCGCGCTGGGGCGTGAATTGCCGCTCGATGCATCGCAGGAGCCACGACTCAAGAAGCTGGACGATACGGCGGAAGCGCCCAAAGCGAGCCACCCATTTTTCTGGGCAGGCTACATGCTCTTGGATACCGGAACGAACCCGGCGCCGGCGTCGGAAAATGTCGCGGACGCAAAGACGCCGGTGACCGAAAAGCCCGCTGAAAAACCGGCGGCAGCTACGAATAAGACCTCGCCGACCGTGGTTCCGCCAGTTCCGCTGCAAGCTGCGCCTGGCAAAGTGAAACCTAGTTCTCCGTGACATTGCAAACGGGCCTTGCGGGCGAGGCCTATCTTCCGGCAGAATAAGGGGTTCCCAGCCGGCTTGGTCCGGCAGCCGTCCTTCGGGGCGGGCTCTCGATGACGTTATCTGACGCTCGGCGGACGCGGCGATGAGCCGGTTTGGGCGAGTGCTTCGGTCCCAAGGTTTCCGTGAGGAGTCGTTTTGTGTCAGTCCGCATTCGCATGAAGAAAATCGGTCGCTCGCACCAGTCATTCTTTCGCATTTGTGCGATTGATAAGCGCTCGCCGCGGCATGGTCGCGTGCTTGAGCAGCTTGGCACGTACGACCCACGGGTGAAAGACACCGATGCGCGGGCCCTATTGGTGGCCGACCGCGTCGACTATTGGTTGGGTGTAGGCGCTCAGCCCTCGGAGCGCGTCGCCGTGTTGATTAAAAAATACGGCACGAATGGGACGCACGTGGCCGCACAAAAAGTTGCACTCGAGAAAACTGCACAACCGAAGTCGGTGCCCGACGCGGGCGCGCCGGCCAGCTTGCCGGCACCGAAGCCGAAGAAGGGCGAGGCGCCGGAAGCCGCAGCCGAAGCGGCTCCGGAACCGGTCGGTGCGGGAGCAGCCACGGAATCGAGCGGCGGCGCGGAGCAGAGCGAGTAACGAACGGGCCAGGAGGGCATGACGGCTGTCTTGGCTTTTAATCACGCCACGAAGATGCGCATCGACGTGCTGACCTTGTTCCCGGAGATGTTTCCGGGCTATTTGGGTCAGAGCTTACTGAAGCGGGCAATCGATGCTGGCCTAGTCGATATCCAGATACACAACATCCGCGATTGGGCGCGCGGGAAACACTCTCAGGTAGACGACCGGCCGTTCGGCGGCGGGCCGGGCATGGTGTTAAGGCCGGAGCCGGTGGTCGAATGCGTGGAGGAGATTCAGGGGCAGACACCCGGCCATTTGGTGCTGCTCACGCCACAGGGCCGAAAGCTGGATCAACGAGCGGTCGAAGGGCTAGCCGCGCATGATCGGTTAGTGCTGATTTGCGGGCGGTACGAGGGAGTCGATCAACGGGCGATCGATATCCTCGAGCCGGACGAGATTTCGATCGGCGATTTCATCGTGAGCGGAGGTGAAGTCGCGGCGATGGTGGTGATCGATGCAGTGGTCCGACTGGTGCCCGACGTATTGGGCGACGAGCAAAGCAACAAACAAGATTCATTTTCGGGAGATCCGCCGTTGTTGGAGTTTCCGCAGTACACGCGGCCGCGAGAGTATCGGGGGCTGAATGTGCCCGAGGTGCTCGTGAACGGCAACCATCCGGAGATTGCCCGCTGGCGGGAAGAACAAAAGATTGAGCGGACACGACAGCGGCGTGCCGATTTGCTATCAGCTAACAAGCCACAAACAGATTGATACGAGGTCGAAGCCATGAGCCAACAAATACTAGAGCTAGTCGAAAAATCGAGCCTCAAAGCGGAGGTTCCCGATTTCAACATTGGTGATACGGTCGACGTGCATACGAAAATCCTCGAAGGCGACAAGGAGCGCATCCAGGTGTTTTCGGGCGTCGTGATCGCCCGCAGCGGCTCGGGCAGCCGCGAAATGTTCACCGTGCGGCGGATTGTACTGAACGAGGGGGTAGAACGTAAGTTTCCGCTTCATTCGCCGCGGATCGCGAAGATTGAAGTCAAGCGTGGCGGCATCGTGAAGCGCGCAAAGCTGTATTACCTCCGCGACCGCACCGGCAAATCGACACGGCTGAAAGAACGCCGCCGGGATCAAGAGTAGCCGCGGAAGAGAGCCTTAGAACGGTAGAACAGCAGAGCAGTAGCCCACTTACGGTGCTGTTACTGTTCTTCTGCTCTAGCGATCTACTGTTCTTAATCGGCTGTTATTGTCTATGGGTCTGCGTTCTTGGTTTGCGGCGCGGATCCGTCCTAAGTCGCTGGGCGAGCGGGGTGAGGACGCGGCGGCCCGTTTTCTCAAGCGTCTGGGCTATCACATTCTGGCCCGGCATCTCGATTTGCCCCTGGGTGAGCTGGACATCATTGCGGTCGACGGCCGCACCGTCGTGTTTGTGGAAGTGAAGACCCGCAGCTCATCCGATGCGGGCCATCCGGCCGACGCGATCGACAAAGTCAAAGAGCAGCGGATGACGCAGGCCGCGCTTGGCTATCTCAAGTCGCACGGCCTCTTGAATCACTCAGCCCGTTTCGACGTCGTGGCCGTCTCTTGGCCCAGCACCGCAAAGCGGCCGACGATCGAACACATTCAAGATGCGTTCCCCGCAGTTGGCCGCGGCCAGTTTTTTAGCTGAATCCGAGGGGATGCCGTCGTTCGGCCGCGGCGATAGAATGATAGCAACGGGATCGATCGGGCAGACGATTCATCGGCGGACGAGTTTCCAGGAAGCCAACACCAGGAGGGTCGCTGACTATGGCCAAACATATTTTCGTGACTGGCGGCGTCGTAAGCTCACTTGGCAAGGGGCTGACCAGCGCGTCGATTGGCATGCTGCTCGAGAAGCGCGGCCTATCGGTGCGGATGCAGAAGCTCGACCCGTATATCAACGTCGACCCGGGCACAATGAGCCCATACCAACATGGCGAAGTTTATGTTCTGGATGACGGCAGCGAGACCGATCTTGACCTCGGCCACTACGAACGATTCACGCAGGGGCCGCTGACCCGCGATTCGAATTACACAACCGGCCAAATCTATCAATCGGTGATCAACAAGGAGCGGCGCGGCGAATTCTTGGGCAAAACCGTTCAGGTGATCCCGCACATCACCAACGAGATCAAAAGTTGCATCGCCAAGCTGGGCGACGACCGGTCGGGTCCGGTCGATGTCGTGATCACGGAAATCGGCGGCACGGTGGGCGACATCGAAAGCCTGCCGTTTTTGGAAGCGATTCGCCAGTTTGCCCTCGACGTCGGCAAAGAAAACTGCCTCTATATCCACCTGACATTGGTTCCGTATTTGAAGGCGGCCAAGGAACTAAAGACTAAGCCGACACAACACTCGGTCGGGCAGCTGCGCGAAATCGGCATCCAGCCGGATATTTTGATTTGCCGCACCGAGCACTCGCTCGCCCGAGAGGACAGAGAAAAGATTGCCCTGTTCTGCAACATGTCGATCGAGGCGGTGATCGAGGAGAAGGATAAGGATTTCTCGATCTATGAAGTGCCGCTAAGCCTGGTTGAGAATAAGCTCGATAAGCTGATCGTCGATCGGCTGGGCCTTAAGACGAATGAGCCCGACTTAGAGGACTGGCGGGAATTGTTGCGGCGGCTGCGGAATCCTCAGTACGAGATCAGCATTGCGGTCGTCGGCAAGTATGCCGAGCACCACGACGCCTATAAGTCGATTTACGAGGCGCTCGACCATGCGGGAATTGCCAATCGGGCACAGGTCCGCGTCGGTCGCATTCGCAGCGAGGACATCGAGGCAGAAGGGCCGGAGCGGCTGCTCTCGGGGTACAACGGCCTGTTGGTGCCTGGCGGGTTCGGCGAGCGAGGTATCGAAGGCAAGGTGGAGGCCATCCGCTATGCCCGCCAAAAGGGGATGCCGTTTTTAGGTATTTGCCTGGGCATGCAGTG
>DASXLL010000095.1:0-4091 GCA_036496265.1 Pirellulaceae bacterium | reverse complement strand
ATGGACGTCACTTTCGCGCCTTGCCTGAGCGCGCAGGTCGGGCCCGGTGGCTGGGTCTACTGATAGCTGGTCGTAAATGCGATCGTCACCGAGATAAAAGCTGTGGTGATGCCCCTCATAAATTGAGAAAGGTCCCAAGTCATCAAAGGCGAACACGCGTGTCGTTTCCAGTAGTCGCTCTTTGGCCTGAGCATATTGCCACAGTGAGAGTTGATTGCCGTGCGTCCGCACGGCAATGACTTCTAGACTCGTCGGGGATAAAGGGAGTGTCAGAAAAGTCCCAGTTAAATCCTCTTCGCCTAGCCCAAAGGCGAAAAACCTACCGAGGCCTTGGACGAGGACCAAATGAAGAATGTCATTTGGGGCGTTAGCGCGACCGAGGAGAAATTCCTCAGTGGCGCGACAACGCCTTCCAATTAGCGTGCTCATTCCCTCGGAGTTCCACTGTCCAAATGGATCATTAGGATCAAAGTTCTCTAACTGATCCTGAATTAGGATTGTGTGTAGCGCCTTGTCGGAATCCATCGAAAAAATGTCTTCGCGAACCCAGGGCTCGCCCGCCGGTGGCACTGCTATGCCGGTTGGTTCGATACTTAGAACGCTCAATGAGCGCACTACGTTCTCAAGCGTATGCATCAGCGCGAAGGACACAAATGCGTCGCGGCGGCCGTCTTCAATTAACAAGCAGAGAAGCCTATGTTTTAGCGACACGACAAGATTCCAAGGCGCCACAACTACCCAAAAGCCTCCTACAGAAACTAGTGGCCAACGGCAGACAGGAAACTCTCCCCGAGTTACGCCGGCTATGTCCAATGTTGCTGGATCAGCGACAAAGCCGCCTAAATCGCGAGGCTCAATGCCAAGGCGGTCAAGGTCGCGGCCATCAAATGTAACCGCCTCCATGAGGCAGCGCATTTGGTCGTGCGGAGGAATGGAAGCATCTCTCGCTCGTTTTTCAACGGGGCAATATCTTGTCAAGTCGGCGCGACGAATCATCTCATCACTTAGGCGCAAGACGGCCCGCGTCTCGCGAAAAGCCCGATCCGTCAAGTCACCCGGGTCTAAGCACCAAGGCCCGAGGAAGATAGCCTGCAAAACTCGCTGCAGAACATACGCTCCGTTCTCCAGAAATCCGGGCAACACTGAAAAACTTCCGCCGTGAAACGAGATCTCTTCGGTGAAAAGATCCGAGTATTCATCTTCATACGCTGCGACTTGGGGACTCGCGATACTTGGACCATTCAGCCACTTTCTCATTGCTGAAGGCGACGGTTTAGCGGCCCCCGTCGTTTGTGACTTCGCGGCCAAACTAGCGGCAAGTTCGAACCGCGTCATGTGGTGCGCATTCTGTGGTACCAGTTGTAGGCCGCCCACTCGCTGCGCCAAATCAAGGGCATCATGGTTGGCTACAAACCGAAATGCGGTTTTCAACTCTGCCGGAATAGCAGCCGCGTCATTCGGGGATGGAGGTGTGGTTGATGCCAAGATTTTAGTGGCGATTTCCTTCTACGCCCGCCCAGCCTGCGCGATCACCCGCTCTGACGACTGCATGCAAAGCCCGATCGAGCCTTAACTCCCTAATCTAGATGGTTGTAGCGTCTTTAGGTTCAGTCAAGGCAATATCCTGTGCTCGCTGAACCGACAGTGGCCTAAAAACTTGCTTGCAAATTGTGTCCGAATCATATATGGTCATACGTACACTATTCGAAACTTGCGGATTTAGCCGGTCTTAGGCAATTCAAGCACATTCCAATCGACGGCCAGCTCTCGGTTCGCGCTCGCGGCTGTCGGCCAGACGTTACCGGTGCGCGCCGATTGAAACAAAACCATCAGAAAGTGACCGTAGATGTCCAAAACCCTAGTGGAAACTTTTGGCCTTCTTCGCGCCAAATCGAGAACTTTGTGCGATGGGCGTTGATGCGCAGAATCCTGGGGGCGAATTCTGCGCATCTACGTGCCAAAGTAGGCGATTTGGGCGAGAGGAGCTGCTGCGCAAAATCCTGGGGGATAATTGTGCGCAGCTACTGATGATTATCACCCGGGGCCAAAAGTCGGCCGACAAGAAATGATCCGCACCTTCACAAAACCTGTGTCAGACCCTGCCACTCTCGGCGGCCAGGATCGCATCCACGAGGCCTTCCGCCGTGTAGCTCTCGGCCACAATCGCGGCCGGAAAGCCAAGTTCGGCCAGCGCCCCGGCCGTCAGCGGGCTAATCGCCGCCAGGCGCGTTTTGCGAAGCTCCTCGCCGAACATCCGCACCAGGCTCTGCGCGATCGCGGAACTCGTGACCGTTGTGATGTCGATCTGGCCGGCCGCAAGATCGCGAAAAATGTCCTCGCCGGCGGCCGCCACATCGCGGCTTTCGTAGGCGACCACTTGTTCGACCGTCGCCCGGCTGGCCGCGAGCATCTCGGCCAGAACTTCGCGCCCGCGGCTGGCCCGGACCAACAGAACTCGCTTGCCACGCACCGTCGGCGCGAGCGCCTCGGCCAGCGCCTCGGCCCGAAAGGTGTCGGGCTGCAAGTCGGCCTTGAGACTGAACTCTGCCAGCGCGGCCACTGTGCCGGGGCCAATCGCGGCCAGCCGTACACCCGCCACGCGCCGCATATCGTGCCCGAGCGCCAGCAACCGACCCAGAAAATGCTCCACGCCGTTGCTGCTCGAGAACACCAGCCAATCGAGCTCCGGCAACTGCTCGATCGCCCGGTCGACAGCCGCCCAATCGGCCGGCGGATCGATCGTGATCGCCGCTTGCCGCAGCACGTTCGCGCCGAGATTCTGCAGCCGTGTCGCCAGCTCGTCCGATTGCTGCTCGGGCCGCGTGATCAGAATCGTGCGGCCGAACAGCGGGCGAGTCGTAAACCAATTCGATACATCGCGCTGCTTCGCCACGTCGCCGACGATCACGACCGCGGGCGGCCGCAGCTTGGTGGTTTGCACCAGCTCGCCAAGTTCGCCGAGCGTCGTGAAAAACGTCTGTTGATCGGCGAGCGAACAACGCCGCACAATCGCGACCGGCGTGTCGGCACGTTTGCCATGCTCGACGAGCGCCCGGCTCCAAGTGCCGGCCGTGGTCACTCCCATGTAGAACACGAGCGTGCCCGGGAACTTCGCGAGCGCCGCATAATCGAGCGGCTCGTCGGAGCCCTTGTCGCTGCGCTCCTGGCCCGTGACAAAGGCCACACAGGACGCCTCGTCGCGATCCGTGAGCGGAATGCTGGCGTGGCTGCTGGCCGCCTGCGCGGCGGTCACTCCCGGAACGATTTCGTAAGCAATCCCGGCGGCACTGAGAGCGGCCAGCTCTTCGCCCAGCCGGGCAAAAATGGCCGGGTCGCCACCCTTCAGCCGGACGACTTTGCGGCCATTTTTCGCATGACGTATCATGGCCGCGTTGATTTCGGTCTGAGACATCAGGCGGCCGTGACCATGCCGGCCGAGGCAGATTCGCTCGGCCTCGCCGCGGACGTGGCTGAGCAATTCGGGGCTGGCGAGGTAGTCGTACAGCACAACGTCGGCCGACCGGAGGCATTCGGCGCCGCGAAGCGTCAGCAGCCCGGCATCGCCGGGGCCGGCGCCGACGAGGTACACCCTGCCCTGTGGATTAGTCATGTTATATCGCCCGAACTGTCGTGCTCTCCATAACTTACGGTAGTTGATAAGATTGTGTGATGAAAGCCACTTGGTAGAATGAAAGCAGGTCGCTCGCTCGGAGCGAATACATGGGGGCGGCGGTTGGCACGCCGTTCGATCAGGGGCCTTTTCGCATGTCGGCGCAGCAGCCAAACCGAAGCAGTCGCGCATTCTTGCCGCCCATCACCGGGGCGGTGCGCCAACGGCTGCAGGCAGTGTTTGAGCACGCACAACGCAGCGCCGAGAAGGCCGACTATGCCTACGCGCACGATCTGTATTCGCAATGCCTCGTCGAAGACCCGGGCAACCTGATCTACTTGCAGCACTTTCTCGGCAACCTGGCCCAGAAATTTGGCAACAGCAAGAAGGGCGTGCGGTTCTCGGCGCTGAAGTCGAAGGCCTCGCGAATGGCGCTCAACAAGGCGGCCGGCAAGGGGCAGTGGAAAGATGCATTCACGGC
>DASXLL010000094.1:0-6089 GCA_036496265.1 Pirellulaceae bacterium | reverse complement strand
TCACGGCCTGGAAGGCCGTGCCACGAGTTCTTCAACAGGCTGTTAGGTAGGAGATGAGCCGATGAAATGTGCTTCAGCGATGAGCTTGTTAACCCCGGCAGTCGTGGCCGTTGCGTTGCTGATGACGGTGACAGTATTCGTCGATCGTGCGTGGGGACAACAAAAAGACAATACGATGTTTCCGACGCCGAGCGGCCGGTATTACAACTCGTATCGCTCAGGGCCGTATGGCTCGTATTCGCAAGGCGCCGGCAGCCAGTTTAGCGCGGGCTCGCCGAATATGTTCAATCAGGGTGGGACCGTTCCGGCGGCGAACGCATACGATTACTACCGGAATCCGGATTCGTGGCCGAACGCCTGGAGCAATCAGGCATACGGCGGCCGATTTTATTTCCGGCCGATGGTGGGCCCGGCGTATGATCCGTTCCGCAACGGGCGGTAGCCGGCAACAACGATCGACGAAGCACGAATGACCAATGAAGCAGAAATCCAAGCCAGACGAGTGCTCTATAGCGGGCACGTGCAAGGCGTCGGCTTTCGGTACACGGCGCAGCGAATCGCGCAGCAGCATGCGGTAACGGGGTTTGTCAAAAACTTGCGCGACGGCTGTGTCGAGCTGGTCGCGGAAGGGACGCGGGAAGAGCTGGATCGACTGCTATGCGAGATTGCGGCAGCGATGGAAGGCAACATCGAGGCGGCGGAAGCGCAATCTGTGCCGGTTAGTGCGCGATTTCGGTTATTTGAAATCGTATCTTGAGGCGTTAGCTGCTTCAATTCATGCTTGATTCCTGCATAGCACCGCGCCGTGTCGGTGTCGCAGGGTCAGTTGGCTAAAACCTTCATTGATCGCGCTCTCAATTTGAAGGCAGTGGTTTAACGGGATGTCGCCTGCCATGCGCAAGAGATTTTCAGGTGGTCTGCCCGGCGGACGCACTTGGATCGAGCGGATCTAGGCCAGCACGCGCAGATGCCGCCCGGAATCTCGCTCATCCGAAGCTCGCACCGATGATGCGTTTGGCCGCAGTTCTGTAACCTACTTCTGGGCCACAACCCGATGGAAGTGAAGTTGCACTTCCTGATCGACGACGCGGCGGACACCTTCCACCAGGCAACGCGGCTCGTTGTCTTCCTGGCCGAGACGGATGATCTCGTCCAGCTTCATGCCGGGCGGAATGGTGAACGTCGTCTGGTTGATGATCTGATTGCCGGCGTCGAGCTCCGGCACGATGAAATGGCAGGTGGCCCCGTAGGTCAACATGCGGCTGGCGTAGGCGTCGTGATACGGCTTGGGGCCGGGGAAACTGGGTAACAGTCCGTGGTGCAGATTGATGATGCGGCCGCCAGCGTATTTCCAGCAGCTCGCGGGCGGCAGGATCCGCATGTAACGGGCGAGAATGACGTAGTCGACGTTGTATTGATCGAGAACGGCCATCATCCGCTCGTCGTCGGCACGGCCATCGGCGTCGCCGACCATCTCCCACGGGACATTGAATTGCTCGGCCAAGCCGCGGCAGGCCTCGCGGTTCCCGATCATCACCGCCGGTTCGGCTTTGATCTGCCTGTCGCGAATCGCGCGAAGGAGCGCGAGCGGCGTTTCCTGCCGGTACGTGACGCAGATGGCCAGCCGCGGCTTGCTAACCCGTTCCTGCGGCGACCAGACGCGAATGCCGAGATTTTTCAGCTTGCCAATTTCGCTCAGAGCGTGCCGGACTTCGGCCAGTTGATCGGCGGGCAGGTGAATGCGCAGGAGCATGGCGAAGACTGCCTCTTCGTCATGATCGTACATCTGAATTTCGGCAATGTTGGCGCCGCGTCCGGTGACGTAGTGAATGATTGGGTCGGCGAGGCGGACGTTGTCGGGACCGACGGCCGTGATGACAACGGGCACTGAGCCAGGAGTGGAATTCGATGACATAGGCCTACACTTCGTGTGCGGAAGCGCTCTATCAGAACATAGCCCGCAATTTCAGCGCCGCCAATCTAATACGCGATGGCGGCAAAATCGGCGCGTTCGGTGCAATCGATTTGGCGTTCGAAACGGCTACAGATACGCACTTGCCAGCCGAAGTGCCCACTGGGTTAACAAGACTACCAGGAACACGCCAAACGCGATCGCGCCCACCCCGGCAAGCTGCAACTCCCGGCGGCCGTGGTTGATCCGCCAAAGCTGGTAGCAGCGTAGCGGCAGCTGGGCCACGATGATCGCAAAGAGCCATAGGCCGGCGGGATTAAAGGACCAGGCGGCCGAGACGTCACCGTGAGCGAGCGAGATGAAGCAGCGAGTCAGTCCGCAGCCCGGACAGGACAAACCGGTAACACGTCGCAACATGCACAGTTCGGGCAGGCGTCGATTCAATCCCGGGACGACGACGCCGGAATCGCCGACGGCCAACAATACAGCGGAAATCAAAACACCGCTGCAGATAAACAAGATGACCCAGTGAAACGTCGTGTCATTGCGTTCCCTTGGGCCAGGGAGAGGAACAGAAGCAAGCCAAGGCAACGAAGAATTCATCCGGTTTTCCTTCGCTTCTGTGGCTTGCTTCTGTTCATCCGCCGGTTCTGTTCACTATTCGACCGGCAGTATAACGCGAAACGTCGCGCCGTGGCCCGGTTCGCTTTCGACGTCGATGCGGCCGCCGTGGAGATCGACGATGCGCCAGGCTTTGGAGAGGCCAAGACCGAGACCGCGGCCGGCTTCGCGACCTGAGAAAAAGGGGTCGAAAATGTAGGGGCGAACGCCGGGCGGAATGCCGGGGCCGGTGTCGGTGATGGAGAGGACTATCGCGGGAAAAATCGTACTTCGTTCAGCAGAATTTGGAATGCGGAGTGCGGAGTGCGGAGTGCCTAGTTCGTGTGGCCCGTCAACTTTCAAGCTTGAATCTTGAGTCTTGAACTCGTACACGCCGATCGTAACTGTCCCGTCGTGCTGCATTGACTCGAGCGCGTTTTGTACGAGCGCTTTGATGGCCACGGCCATCGCGGTTGGATCGACGTTTGCAATTAGCGGTTCGATGGCGCCAACGCGCTCCAGGCGCGTATTTTGTTCGTGGGCTTGCTCGCTTAGCTCGCCGATGACTGTGTCCAGGAGCTGCACCAAATCCGATTCGCGCGGCTGCATGCGCGGCGGATGGGCGAAGAGCATGAGATCGGCGATCATCTCGTGCGCTTTGAAGGCCTGCTGCACGATGGTCGCCAGCTTGCGTCGCCGCTCGGGATCTTTTTCGTCGGCCAGCAGCGTCTGAGCACGCGTGGCGATGTTGGCCAGCGGGTTGTTGATCTCGTGGCTGAGGCCGTAGGCGAAGTTGTAGAGCGCCGCCAGTTTGGCTTGTTCGACTGCCCTCAGAAAATCAGCGTCCGTCGAAGTGCTAACCGTTTTCGGAGACATGGCGGCGAATGACCAAGCACCAAGAACCAACGACCAAACAAATTCAAAGCACCAATGACCGATGATTGGTCATTGGTCATTGTTTGTGATTTGGTTCTTGTGATTTGGTGCTTCTGGCAACTAGGCCAGGACCGCTTTTTCCATATCCAGCAGCTCGCAGGCGCGATCGACGAGCTTATCGACGGTGAACGGCTTCTGCAGGAAGTCGTCGGCGCCGGCGGCTCGCAGGTCGGCGACCTTGTCCTGCTCAACCATGCCGCTGATGCAGATGATTTTCACCTGGTCCAGCGTGTCGTCCGAACGCACCCGCTGGCAAACTTCCTTGCCGTTGATGTCGGGCAGCATGATGTCGAGGACGACCATATCCGGCCGGAATTCCTTGACCAACATCCCGGCGTCGAAGCCGTTGTTGGCGGTTTTGATGTCCCAGCGGCCGTCGCGGGCGAAGGCGTCGCTCATCAGCTCGACGAGTTCTTGATCGTCATCAACGATGAGCAGCTTCCGCTTACCGCTTTCGAGGGCGTCGGTCGGAATGCCGTTATCCCGCATGAACGAGTACAGCTCGTTCCTGGGAATTCGGCGAAAACGGCTCCCGGGAACCCGGAAGCCCTTGAGTGATCCATTGTCAAAACAGCGAATAATCGTCTGCTGGCTAACCTTGCAGATTTTCGCCGCTTCGCCTGTCGTAAACACAGTCTTTGTGGTGGCTGACATGGCCGTAAACCATCCCTTCCGTTTCGATGGTTGGACTAGCGGTCAGACCGCCGCGGTTGGCCGGCGGAAAACCTCCGTGAATGACACGTTGGCTAGTCCCAAACTCCCTGGCTATCAGAAACTGCGAGAATCCGCAGTAACTGTCATTCTTTGCATTCGGCACGATCCAGCAGCTTTGCCGATCTTGCCGAACTTCCCAACCGCGAGGAATTATATCGGTGGCGAAACGGGCGTCAATATCGAATTTCGCGTCGCAAGTTGTTGTCGTCAAGCAATTTGCGTCAAAGGCGGCGAAAGGCCGCAAAATCTAGCTAGTCTTCAAATCCGCTTCGTTTGCCCCACTCCGCGCAAAGGACCCAGCCGTTTTTGGCCGGACATTCCTCACGTTCGCTACAACCGGCGGCCGATGAATGGCGACGAGTCGAAGCGGGGCAGGCTTCCAGCCTGCCGCCGTTAATGCATGGCAGGCGAGAAGCCTGTCCCACGAAAAGCGCAAGGACGCCACCCATGCTCGCAATTATCAGCGATCTGCACCTGAACGACGGCAGCAATTGCCCTCTTTTGCCGCCGGGAACCATCGACCTCGTTTGCGAGCGGCTGTGCGACATGGCCTGGCGAGCATCCTGGCGGGCCGACGGCTGCTATCGGCCGATCGACCGCATCGATCTGGTGCTGCTGGGCGATGTCATGGACATCATCAGCTCGCGCCGGTGGCTGGCCTCGCCTTGCCGGCCGTGGGACGACCATCAGTCGCCGGCAATGATCGACTGCACCACGGGAATTGTCGAAGAAATCCTGCGCCGCAACGCCGATTCCATCCGCACGCTGCGTTCGCTGGCGACGGAAGCCACTGTTAGCCTGCCGCCGGCGACGGCCGCGGGCCAGCCGGTGCTCGAAGCCGAGGAAATGCCGGTTGCCGTTTGCACGCATTATATGGTGGGCAACCGCGATTGGCCGCTGCACGCCAAAGGAACATCGTACGATCTGATCCGCCATAAGGTGACGCATCACTTGGGGCTGGTCACGGCGTACAACAAGCCATTTCCGCATGAGAGCAGCGAATGCGAGCAATTGCACGAAACGCTTCGCCAGCATCGCGTGCTGGCCCGGCACGGCGATGTATTCGATCCGCTGAGCTTCTGCGACGAGCGCGATCGGGCCAGCCTGAGCGATGTGCTGATTATCGAGCTGGTCGCCCGCTTCCTGCAGCATGTGGAAAACGAGATGGCGGACGATATGTCTGCCGCGACGTGGTCGGCGCTATCGGAGATCGATCAGATTCGCCCGATCCTGCTCATTCCGGCGGCCATGGAAGCGATGCTCGAGCGGACCGCCACACCCGTAGTTCGCAATCGCATCAAGCGAATTTGGGATTATATGGTGGAGCAGATGCTGCACCTCAACGTTATCCAGAATATGGCCGAAACCTGCCCGGTCGATTTGATCGATGGCCTGGCTGCCGCGCTGAAGTTCACGCGCCGCGATTCACATAATTGGATCAGCCGGACGATGAGCTTCGTGAACGATCTTCGCGGCGCGGCCAGTTGCTCCTATGCCCCGCACGCGATCGCCGAAGCCGATTTCCGCAATCGCCGTGCGCGCCATATCGTCTATGGCCACACGCATCACGCCGAGACGGTTCCGCTCGATGCCAGTCATGCCGATGGCTACGTGTTGAACCAGACTTACTTCAACGCCGGCTGTTGCCGCCGGTCGTATCAGCCGACGCAGATGCTCAGCGGCGGGCACGACCTCGCGGCCTGCGACGCCTTTACGCTTCTTTGCTTCTATCAAGGCGACGAACGGTGCGGCCGGACGCACGAAACGTGGTGCGGGACGCTGGCGCCAGTGACTGCTGACATTAACGTCGGCGAAATGACCTCGTCCGCCGCAACGCCAGCAGTGCAAGCACCAATCGGCATTCGCACACCGCAATTCGCCGGAAATGGCCGTGCGGCAATGGCGGCAAAGAGCTATTAGTTCGCTC
>DASXLL010000093.1:0-11622 GCA_036496265.1 Pirellulaceae bacterium | reverse complement strand
CGTCCAACCCGCGGCCGCGGCGCCCCCCTCGACGAAGAAGCTCGACATGAAAAAGCCGATGGCCGGCCACATGAACCAGTAGCTGAGCATGTTCAACGTGGGGAAGGCCATGTCGTCGGCGCCGATCATCAACGGGATGAGATAATTGCCGAACGCGCCGGCGAGAATCGGGATGATCACGAAGAAGATCATCACGGTGGCGTGCATGGTGAAGAGCGTGGTGTAGAACTCAGGCGAGATTTGGCCGCCTTCGCCGGAGAAGAGCATGGGGCCGATGACGGGCATGCTGGTCCACGGCCAGGCGAGCTGCCAGCGGATGCCGAGGGCCAACAGGCCACCGACGAGGAACCACAGGAGCGTGGAAAACAAAAACTGGATGCCGATGATTTTATGATCGCGCGAGAACACGTAGGTGTCGATGAACTGGCCGACGGTCATGCCGTGTTCATCGTGGGCCTCGTGATGCGCTGGGATGCTGGCTGCGCTCATGAATCAATCCTTCTCAAACCGTTCAATGTTTTTTCTTACTAATGTGCCGCGTGGACGCGGCGGCCAAGCTATTTATTCCGACTCGGCCGGCGGCGGCGTGTAGGTAGCTTGGTTTTGCTCGCCGTATTTTTGGGCCAGCCAGGTGTCGAATTTTTCACGAGATTCGATCGTGACGCGGCCGCGCATTTTGTAATGGCCCCAGCCGCAGAGCTCGGCGCAGACGATGTCGTAAACGCCGGTTTTGGTAGGCTGGAACCAGACGTATTGCTTCATGCCGGGCACGACGTCTTGCTTCACCCGCAGATTGGGGAGGAAAAAGCTGTGTAGCACGTCGGCGCTTTTGATCGCGATCACGATCTCTTCGTGGACAGGCAAATGCAGGTCGTTGGCGAGTTGAATATCATCTTCGGTGCCAACTTTGCCGTCTTCGCCGGCGTAGCGAATGCGCCATTCGAACTGACGGCCGGTAATTTCGGCCAGCGGCGGCTTCAATTCACCGGTGGGCAGCTTGGGGCGGCGCATTTTCGCGTCGGCCCAGGCATTCATTTGGTAAATGGCGATGAAGACGAGGGTCGCGGCGGGGAGAATCGACCAGACGACTTCGAGCGTGTGGCTGCCGTGGGAGAACATCACGCGGTCGGTGTTGTTGCCGGCATCGTAGCGCCACATGAACCAGAACATGACGCCGGTCGTGGCGATGAAGATGACGCCGGTGAGCACGAGAATGAACATGAAGAGGCTGTCGATCACGCCGCCGTGGGCGTTGATGTTTTCCGGCAGCCAGTGGCCGCGCATGGGCCACCAGCCGGCCATTGCCCACACGAAGACGCCGACGCCGAAAACCGGCACCATCAAGAACAATAAACTCCAGAACCTACCCACGGTTTATCTCCTGCCCCGCGGCGATTTTTTCGCGGGGATCGTTCGTTCTAGCTAGAGGCCACGCTCGCGGACGTTCTCGGCTTCGCGATACGCTTCGAGTGCGTTGTTGATCGGCTCATACGGCAACGACTGCACGTAATTGACGAGGTCCCAAATTTCTTCGGCGTTCAGCTTTTTGGCTTCCGGCGGATCTTCGGGCTTGCGGATGTTGGTCGCGAGAGCCGGCATGGGCGTGCCCTCAATGCCGTTCATGATTCGCCAGTAGATGTCGATGGGCCGCAGGCCGCCGCGGAAGACGCCGAGACGCAGGTTGCGGGGGCGGATAGTCCGCGGGGGGAGCATGCCCAGTGAAACATAAGTCGAAACGACTTTTTTATTCTTGCCGTCGTTGATGAATTCCTTGGCCCACTCGTCGTAGTCGGTCAATTGGCCGTCGCCGAGAGCCGAATCACCGTGGCACTTTATGCAGTTGGCGATCGTGCCGTAAAAGAGCTCCCGGCCGTGCTTGACGGAGGCGGCGAGTTGCTGCTTGGTCATTTCGGGGCGAGCGGGGATCGCTGTTACCACGGCGGCTGCGCCGTTCCATTTTTCCAGGACGCCTTTGACGACTTCTTTGACGGCAGCGACTTGCTCTTGCTGGGCGGCTTTGGCTTTTTCGTCGGCTTTTTTCTCGAGGACATTGACGAGGCGGTTGTCGCCTTCGAGGTTGGTTGTCGCGTCGAGGAGTCCGCGTTCGACTTCACCGCGGATGGCGAGGTATTTGACGTAATCGACGAGGGCTTCGACTTCGACGTCGGGCAGGAGCTTGAAAGAGGGCATCGCGGTGCCGGGGACGCCTTCCAGAACGATTTTCTTGAGGTCGGAGTGCGTGGGCTTCTGGCCGACGGGAGTCGATTTGAATTTGAACTGGCCCTTGCGGTAATCGCGGGGGTAGGGATTCAAGAAGATGGCTGTGGGGCCGACACCGTCGCCGGTGATGCCGTGACAGTGGGCACAGTGCTCGCGATAAAGACCTTGCGATAGCCCGGATTGATCGCTGGAAACGGGGCCGGCGGCGAGCTTGAGGCGGGAGGCGGTTACGATTTTACCGGGCTCGATGCCTTCGATGGCGGGGAAGACCGGATCATCGGGAGTGCCAAAAAGGGCCTGCATCGTTTCGTCGAGGCCCTGGAGCTGGTCGCGGGTGAAGCCTTTTTCGAGGCCATTGGTTTCGGCCACCTTGTGGGCGAAGGTTTCGTAGCGGCGGAACTCGGCGACGGGAGCGCCACAGCCGGCGAAAACCACCAGAGCGGTTAAGCACGAAGCACGAAATCCGAAGCTCGAAACAAATTCAAAGCACGAATGACCGAAAGACGTCAATCGTTGGTTGACTTGCCATTTTGTATTTTGAATTTCCAACATTTGAGTTTGTTTCGAATTTCGTGCTTCGGATTTCGTGCTTCTTTATTTGAACGTTGCCGCGTCCACTACAACTTCCATCTCTTTTTGCTCGCCCGGCTGGAGCGTGAGCTTGAGGCGGCCTTTGCTCCACTTTTCGACTTTGCCATCGACCTTTACGTCTTGCAGGAATTTCCCTTTTTCCTGCCAGACGCGGAATTCGAGGGGGACGCCGGCGGGGATGTTGGCGATTTCAAACGAGCCGTCGGGCTTGGTGACGGCGAAATAGGGACTGTCGCGGACGATCATGCGGGCAGACATCCAGGGATGGATGGCGCACGAGACGCTGAACGGCTCAGGCGATTCACCGCCGGGCTCGTAGGTTGTCGAGGAACCGGAGGGAATGGTGGCGTTGATCTGAGCGGCTTTGCCCGTGCCTTGGATATTCGTGTTGTGACCGACGGGGTCGCTGTTTATCACTTTGGCTTTCTGCTTCGACCGCATGGCGAACGTGTGCGTGAGGAAAACGCAGTTCTTTTGGTCGTAGTCGAACGTCGCGGTGGCGGTGGCGGCGTAGTCGGGATGCTCCCATTTGGCGTCGCCGACGGGGAATTTGCCGGGCGAGGCTAGATAGATGACAACGTCTTTGATGCCCTGCGTGGCGGAATCCACAACCAACTCTTCGGTGAGGACGGGCTTGCCGCCAGGGGCGCAAATTTCATGGTCCTTGGTAATCGCCAGCGGCGTCCGCGCGGGGGGCGTGCCTTCGAGCTTGAATGTGCCTTTGATCGTGGCCCAGCCGGTGGGTTCGGCCACGGCCGTTGCCGTCGCGGCTGTTTCCGTAGCGCCGCCGCCGAAAGCGGTGCGAAGGGCGATGACGTTGGTCGTTTGCACGCGCTCAGCCGGAGGCAAATGTCGCGCGCAGCCGACGACAAACGCCGGCAGGGCGAGAAGGGTACCGATCAGCAAAAAATTCCGCTGCTGCATGTTGTCTCCGACGTTACGGCGTCACTTCGACCTTGCCAAGAGAATTCGAACCGGCCTTAATGTTCATCTTCATGCGGCCGCGGGCCCATTCCGTTGCCTTGCCGCCCACGCTCACCTTCGAGACGAACTTGTTGCTCCAGACGATGAAAGTGTGCTCGCCGGCCGGGAGATTTTTGATCGTGAACTTGCCGTCTTTGTCGCTGATGGCGAAATACGGGTCTTCGCGGATGAGCAAGTAGGCATTCATCCAGGGGTGGATGCTGCACGAGATGGGGCTGGGCTGGCCTTCGAACTTGGCGAAGGTCTTTTTCACCGAGCCACCGGCCGGAATCAGATCGTTGAAGGGCGTGTTGGCGAAGAAATCGGCCTTGGTGTTGTGACCGATTGGATCTTTGTTGCCGATGACGAGCGTTTGACCGACGCGAATGCCTTGGACGTGTGGCTCAAAGCGGCAGTTGTGGTTGTCCAATGCGACTTCGGCAGCGGCTTCCTTGGCGTAATCCGGATGAACCTTAGGCTTGGCGGTGTCGGCGAGATAGACGACGACGTTTTGGATGCCTTTGTTTTCCGCGTTGACGACGAGCGCTTCTTCAACCAAGGGATGCTTGCCACAGACCTCGGGGTCTTTGGTCGGCGCGATCTTGGCCGGCGTGGGAGGAGTGCCCTTGAAGATAAATGTGCCTTCGAGGTCGCCCCATTCTTGGGCCGACGCGAACCCGGCTGTCGCGGCCAGAATTGCGGAGAATATAAGTGCGTGACGCATGGTTAGCCTCCCGTTACGTTGCGTTTAGTTCGATCCGGTGCCGGTGCCCGCTGGTGCAGGCGTGGCGGGCTGGACACGATCTGCAATTTTCGTGCTCTGGCGAGCGTATTGGTCGTAATTCATGAGCAGATCGGTGAGGGCCTGAATCTGCTCGACGTTGCTGCCGTGATAAAGCTCGCCGAGGACCGCGGGCGGTTCCTGGTAGGGAATGTTTACGGGCATCGCCGTGTAGGGCAGGATCATCTTGGGGTTGGCAATCCAGTCGCGGACGTAATCCGGCCGGAGGCGACGATAGACGTCGCCGAGCTGCGGAGCTTTCGCGCGGACGCTGCCCGCGGGCGAGAAATCGCCGACCAGATGGCACTTCACGCAGAAGTTGCCGTTGACCACGATTTTCATGGCGTCATCGAGTCGCTGCATTTCGGGGGGGGCTTTGGAGCTGACCTGTTTTGCGGCGACGGTCCCCTCTCCCGCTTTCACATACTCTTCCTCAAGGTCTGCCAGGCGCGTGCGGTCGCGATTGGCGGCGTAGGCATAGGGGAACTCGGCGCTATCGACGGCGGCGAAATAGTTGGCCAGAGCCGTGGCTTCGCTGCTCGACATATTGAACCGCGGCATCCGCAGAAAGACGGCGGGCCGGATCGGATAGGGATCGAGCAGGAAGTCGTGCAACCACGCCGTTTGGACCTTGTGGCCTTCGTTCACCAGCGGCGGAGGAACCCAGCCGTAAGCCTCGGTACCGGAGGCATTGGGATTGGATTTCTTTTCCAACTCGGTCACGACCGGCAGCAAGTACTTCGTCAGCACGCCGCCCCAGGTGGGATAGCGGGCGTCGATTTGAGCTTCGCTGGCGAAGACCGGCTGCTGCCCGGTTTGATACGCGCTGCCATCGACGATCGCCGGTTGGAAGAGTTCGAGGCCGAATTTGAGCTCGCGCTCGGCGTATGGCGAGCTGTTATCGAGCTTGGAGCCGTCGAGATCAACGACGACAGGGAGGCCGTCATCTTTTTCACCCGGCGGCAGACCGAAAAGCGTCGAATGCAGCTCGTCGCGCCTGTCCACCTTGGCGCCAGTGGCCAATTCTTGCGGGCTGAAGTGCTTCTTCAAGAATGGATAGACAGGCGGATCGGGCCGCTCGCCCATTTCGCCGGCGTTGTAGCTGATCTGCCATTTTTCGAGGCCGAGGACGTGGCAGCCGCCGCAATTGTATTTTTCCAAAACCGTGCGGCCGGCGACAAGGGCGGCCTGGCGATCGCGGGCGCGGTAAATGTACTTCGGTGTCGGCGGATCGGCGACAAGGCCGATGACGAAGGTGATGACGGCTTCGCGCTCTTCGGCGGAGAAGGGGAACTGCGGCATGCGGAGCCGCTCGTTGTAGCGCTTGTTCTCCGTCTTGTCGTAATCGTAGCTCCGCGGCTCTTTTAGCTTTTGATAGATGAAACCGATGCGATTGCCGGCTTCGAGGGCATGCGTGTAAAAGCTCCTAAAGTCTTCGGTTTCAGCGCGAGCGAGAGCGTGGCCGGCTTCTTTCGGATTGGCGTCTTTGCTTTTGGCCGTCGAATCGGCGTAAAGCATTTCAGGCGACGTCTTGCTCTTAGATTCATGGCCGGGCGCCGGTTCACCGCGAGCTGCCGGCGACGGCATCGACGTTGATGGGCCAACGCCTGGCGACTCGCCGGCTGAAGTGGCGCCGCCGGCTGGCATTTCAACCGCGGCGTGCTTTGGCGTGTGGCTCGCATGAGCGTGGCCAACGGCGTAATGCGTGACGTGCTCAAAAGCCAGCTTGGCGGGGTCTTTGCGGCCCCAGTCGGCGAGGCCGGTGCCGATGGGCTTGGCATCTTCGAAACCGGGAATATCGTGGCAGCCGAAGCAGCCGAACTTGGAAATTGTCTTGCGGCCGATGTATTTCAGACGCTGGGCGTTGGTGAGCGAGCCGCCGGGCTGAACGATGAGGTCTTTCTCGGCGCCCTTGAGCTCGCCTTCGAGGTGGGGCGGGATGCCGTGCAAATAGTAGTCGTCGGCGGCGTCTTTGTAGAACGCTTCGTTGAGGTATTCGAGGATTAGAGACTTCAGAGCGGGATCGTCCTCGGGGAGTGGCTTCTGAGCATCGACGGCCGATTGCATTGGCTGCCAATCGGTTTTCGACGAGGCGAGCAAATAGGTCACGATGTCGTCGGCCGGGTCGAACGTTTTATCGTCGGCAGCGCTGTTGGGATCAGCGCCTAAATCCTTGTCGGGGAGAAGAAACAGGTTAGGCATCACGGTCCGGGCGTGATATTTGGTCGGATTCCTGATCCAGCTATAGAGCCAATCGGGACCAACGGGATTGCGGTCTTTGGCAAACTTGGTTCCGACTCCGGACAAATCGGGGCCTTGGACGATCTCTTCCGGATTGCGGTACTTTTGGACTTCTGGGAAGTCCTTGTGGTTGTGGCAGGCGAGGCAGCCGCGGGTTTGGAACTGCGTCTTGCCGCGGTTCACGCGTTCTTCTTCGGTCCACCGGTCGATGCCGCTGGGTCGTGGCTCGGGCTCAAAGTTTTGGGCGTCTTTATAGGAACCGAAGTAGGCCAAGATGCCACGAACTTCGATCGGCTCGAGCTTCGGCGCTTTTTCGTCCGTCATGTGACCAGTGGAATCCTTCAAATGATCCCAGAGGCCGAAAAAACGCGGCATGCGGGTAGTCGGGCGGAAGTGTTGTGGGTTGGCGATCCAGTCGAACAGAAACGTGGGATCGGCCTTTTGAGCGATGAACCGCAGACTGGGGCCGGGACGACGCAGCGCGCCTGGGGCCTCGACGTCTTTGAGCATGTTTGACAGGTTTGACAATGACTTGTCGAGCAATGTGGCACCTGTGCCGGCGGCGGCGACGGCTTCGTCGATGATGGACTTGAGCTTGAGGCGCGGTTGGGATTCTTCGGGATGGTTGACGACCGGCGCGGTGAGCGAGGCCAGTTCCTTCTTCCAGAATTCAAGCCGTTCACTATTGGCTGATGCTCGCCCCGCAACATTCAACTCCGCCTCAATTTGCTGGGCAACGGCGAAGTAGTTGGGCTCGGAGCGAAGGTCCGGGCCGACGCGGCGCGTGGGGCCGTCGAAGCCGTTGACTTCGTGGCAGCCGTAGCAGCCGTACTTGCGGATGAGGTGATAGCCGTGCGTGACCTTTGCAGCGGGGGCGTCAGCGAATTTGTCGCTGGGCTCCAGCTCGACGACGTCGTGATGGCACTTGAGGCAGGCGGCTTCGGCAAACCGCTTGGCATACATCGGGTAAATCCAGTGGGAATTGTCGAACCAGCCGTATTCCTTGCGCCAGCGGTCCATTTCCAGCGTGGTGCTGGGCGTATGCGAGGCCCATTCGAAGGCGGTGGCGCTGCCTTGGCCATCGTGGCAGATGGTGCATGCGAAAGTTTGCATTCGGTGCGGGCTGGCGTCGCTGAGATAAAGGTCGAGCCGCGGATGCGAGATATACGGATTCGGCATGCCGCGGCGCACTTTCAAGTGAATCGGCTGGCCGCGTTCGGCCAAGTCTTGCAGCCAGCGGGCGATTTTCACGGGGCCGCGGCTGGCGCCGCTGGTGGGAAGCGGGTCGCTGTTGATCTCAGTGATCACGTCGCCGAGCATGAGCCCCGGGAGCTTGGGGTAGAGGCTTTCGCTTTCGCCGTCTTGACCTGCGTTGGGAGGCGAAACGAGCTGAGCCACTTGCTGCCGGAATTCGAGTCCGGTTGCTTGCTCGGCGGGGACGTTCGGATCGTTGATCCGGGCCTTGGCGGCGGCCGAGTTGGGCAGGACAAGCGCGACAGTCACGTCGTCGGCATTGAGCAAGCCTTCGTGGGCCAGCTTGAGGCCGAGCCAATCTTCGAGCGTGAGCGGGATCTCATTGCCAGAGTCGTCAACTCGCGGCTTGGGCGGCGCGTCTTTGCCGGGCGGGATGACGACGAAATCGACCAACTCGTCGTGGACGAAGGCGGGCGTCGTCGAGGTGCCAGGAAGCGTTTTCGTGAGCGACTGGTGGCAGGTGGTGCAGCGATCGAAGCGGCGGACGTAGCTGAAGTTGTAGTTCTGCGTCAGGCCGTCGCTCCACAGGTTTTCGATTTTGCGCGGGGAGCCGAAAGCATCGAGAATCGGCAGGGTGAGGATGCGCTTGCCCAAAACGAACGGATAGCTGTCATACCAAGTTACGAATTTCTCTTCACGATCCTGTTCTTGCTTCTTCAATCGCTGCAGGTCGGCAATGCTTTCGTCGTAGCGCTTTTTGGCCGCTTCGGTCTCGGCGGTGATCTGCTTGAGAGTCTTTTCGAGGTCTTTGCGAATGCGGGCGATGGTTTGAAAAACCTGGTTGAGGGCAGCGTAGGTTTGCTTGCCCTTTTCCGCATCGGCTTCGGGATGAACGGTGTCGCCGAGCAAGGCGTTGACTTTTTGCTCGGCGGCTTCCGTCGATACGCCATCGCGAATGGCGATATCGACGTTAGCTTTGGCGGCGTCGATCTCGCCGTTTTTAAATTTGCGGATGCCGAGGGCCTTGTCCTCGCGAACGCGGGCATCGTCCACGATCCGCTGGAACTCGGCGACGAGTTTCTCGCGGGCCGTGGCGGCGGCTTTTTCAGCCGCGCTGGCGTCTTGATCGGCCTTGCGGGCTTTCGACTCCGCTTCGGCATAGGCTTTTTTCTTGGCTTCGTCGCTTGGCTTGGCTTGTAGGTCGGCAAGGGCGGCTTGATGGACCTTGTCGGCTGCGTCGGCCTGTTTACGTTCGTCGGCGGCCTTTTGAGAGAGGTCGGCAAGCTTCTTGGCTTCTTGCTCGATGCGAGCCTGATCGACGGTAACGAGACTGTAGGGGTGACCAGCCGCCTTCCAGCGTTTGAGCGTGTCGTCAAGTTCGCCGGCGTCGGTCTTGAATTTTTCGAGGTGGGCCGAGTCGATAGGCCGGGCCTTGGCCTCGGCCAACTCCCTAGCGCTCGCCCCCTTTGCGAGGAGGGCGCCGCTCGTCTCGTATTGCTGCTGACGGAGCTCGTTGACCTTGATATCAACGTTGTTGACCTGGACCTGATAATGCTTCCAGCTTCGCGCGTGGTCCTTCCAGAACATCCAAATCGTGCCGACGGTGAGCAGCACGCCGGTCAGGGCGAAAATCTGGTGCAGCCGCCCCGTATTGCGCCAAGTTGTTTCCGTAGCTGGCATATCGTCCTACTCAACTATTTTCAACTGTCACCACGCACCGACCCGCCACTCTCTGACTCACAAATTCAACATGTATTCCGGCAGGGAAATGAAGTATTTCATGTTCACCGTCCAGCGGAGGAGCATCTTGATGGGGAGCAAGGCCATGAACAAAAGCAGATTCGTCATCACCATGTAGCGCAAGAAGCCCATTCGGATAAACAAGCTCTGAAAGAAGCGGCTAAGCACAACGAGGAGCGGCGGCAGCATGGTGAAATAGCCGATCGTCAACAGGATGCCTGGCGCCTCTTTCTTCAGGTTATAGAGGATTTTCCAGAGTTCGCTCGAGCCTTCCGGCGCCTTGGGGCGGCTGGATCGCATGAGATCGACCCAGAAAAACTCGGAAAGATCACGGTTGTTGAGGGCTTCAACTTTATGTGCGTCCCAGACTTCATAGGGGCCGAAGAAGTTCCAGTTGGGACCGCGCAGGAAGGTGCCCATCACAATGAGCGTGACCCACAGGACGAGGAAGCCGAACTGAAACATGACGTAGGCGAAGGTCCGCTGCTCGATCGTGAAATAACCGTTGCCTTGCTTGTTGAAGTCGATGTAGGGAATAGCCATGAGGCCGGCAACGACAAGGCTGGGGAGGACGACGCCGGCCATCCAGGGATCGAAATAAACGAGCATTTCCTGGAGGCCAAGGAAATACCACGGAGCTTTCGACGGATTCGGCGTTTTCACGGAACTGGCCGGTTCTTCGAGCGGCGCCTGGAGCGCGATGGCCCAGAAGATGAGCACAGCCGTGATGGCGATCATGCAGATCAGCTCGGTATAGACGAGGTCGGGCCAAACGAGAACTTTTTCACTGTCGAGTTTTTCAACCGGTTCCAGGCCCTGCTTCATGCGGTCGTCGTTGATGACGGCTTTGTAGGTCGCGAGCCAAGTAAAGAAGCCGAGCAGGAAGATCATCGCGACGATGGGGACGTTGTCAGCCTTGGTGACGATCTGGGCAAAGTTGGGATCGGGAATCGACATGCCCATGAGCAGCATCGACAAGTTAAGCAAGCCCCAAGCGGCGGCCGGGCGAGCGAAAAAGCGTCGCGTCAGGAAAAAGAAGAGCAAAAGGAAAAACGTTCCCATGATGTAGATCGTGGGATTCATCAAGCGGTTGATGAAAGCACGCGCGGCGACAGGGACGGTGATGAACCCAATGATTCCGGGATCACCGCTATAAGCCAGCGGTGCCATCAACAAGAAGAGCAGTGATACGAGCAGCCAGCCGAAGGCTGCCGTGACCGGAAAATTGGCGATAGGCAGATGGAACAGGGGCTTTTGATTCGGCCGCTGCCAGAGCATCAGAGCCGCCACGCCATTCATCGCGGCCAGAATAAGGTAATACGATCCGAGAAATCCGGCGATGTTTTGCAGGAAGACGTCGTAGGATACGTGGCCGTGCATGTTGAAAATCCAAGAGCCAAGAACCAAGAACCAAACTTCGTTTGGATCACATTATTTGGTTCTTGGTTCTTCGGTTCTTGGTTCTTTGCCTAAAGGGGTCCGCTGATTCCGCCGTCTTTTCGAACTCGCCAGAAGTGGATGGCGAGCAGCATCGCGGCCGCGAGAGGAATCGCGACGCAGTGCAAAACGTAAAACCGGTTGAGTGTTTCTTCGCCGACGAAGCGCGCGCCGAGAAGGCCAAAGCGCGCATCGGAGGCGTTGGTAATCATGTCGATGCCGTTGATCGTCAGCAGTTGATTGCCGGGGCCTTCGTAGCCGAGGAACGGCGTGGCGCGGGCCATGTTCGAGCCGACCGTAATAGCCCAGATGGCGAGCTGATCCCACGGCAGCAGATAGCCGGTGAAGGAGAGCAGCAGCGTCAGCAAGAGCAGAATAACGCCAACGACCCAATTGAACTCGCGCGGCGGCTTATAGCTGCCAGTTAAAAACACGCGATACATGTGCAGCCAGAC
>DASXLL010000092.1:0-24533 GCA_036496265.1 Pirellulaceae bacterium | reverse complement strand
GTTCCTGAATGCTAAGCTGCGCCATCGCTGGGACTCCTTCTGAACGGCGTTGGTGATGCTTCGCCATTCGATAAGTCCCAGCGAGATTTTCTCCTACATCAATTCCCAGCGCGGGTGCGTTTCAGATTAGACGGTGCCGAGTCACCTTGATTGCCAACCGCATCTCCCATCCGTCATACTTTCGGTTTGAAAGCCCCTTTCACCGATAAAGCCCAATGACCCAATCACCAGTTTTCACCGCTCTCGTACTGTTCTTTACGGTCCTGGCCATCGCCGAAGATCGTCCCCCCGTCGTCCTCTCCGACGAAGCCAAGAAAGTCCATTCCGAAAGCTTCGTCTTCGACGGTCACAACGATCTGCCGTGGGAAATGCGGACCAAGGCCGATAGCTCGTTCGACAAACGCGACATCCGCCAGCCGCAACCGAAGATGCACACGGATATTCCCCGCCTGCGCAAAGGCGGCGTCGGCGCGCAGTTCTGGAGCGTTTATGTCCCGTCTGAAACAATGCGCGAAGGCACGGCTCTCAAAGATACGCTCGAACAGATCGAGCTCGTCAAAACCATGATCGCCCGCTATCCCGACGTCTTCGAAGCGGCTCGCACGGCTGACGACGTCGAGCGGATCGTAAAAACCGGCAAGATCGCCACGCTGATGGGCGTCGAAGGCGGCCACTCGATCGAAGATTCGATCGAAAATCTCCGCCGACTGCACGCGCTCGGCGCCGGCTACATGACGCTCACGCATAGCGACACGCTCGCCTGGGCCGACGCGGCCACCGACACTTCAAAACATGAAGGCCTCAACCCCTTCGGTGAAGAAGTCGTCCGCGAAATGAACCGACTCGGCATGCTCGTCGATCTCTCGCACGTCTCCGACGAAACCATGAAAGACGCGATCCGCATCTCCAAGGCTCCGATCATCTATTCCCACAGCTCCGCCCGCGCCATCGCCAATCATCCCCGCAACGTTCCCGACGATGTGCTCGCCCTCGTCAAGCAAAACGGCGGCGTCGTCATGGTCAACTTCTTCCCCGGCTTCGTCGTGCCAAAATCGGCCGAGATCATGCGCAACATGTTCGACGCCCGCCGCGACCTGCGGGCCCGCTTCCCCAACGAGGTCGACTATCAACGCGAGAACCGCCGCTGGGAAAAACAAAACGACTACCCGGCCGGCTCAATCCACGACGTCGTCGCCCACATCGACCACATCGCCAAAACGATCGGCACCGACTACATCGGCCTGGGCAGCGATTACGACGGCATCGGCAAAGTCCCCGCCCAGCTCGAAGACGTTTCGACCTACCCATTTATCACCCAGGAACTGCTCAACCGCGGCTACAAGCCCGCCGACATCCACAAAATCATGAGCGGCAACATCCTCCGCGTCATGCGCGCCGCCGAAAAAGTCGCCGCCGACCTGAAAACGAAATCAAATTGATGGGTGGCTGTGTTTTGCGCAGCATAACACGGCTCTCCGCAGCTTCGAGTCAGGAACAAAACATGGCAATGACTCGTTTGAAATTAAATGGGGAGTCTCGCGAAATCCCCGCCGACCCCCGCCGCTCGCTTCTCAGCGTCCTGCGTGACGACCTTTCTCTCACTGGCTGCAAATACGGCTGCGGCGAAGGCGAATGCGGCGCCTGCACCGTTCTCATCGACGGCCAGGCGACTCGCTCCTGCATTACAACCCTTGCCGAATGTGCCGGCAAAAAGATCATCACGATCGAATACCTTGGCCCGAAGCTTATTCCGCTGCAAACGGCCTTCATTGAGTGCAACGCGATGCAGTGCGGCTACTGCACCACCGGGATGATTATGAGCGGCTTAGCACTTCTTGAAAAAAATGCCAAGCCCACGCGTGATCAAATCATCGACCACATGAACGGCAACATCTGCCGCTGCGGCACTTACACCCGCATCATCGCCGCCATCCAGCGAGCCGCTGAGCCGTCAAAAGGAGGTGCCTCGTGAAAGCTTCCCCTCCTGAACCCCGAACCCTGAACCCTGAACCCTCCCTCGAGCCCGAACGTTACGAACTTCACGAACCACTCCGCTTCCACTTCGATCTCGACCGCCGAGACATCCTCAAAACCCTTGGTGGTGGCGTCCTCATTAGCCTCGTTCCTGCACACGTCCAGGCGCAGCAAAAGGGGCAGCGAGGCCGCGGAGGCACGGAAAATCGTCCTCAACAAATCGGCGGCTGGCTGCACATCGCCGAAGACGGCCAAATTTCGCTCTACTGCGGCAAAACCGAAGTCGGCCAAAACGTCCGCACTTCGGTCACTCAAGCTGCTGCCGAAGAACTCCGCGTCAAACCCGAAGCCATCCGCGTCATCCTCGCCGACACGAAGCTCGTTCCCGACGACGGCGGCACCTCCGGCAGCCAATCCACTCCCCGCACCGTTCCGCAAATTCGCCGCGTCGGCGCCGCCGCCCGCGAATTGCTCCTCGATCTGGCCGCCGAACAACTCAAAGTGGATCGCGCCACGCTGACGATCGAAAACGGTCAGGTAAATCATCCGCCATCTAGCCGCAAGTTGACCTATGGCGATCTCACCAAAGGCCAAAAGCTCACCAAAGAAGTCAGCGGCTCCATTTCGGTCACACCGACCGAAAAATGGCAGGTTCTTGGCACTTCCACACCCAAAGCCACCGCCCGCGCCATCGTAACCGGCGTTCACCGTTTCGCCTCCGACATTCAGCTTGACGGGATGCTCTTCGGCAAAGTCCTGCGGCCGAAATCGCTCGACGCCAAGCTCCTCTCGCTCGACACGAAGGAAGCTGAGGCCCTGCCTGGCGTCATCGTCGTTCGAGACGGCAATTTCGTCGGCATCGCCGCTCCTACATCGTTTGAAGCCGAGCAAGCCCTCGCCAAAATTAAAGCCGAATGGTCGCCGTCAGACCATCAATCAACGCACAAAACCATTTTCGACGACCTCAAACGCAGCGGTCGCGGCAGTGGCATCAACGAAGCTCTCGAAGCCGCCCTGAAAGCCGCCGACCATCGTCTCGACGCCACTTACAACATCGCTTACATCGCCCACGCTCCGCTCGAACCGCGCGTCGGCGTCGCCCAATGGCAGGACGGCAAGCTCACCGTCTGGACCGGCACCCAGCAACCCTTCCGCGTCCGCTCCGACCTCGCCCGCGCCTTCAATCTGGCCGACGACAAGGTCCGCGTCATCGTTCCCGACGCCGGCGCCGGCTACGGCGGCAAGCACACCGTCGATACGACGATCGAGGCCGCCCGCCTGGCCAAAGCCGCCGGCAAACCGGTCAAAATCGTCTGGACCCGCGAAGAGGAATTCACCTGGGCCTATTTCCGCCCTGCCGGCGTCATTGACGTCCGCGCCGGCATGACCAAAGGGGGAAAGCTCACCGCCTGGGATTTCCACAATTACAACTCCGGCCAATCCGCCGTCCGCGCGCTCTACGACATCCCGCAGCAGCGATCCGAATTCCACCAATCGAACTCTCCGCTCAAGCAAGGCTCCTACCGCGCCCTCGCCTCCACCGCCAACAACTTCGCCCGCGAAAGCCACATCAACGAGCTGGCCACAATCGCCGGCATCGATCCACTCGCCTTCCGTCTCAAAAACCTCAAAGACGAGCGCCTCCGCGCCGTGCTCGAAGCCGCCGCCTCACAGTTCGGCTGGCAAACACTAACCCGAAGCGTAAGCGAGGGGCAAAAACATCGCGGCTACGGCCTCGCCGGCGGCTCCGAAAAAGGCTCCTACGTCGCCACCTGCGCCGAAATCGCCGTCGATCCTTCCACCAACAAAGTCCGTGTCATCCGCACCGTCACCGCCTTCGAGTGCGGCACAGTCCTCCATCCCGACAACCTCAAGAACCAAATCGAAGGCGCCGTCATCCAGGGAATCGGCGGCGCGCTCTTCGAAGAAATCGAATTCGACCGCGGCCAAATCCAAAACGCCCGCTTCTCCGACTACCGCGTCCCCCGCTTCCGCGACACGCCCCAGCTCGAAACCGTCCTCGTCAACCGGCCCGACCTGGCCCCCATCGGCGCCGGCGAAACGCCCATCATCGCGATTGCCCCCGCCATCGCTGCGGCCGTTTTCCAAGCCACCGGCATCCGCCCCCGTTCGCTCCCCATGTCCACCAGCGGCGTGAAAGTCTAACCATGCCTCAGCCGCCTTTGACAACCCTCGCCGACCTCGACGGCTACACCGACCGAATTCCGCTCGACGTCCTCAAACATTGGCTCATACAAACGGATGTCACGTTGGACGTCGTTCGGCCGTTCCTAAAATTCTCCGCCGACCATTACGTCCGCAACCTGATGCATTCCGGTCCCAGCTATCAGGCCCTCGTCATCTGCTGGCACAGCGGCCAGCGCAGCCCCATCCACGATCACCGCGGCTCAAGCTGCGCCGTCAAAATCATCGCCGGCGTAGCCACCGAGACGAGCTTCGCCCGCGCAGCCAACGGCATGTACTACGCCACATCGTCAAGACAACTCGCAGCCGGCGATTCTTGCGCCAGCCAGGACTCCGATGTCCACCAAATGTCGAACCTCCAGCCCGAAGGCCACGACCTCGTCACGCTCCACATCTACTCGCCACCGCTCTTTCGCATGAACATGTTTTCCCTCGTCGATCCCAAAGTCATGCAATTCTTCGACCCCGTCAACGAAGAATTTTTAAGCGGCTCTGGGATCTGACCTCGGGGCATCCCACCGGCCTGCCGCATAAAGCAACGGTCGGGCTTGACTTCGCCAACCGACTTCCTATCTTGAATGGTGCTGCCGGCAATTTTCTTATGCATCGCCGGCCGCACCAGCTTACCAGGGGCATTAGCGTCGCGATCGAAGCGTGCTTGCGCCTGCCGATTTCTCTGCTGGTGACTCTCGCTTTTGGTCGTGGCCAACGTCTGGGTTGAAAAGCGGGCCAGTTCTGCGCGCGATGCCGCACCGCATCGGCCGGCAACGAATGGAATTAACCCAAGTGCGCAGTTGCTCATCACCAAATTGGCATCAGGGGAATTGGTGGTCGGCGAAGGCGCGGGAGAAACGTGTGCTTTATGGTCCCGATCAATCAGTGGAAGTTATCGACTGGATGTTTGATTGTTTTGACGACTGCGGCCGCGGCGATTGCGGCAGACGCCGGCCGGCTCAAAGAAAAAATCGAGGCCGGTCAGCGGCTTTTCATCAAGGAGTTTTCGGTCGGCAAGGCCGGACCCAACGGGGGCGACGGCCTCGGTCCACTTTTCAACCACGTTTCCTGCGCGGCGTGCCATCGGCAAGGTTCGCTGGGCGGCGGCGGCGGCGTCGAATTCAATGTCAGCCTGATCTCGGCGCAGCTCCAGCCGGGCGCCCCGCGGCCCGATCCCAAGTTGCTCCAAGTCACGCTCAAAAGTCTGCATCCGGCGTTCGTTAACGGCGATGACCGCATCGTGCCGACCCTGCTGCTGCATCGCTTCGGCCCCGGCGAGAAGTATTTTCAGCTCAAATCGAACCTGGGCGGCCAATATGTTCCGCTCGATCCCGACAAAAGTGAGCGAATAGAGCTGCAACGGAAGCTCACGTCCGAACCGTTGCCGTTCGTCACTAAAAGCAATCATGTGCGGCTGGTGCGCCCGCAGCGAAACACGACGGCTCTGTTCGGCGCCGGCTTGATCGACCGCATTCCAGACGACGTGTTTCATCGTCTGGAAAGGCACCAGGCGTCTGAAGGCAAGGTCTCCGGCCGTGTCCCGCCGATCGGGCCGGAGAAAGTCGGCCGCTTCGGCTGGCGCGGCCAGCAAGAGCACCTGCACGACTTCGTGCTCGGCGCCTGTGCCAACGAGCTCGGCTTGGAGGTGCCCCGCAATCCGCAGCCGCTGGACCCCACGCGACCCAAGTATCGGCCAGCCGGGCTCGATCTGTCGGCGGAACAATGCGAGTCCTTAACGGCTTTTGTCGCCGCGCTGGATCGTCCACGCGAGTTCAAGCCGCGGCAACCGTATCAGCGGTCGCACCACAACCGGGGCCGCGAGTTGTTTACCTCGATCGGCTGTGCGGAATGCCACCTGGAGCAAGTCGATGCGGTGAAAGGCATCTTTAGCGATCTATTGCTGCACGACATGGGGGCAGGTCTGGCCGATCCGGTCATGGCCGATCCCAGCCTGGTTTTCATTCGCCGGCTGCCGACACCCCCGGAAGGTGAGCGTCCACCGCCTCAACCGATATCGCCTGGCACCTATTACGGCGGCTCGACATTTCAAGATCTGGCAATCACCGGCCCGCCTCCTACGTCGGTCGAGATTACCGACGCGAAAACGGGCGACCGCAATCAGTATAAGGTGGTGGCTTCGAAGTTAGAGTCCGAATGGCGGACGCCGCCGCTGTGGGGCGTGGCGAATTCCGCCCCCTATTTGCACGACGGCCGGGCAGCGACATTGCTTGACGCCATCCTGCTGCACGGCGGCGAGGCCGAATTCGCGGTCAAGGATTTTCGCCTGCTCGATCTGGCCGATCGAATGCATCTGATCAGCTTTTTGGGGTCGCTGCAGGCGCCCTGACCGGAAGCAGTTGCCGCAACTGCTGGCTTTCACGTCCCGCGGCGAGCACCAAACCATTCGATGTGCTTCCGCGGGCAAAAAACGAAGCCCCGATCACGGCAGTAAGGTTCAAGCCACTGCTGAAGCGCAGCGAGCGCGGTTGGCTCGGTCCCTTGTGGCATCAATAGTGCGCGACTTCGGTCCGCAAGTGGAAAGTGGTCTAGCCAGTCATGCACCTCAGCCAAATCGGCCGATGAATCGACGACGAATTTGAGCTGATATTCATAATCGCGAATCAGCCGAGCGATCACCTCCGGCTGATGCCGCGTCTGCTCATGCCGGGCCGCCCACTTTCCCGCTTGTTCCAAACTCGGTGTCGAATTGGCCAATTTTGGGCTGATCGACATCAAGTCACATTCAACCGGCAAGAACAACGTCCCCGCTGTCTCGACCGTGATGTGAAACCCCAGTTCCTTCAGCCGCCGGCACAGCGGAATCATCTCCGCAAACAGCATCGGCTCCCCACCCGTGATGACGACGTGCCTAGTAGGTCCCACCTGCCGGATGGGACCTTGCGCGGCGCCGGTTGTGTCACTTGAAGCCGCTTCCGACAGAAGCGGCCTACTTGCCAACCGCTCCACCTCCTCCACCACCGCTTCCACCGACCAATCCTCCCCCTCCGGCTGCCACGACGTATACGGCGTATCACAAAACCAGCACCGCAGATTGCAACCGCTCGCGCGCACAAACACGCTGGGCGTGCCCGTCAGCAAGCCTTCGCCCTGCAGCGACGAAAAAATCTCGGCGATCAACACAACAGCAAACTTTGAACTACGAACTTAGAACTCTGCCCCTGTCCGTTCTTCCCCCATCATGCCACAATCGACCGAAAACGGTAAGGAACACTAGAGTTGACCGCCACGCCGCCATCCAACCCCCGCGCCCTCCTGGAAACCTTCGACAACCAGTTTCCCAGCCGCGACTATATCATCGAAATCGTCTGCCCCGAATTCACCTCGGTCTGCCCCAAAACCGGCCAGCCCGACTTCGGCACACTCACCTTCACGTACACGCCGGACAAAAAGTGCGTCGAGCTGAAAAGCCTCAAGATCTATCTCCAAAGCTTTCGCAACCAGGGCATTTTCTACGAAAACGTTACCAATCGCATCCTCGATGATCTCGTCGCCGCCCTCCAGCCCCGCCACATAAAGCTCGTCGCCGCTTTCACCGCCCGCGGCGGCATCAGCACCAGCGTCACCGTTGTCCATGAACAAGTTCAAGGTTCAAAGTTCAAGGTTCAAAGTTAAGACGCTATCAACTTTGAACTTTGAACTCTGAACTTTGAACTTCCTAGCCATCCCATGAAACTCGCCTTCTTCGACTGCTTGTCCGGCATCAGCGGCGACATGACCCTCGGGGCCCTCGTCGATTGCGGCATCGACCTCGCCGCCCTTCAAGCCGGCATCGACTCCCTCGGCCTCCCCAACATTCGCCTCGCCAGCGAGGAAGTCAAACGCCACGGCTTCCGCGCCACCAAAGTCAAAGTCGAGCACGAACCGGAACACGCGCATCGGCATTTACATCACATCACCGAGAAAATCGACGCCTCTAGCGGCCTTACTCCACCCCAAAAAGACCTCGCCAAGCGCATCTTCACCTGCATCGGCGAAGCCGAAGCCAAAGTCCATGGCACTACGATCCGCAAGGTCCATTTCCACGAAGTCGGTGCCGTCGATTCCATCGCCGACATCGTCGGCTGTGCCGTCGGCCTCTCGCTCCTTGGCGTCGATCGCATCGTCTGCTCGCCAGTTCCCACCGGCACAGGTCACATCGAAATCGAGCACGGCCGCGTCAGCGTTCCCGCGCCCGCCACCGCCGAAATCCTCAAAGGCGTCCCCCTCGCCGCCTCCAGCGTTCCCTTTGAGCTTACCACGCCCACCGGCGCAGCCATCGTCAAAACGGTTGCCGACGAATTCGGCCCCTTGCCCGCGATGACGATGGAAACCATCGGCTTCGGCGCTGGCGACCGCGACCTGAAGGAGCAGGCCAACGTCCTCCGCCTCATCATCGGCCAGTCGAGCGATTGCATAGCCAGCGACCAGATCTGGATGCTCGAAACCAATCTCGACGACATCAGCGGCGAGATTATCGGCCATACCAGCGCCAAATTGTTCGAAGCTGGATCGCTCGACGTTTACACGACGAGCATCCACATGAAGAAAAACCGCCCCGGCGTGCTCCTCTCCGTCCTTGCTCCCGCGGATCTAATCGCCAAGCTCGAGAAAATCATCTTCCGCGAGACCGGCACCCTCGGCATTCGCCGCTGGGCCGCCTCCCGCCACAAGCTCGACCGCCGTCCCCACACCGTCGAGACGCCTTTTGGTCCGATCGAAGGTAAACTCGCCGTCATCCCCGACGGCGGTACCAGCTTCTCCCCCGAATTCGAATCCTGCCGCCGCATCGCCAACGAAAAAAATGTCCCGATTAAGGACGTATACGAGGCGGCCGCCCGCGCCTTCGCTCAATCTTGAGTCGATTCAACAGTTGGCTGCGAGATCGGCAGTAGGCGTTTGCGTTCCGTTTCACCGGCCCGCAACTCTCTCGCGTTTAGCTGCCCAGGTCGCCGTCTGACTGCGATCGCCGTACTCAAAAACCGCACTGCCAGTAATCACATCGCGCGAGACATCGCCTCGATAATGAATGGTCAGTTTTTCTTTCGGCGAATCACGAACGACGATGAATTGAATCTGATTTCTCCGGCAGCTCGCCTTGTAAATGGCCACTTTCTGGTTCGACGCGCCTTCCAGCTCGAAAGCAGTCAGGGTTGGCCCTTCGGAATCGAGATAAAACGAAACGATCGTTTCGAACGATTGCCCGTTCAAAGTAACCGTCGACCTCCAAGTTCCCGTTGGATCGGCCGCCGTCGCCGAAACGGTCAGCGACAGCAAAGTGAGCAGCACGGCGGACATGGTTGCAACTTGCATGAAACACCTGCTTCGAAAACGGTGGGGCATCGAGCCGGGCTAACTTACGTCACTGCACCAGCAGCATCGGCCGTGCGTTGGCGATGTCCTGAAACGCCTTTTTTAAGTTGTCGTGCATGGACTGGTGGTCTGAGCCGCCCGGAACGACATAAGCGACTCCTTTCGTGGTATCCGCGACCGTCTGCATCGTCGCCGTATCGGCCATGATGCCCACGGAAAGCGTCATGATCTTGTATTTATCGGCCAGCGAGGAATTTGCTTCATCCAAAATCTGCTGGTGCGCGGCCGACAGGTTGTACGAGCCGTTGTAGAAGTTCGCCAGCCCGTCAGTGATGAGCACGATCAACTTGCAGGAATTCGCCCGCGCCGTCGATTCGAGCTGTTGCCGCGCCAGCTTCATGCCGGCGCCAATGTTCGTGTAATCATGGTAATGACCCGCCTGACGATGGCTCACGATGTTCGAAATCGTGCTGTAAGTGTTCGTCAGCGCGCTTTCTAGAGTTGCATTGCCGCTCGTCGAATCATAGACCACCAGCCCCACGCGGTCGTTCGTATCAACCGAGCCGATGAAATCCATGAAAACCCCCATCGCGTCCTTCAAGGCATACTGCGGCTCCGCCCGCACCTTCCAGCCATCGGCCCATGCGGCGTACGACGGGTGCCAATCCAGCCAATACTCGACGAGATTCATGCCGCCGAACTTGTACTCATAACCGGCGCTGGCGTTCGTGCTGCTGCCGCCGGTGGCATAGTCGATATAGTCGCTCCAGCTCCCGCCCGCATACGGATAGGTGACATTGTTAAGTCCCAGAGCGTTGATGAACGTGGTATTGCTCGTAAAGTCGAATGTCTCGCCGTTATTGCTCCAAGAGGTCACCTTTACCTTGGTGATGGTGTCACCCGAATTGGAACCGGAGCCTTGAAATGTTCCGCTGCTCGCGGAGCTCGAGATGGTTTGTGTCGCACCGCCGCTGAAGGTGAGCTTCACGCTGGTCAGCGCGTGTGTACAAGTCACATACACGGCCGTGTTGCGATACTCGACCGTGATATGCGGGATTTTCGATCCCACATTTGCCGCCTGACCCGAAGCCACCGCCCATTGCGGCGTGAACTGCAAGTTGCCGTAACTCGGCGGACCCAGGTCATTCCAGCAATTCTGCAAGCTCGTTTCCACCGCCGATCGCCCCAACAGCCCAATCCGCGCGAACGTGCTGTCGTCGTTCATCGATGCCGAGTAATCCAACACGACCATGATATCTCGCGGCTGAAACATGGCCGTCGCCGACGAGGTGACCGTGAACGTGTCCTTGCCCAACGCCCTGCCAAAGAAAAACGGCATGTTGGGATACGTCATCGTCACTTGCAGGGCGGATGGAGTGACGCTGGTTTCCGAAAACGACCGGGTCGTCGTGTTCCAGCTGCCGGCTTTCATCTGATAGTCGCTGGAGTGCTGCGATTTAAACGTCGTCAATTGCCCCGCAAGTTGCGTTTCGTCGATAAAAGTCATCGACGAGCCGACCGGGTTGCGGCACAAATACTCAGCGGCTTTCGCCTGTGCGGCGTCGGTGCCATTGACGAGATCTTGCACGCCGGCCAGCGCCGCCGCATCGACGGCCCGATCGAGCTGCGCCTGCATGGTGTAGATGTAGCCGACATCGATCGACATCGCGAGCACAAACATCATCAAGACCATCAACAGCGCCGACAGCACGATGATGTTCCCGCGCCGATGATTGATAGCGCGGTTCAGTCGGCCAAATCGAACGGTTCTTGGAAAGTCACGCATAACATGTTTCCTTTCTACAGGCGGTCTGCCGACCAACGGCGCAGTCGTCGAGCGCGGCTACGTTGAGCGCGATTGCAACAGCTATCCCCGCCGATGCCTTTGCCAAGAATCAAAGGCCGGCTGCGGTCAACGACCGCAATTGAGATGCAATTAAAACGCGCTGGTCAGCGGAAAAGAATCGGAGCTCAGCCGGAATGCACAATCCGTCACAAGCAAGTGTTTCAAAACCCACGGCGAATGCCCGCCCGCAAATTTGCGGTATTGAAACACTACCTCAAGAAACAGTCGGGTGCAAAATCTCGAAAATGGCGAGCTACGCTGAAAAAATGCGACAATTGCTCTTTGAAACCCGCCACTATCATACTTTTCGCTTGGCCTGATCGGCCACATCGATCGTCAGCAGCATCATCAGCTCGTCGTTCGAATCGGCCGCCTCTGCCTCCGATTGAGCCGGATGCGCGTTAATCCAATTGATCACCGTCACTACGTCATCGGCCGCGATGTGATTGTCGCCCGTTACATCGAGGTAGGGCGGAGCCGTCGCATTCGGCGGCGCCGGCCCTGACCCTTTGGCGTTGATGTAATTGATCACAATGATCACATCTCCAGCGTCAATGGAGCCATCGCCCGACACGTCCACTGGCCAAGCCGCGTTGTGCAATGGGTGCGGCTTATCGACCGTGATCTTAAACGTCTGCGTCGCACTCATATCGATGCCGCCGGCGGCAGTGCCGCCATTGTCCTTCAGCGCGATCGTGATCGTCGTTGTGCCGTGGGCATTCGGCCGCGGCGAAAAATGAAGCGTACCATTGGCATCGATCGTCGGTTGGTTGAGCAAAATGCCCGGATTCGTATTCTCCTGCACGACGAAGTTTACCGTTTGCCCCCCTTCATTCGCTGGCCCGGCCGAAATCGCCGTCGCCCATCCGGTAACCACCTGCGGCTTGCTTTCGTCCGTGGTCCCCTGGTCGTCTCCCACCTGAAAACTTGGTCCATCATTCACCGGATCAACCGTAAGCGACACCGTAGCGGGCGCGGAATCCAATTGGCCGTCGTTCGCCTTGTATGTAAACGCATCGCTGCCGAAATAGTCTTTGGCCGGCGTGTAAATCAAATTCGGCGGCTGTCCACTGAGGCTTCCATTCGTCGGCCCGCTGAGAATTGTGAAGGTGAGCGGCGAATTCTCCGCATCCGTGCCCGCCAGCGTGACATTTACCGCGCCGTCCTCGTTCAATTCAACGGACAGCGAGTTGGCAACTGGCGGACGATTGTCTTCCAGGCCCACGGCGAACAGCGTGGCGTTGTTAATCGCATATACCGTTCCATCCGCGCCAATAATCGTCGGCGTATAAGCCTCGCCGAGTCCCGACGTCAGCGTCACTTGCTCAGTGAAAGAATTGCTGCTCAAGTTCCAGCGATACAGTTTTCCGTCCTCGTTGTTGACCAAAATGCTGTCGGTCTGTGGATCGACCGCGGCCGTGTTAATGCACCACTCGCGCACGGCGTTTCCACCGAACTCCGGATCGGGCGTCACGCCCGCGATCGTCAGCACCTCGCTCATCACGGTCAAGTTCTGGCCGCCCGCAGAATACGTCATTGTCCCCTGCGGATCGAGAATCGCTATTTTGTTAATGCCGTCACCACCTGCATCGGCATAATTGTTGTATTTCGTCATCAGCAAATACGACGACGTGCCGTGATAGCTCGGCACCATGCTCGCGGGCACGACCGACGCCGTATCGTCCCAGCCAAACGCGCCCGGCGTTTTGCTCTGGCTCAAATCGCCCGAAAAATGCAGCAGCCAGCCGCGATCGTGGTTATACAAGAACGGATTTTCCAGCACACCGAAATAAACATCGCCGTCCGGACCGACTGTCGGGGAAGCCGTTCCATCGTCGGGAAGAATCGCGTCGCTGCCGTCTGGATCGAGCAGCCGCACCTGCTGGCCGCTCGCGCCAATCCGCTGCAGCGTCGTGCTGTTCAAGGCCAGCAGGTAGCCATAACTAAAATCGCCGTGGCTCACCGCCACATATACCTTCTGTCCATCGTTGGAGAGAGTCGGCGCGGCATTCATGACCACCTTCGTAATGCTCGCGTCACCGGCCGCCGCCGCGGCGGATATCCACGTCCCCGACCCATCCGCCGCGATCCGCGCGATACCGCTTTGCAAATTCGCCGGGTTCGCGCCGCTCACCTCGAACCCAAAATAGATATTGCCGGCACTGTCTGACGTGATCGGCGTATTGATGAACACCGAGCCGTCGAAGGCCGCCTTATTCGCCGTGTAGTTCGCCAAGCCGTAGAACGCCAATTGGCCTACCGTCCGCGTGCCGCTTGCATCCGGCGAATCGATGTAATAAATCGTGCCGCCTGAGCCGGCGAAATACAGCCGATTGGCCGGCGTCAGCGTCGGTGCATAACTCGGCGTCCAGTTATGCGGCGGCAACACGTAATCGCTCGTCTGCATCCACTTCACCGCGCCGCTAGCGCCGTCGATCGCCTCGACCTCAAAGCCTCCGCTCGCTTCGGTCTTCACCGGCACGATCACCGTGTTCGCCGCCGTCACCAACGGCGAACCGTAGTGAATAAACAACTTGTCCCCGCTGTACTGCGGCGCCAGATCGACCGGCGTTTGCCAGGCGATTGTCTGTAGCGCCTGAGAAGCGTTCGCCGAGACAGCCGTATGCTGCGAATTGCCCGCATATCCGGCCCACGCCGGCGTGGCCGTCACGCGAAACACGCTGCCGGCGTCCCGCGCCAGATAATACAAGCTGCCGTCGCTTCCCACTCGCAAATCAACCGTTCCCGGCGCATTGGTCGCAAACGGAGTCGCGATTCCCGTGCTCACATCCAGCACATTGATCCAACTGTTGACGTAATCGGCAAAAAAATAGTCGCCAGCGTAGGAGGCCGGAAACTGCTGCACCGCAGGGTTATAAAACGCCCCGCCCGTAATCGCCCCTCCCTGCAGCGGCCCGCTGCCATGCGGATACGTGTATAGCGGGCCTAGGTAAGTTCCGGGACCGGTTGGCGGCGTCCCCTGATCCCCTTCGGTCGCCGGCCAGCCGTAATTCGAGCCCGCGACTCCTTCGTCGATTTCCTCCCACGAGTTGAGCCCCACATCATTGACAAACATTCGCCCCGTCCCCGGCTGAAACGCAAACGTAAACGGATTGCGCAGCCCCAGGGCCCAAATCGCCCGATTATTTCCCGTCGTGTCTCCCAAAAACGGATTGTCCGCCGGAATCGTCCCATCGCTATTGATCCGCAGCAGCTTGCCCAAATCCGTTTGCAGCGATTGCGAGTTCGCGCCATTGGCATTGTCGCCGACCGCGACGTATAGCTTGCCATCGGGACCAAAATGAATCGCCCCGCCGTTGTGATTCGTCGCGCTGCTCAGCGGATCGAGGTCGAAAAGGTCTTGCTCGGTCGGCGTTCCGCTGCTCCCCGCGTCCGGCCCCGACGCATTCGTCCCCGCAAAGTAATAATCAGCCGCATTGCTGTCATTCACCGTAAATCGGCTGATCCGATTATGAGTGACCGGACTGAGCGCCGTGTAATACAAATACACGTGTTTGTTTGTCGCATACTGCGGATCGAACGCGATCCCCAGCACCCCCCGTTCGCCCACGGAGCTAATGGCCAGCGTGCTCAGATTGCCGACGACATCCGCCGTCGTCGCCCCCGGCCGAAACCGCTTCACCGCCCCCGTCTGCTCCAACACCCACAAATCCCCGTTCGGCGCAAATTCCATCGCCGTCGCATTCGACAGCCCCGTCGCCACCGCCGCCTCGGTAAACCCAGCGGGCAAGTTAGCCAACAGCGCCCGCTCTTCCAACCGCTCGACGCAAGGTCGTAGGGTGGACTGAGCCCACCGCTTCCTCTGTACGTGGTGCTGTGACATAGCCGCACTTCCACGACTTTCCCAAGCTTCCAGACCGACCCAAAGTATTTCCCGAATTCTTGCCACTCCCGCCAAGAATTTGGTCCGGTTTTTAGCGCAAATCTCAATCTACCTATGGAGGACCCAGTGTGCGCTCGTTTAGCTTACAGTTTTAGGTTTTGATTTGATCGAAGTCCTCTCGCGAGGCACTCAACTTGAGCGCCGACGTGTTTCTGCCAAAATTCACAACTCCACTAACTACAACGACTTCCGACGATCATTACAGTCCGCCGTAATAAAAAAACTTCAAACTTTAGCGCGTTGACCTTCAGTCCCAAGCCTTCAGCCCTCCGCCTTCAATGACCCAATTCCGCATCGAAAAAGACTCCATGGGCGATGTCCAAGTCCCCGCCCAAGCCTATTACGGCGCACAAACCCAGCGCGCCGTCGAGAACTTCCCCATCTCCGGCTGGAACCTGCCTCCTGCCCTGATCCGCGCGCTCGGCCTCGTAAAACTCGCCTGCGCCACCGCCAATCGTGACCTCGGCAAGCTCACCAAGACCGGCAAAAACAAACTCAACGACCAGCAAGTCGAAAAGCTCCTCGCTGCCTGCCGCGAAGTCGCCGAGGGAAAACTCGACAACCAGTTCCCCATCGACGTCTTCCAAACCGGCTCCGGCACCTCGAGCAACATGAACGCCAACGAGGTCATCGCCAATCGCGCGATCGAGCTTCTCGGCGGCGACCGGTTCCAAAAAGACAAGCCGGTGCATCCCAACGACCACGTCAACATGGGGCAGAGCACCAACGATATCTTCCCAACTGCCATTCATGTCGCCGTCGCGCTGCAAATCAAGAACGAACTCGGTCCGGCTCTCGAACAGCTCCGCGATGTGCTTGCAAAAAAGGCGATCGAGTGGGACAAGATCATCAAGATCGGCCGCACGCATCTGGCCGATGCGACGCCGCTGCGATTGGGGCAGGAAATTGGTGGTTTCGCGTACCAACTTCAGCTCTCCATGCAGCGCGCCGCGCACGCCATGGAAGCCGTTCGCGAATTGCCCGCCGGCGGCACCGCGGTCGGCACCGGCATCAACACCCATCCCGAATTCGGCCATCGCGTCGCGGAGGTTCTGGCCAAAGAGACAGGCATTCCCTTCGTCGAGGCCAAAAATCACTTCGAAGCCAATGCCCAGCGCGACGGCCTCGTCGAGTGCCACGGCCAGCTCCGCACCATCGCCGTGACGCTCTTCAATGTATCCAACAACATCCGCTGGCTCGGCAGCGGGCCGCGCTGCGCCTTTTACGAAGTCAAACTGCCCGATCGCCAACCCGGCAGCAGCATCATGCCCGGAAAAGTGAACCCCGTCATGTGCGAAAGCATGATGCAGGTCGCCGCCCGCGTAATGGGCAACGACCAGACCATTGCCTTCAGCGGCGCCACCGGTGGCCAGTTCCAGCTCAACATCATGATGCCTGTGATGGGGCACGCGGCGCTAGAAAGCGTGCAGTTGCTGGCATCCGCGACCAAAGCCTTCGTCGAGTTCTGTGCAGTCGAGATGGAGGCAAATCCAGAAGCCTGCGAAGCCTCCGTCGAAAAAAGCCTCTCCATGGTCACCAGCCTCAACCCCCACATCGGTTACGAAAAAGCCGCCGCCATGGCCAAAGAAGCTTTCAAAACCGGCAAAACCATCCGCGACCTCTGCCGCGAGCAGAACATTCTCCCCGAAGCCACGCTCAAATCCGCCCTCGATTCCTGGAGCATGACCGAGCCGCACGAATAGCATTAACGAACGCGAATGCCTTGATCGGAAACAACCACTAAGGAACCGGGGGTGACGAGGGGCAGGACAGTCGGTAGATGCTGGCGAACGAATTGCAAAACCGCGCCGCGCCCCGTCTGACGCGGTCGAAATAATACGATTCCGGCGAATAAAGACGGTGGAAACGCGGCAACGTTGGCGATTCCCTTGTCCATTGTGAGCATGACGCGCGACTCGGATTGGACAACCTGCATTAGCGCTTCATCGGAGGAACCTGAGAGGTCTTGCTCCACGACGGTCATTGCGTCGTGACCCGACTTCCGCAAATCATCCGCTATCTCGGCCGGAAGGTGCTCGTCTAGTTTGAACTTCATAGAGAAGCGAGCGGCAACAGCGCTTCCTCTCGGACGAGTTCGGCCGCGTACGCTAGAGCTGCGTCGATGTGCTCAGCGCGTAGGGATGGGTAACTCTTGAAAATATCGTCGCGCGGGGAGCCTTCGGCGACGCTATCGAGAATAACCGTGATGGGAATTCGAGTGCCGCGAATGCAAAGCTGACCTCCACAAATTCCGGGATCGCTTCCTAAAAACTGACGCCAATCGGACATGGTCACCTCAGATATAACTGACCCTGTTACAATTCTACGTCACCAACCCCTTCGTCACCATCATAAACACGTCTTCTAGCGACGGATCTTTCTCCGAAAAGCTCCGCACGCCGCATTTGTTATAGATGAGCTGCTGCAACAGTTCATTCACCTGATCATCCGTGGCTTCCAGCTCGACGACGCAGCTATTCACGTCGACGGCGACGTTGCGGACCTGGGGACTACTGCGAATGACAGAAAGACCGACGTCCATGCCGTTGACGAAGCGGACTTCGACGGTGCGATTGCCGCGAATGCGACGATACACATCCTCGATCGGCCCGTGCATTAGCAGTTGCCCCCGCTCGATGATGCCGATCGACGTGCAGCAGTCGGCCAGCTCGGAAAGGATGTGGCTGCTGATGAGAATCGTCTTTCCCATCCGCTTCAGCTCTTTGAAGAGCGCCTTCACTTCAATCCGTGCCCGCGGATCGAGACCACTTGTCGGCTCATCGAGAATCAGCACCGGCGGATCATGCACTAGCGTCTTCGCCATGCACAATCGCTGCTTCATTCCGCGCGACAAGCCGTTGACGTAGTCGTCGCGCTTATGCGCCAGGTCCAAAAGCTCCAAAACATCATTGATGACTTGCTTACGCTTTCCCTTGCCGATCTTGTACGCCACCGCGAAAAAATCCAAAAACTCCCAGACCTTCATGCCGTCATAGACGCCAAAATTGTCCGGCATGTAACCGACGCTTTGTCGCACCGCCATCGGGTTCTGCGTCACACTGTAGCCATTGACGATTCCCTCGCCCCGGCTGGCCTTTAGCAGGGTCGCGAGAAACCGAATCGTCGTGCTCTTGCCAGCGCCGTTGGGTCCGATGAACCCGAACATTTCCCCCGCGCCGATCTTGAGGTTGAGCGACTCGACCGCGCGAAACTCGCCATAGTCTTTGCCGAAATCGATCAATTCAATCATGGATGGTCTTCATGTGCCGCCGGCGGCGGGCTGTTCGAGGTCACGGTCGATGCCGTCCGACGGAGTCGTGGAGTCGGGTTCGGGCTCCAATACGGCCGGATCGTAGTAATCTTCCGCCAGATTGCGATCAGGACGGGGCGGCGGCAGCGAACCGCGAGTCAAATGAGCGAGGACGAGCGTATAGGTGCGATTTTGCGGGGCCTCGGGACGAATGTGCATACCGGGAATTCGCTGATCCGTCCAGCCGACGAGTCGCACATCGCCAGGCAAGAGCCGCAGACGATCGGACGCCAAGCGTGCCAGCCGCGTGAGCCGAATGCCGGCCGCGTCGCCGGCCGATTGATTCGTCGAGTCGGAGCGCGATGAATCGGTGCGGTGCGAAAATATCGGCGCGTCGTCCCACTGCGACAGCCAAATAGCTGGTGGCGATTCCAGCGAAACATCTTCTTTGCGCAGCTCAGCTTTGAGTGGCTCAAATCGTAAGATCGCGCTCGATGCCGGCTCCAGCTTTTCAATGTATGCCGCTTCGATTTGCGGCTGCATCGGTTTATTGGCCGTCGGTTGATCGACGCGGCGGAAAACACCGACGTTTCGAATGGCCAAATCGGTCGTATTGCTGACCGAGAAGCCGCGGGTTTCGTCGCCGACGAGCCGCAATGTTTCGAGTGTCTTGTCGCTCGTGCCGAGCGACAGCAACTGCTCGCTATGAACCATGCCTGTCGAGTTCGACGAGACTTGCACGCCGGCCAGCGCGGTTTCGCTGCCGCGGCGAAAGGCTACGTCGGTGTAGTTAGTGATGGCCAGCAGCGATTCATCTTGCTTGCCCGATGGAAACGGCGCGGCGAGCGACGTGGGCTCGTCAAACTCCAGCGTGTAGCTACTGGAAAGCGAAGTGTAGAGCGCGGTGTACCGAGTCAAATGGGCTCGCTCGTAGCCGCCCTGGATTTCGAGCACGGCAACCTCATTGCGGCTGCGGGCGAAGCCGATGTCAAGCTGGGCGAGGCGGATGACCGCGCCGGCGCCGATCAGCGAAATCACCGGGGCGGCAATCCACGCCCATTCGACCTTGCCGATCGTCCAAAACACGAACCAATTCAGCGGCACGAGCACCAGCAGATAGACGCCCAGCACTTTGACGACAAAATCGGCGCTGGGAATGTCGATGCCGGCGGCCTCGGTAAGAATTTGGCGAGCCGCCGCGGAGGCCGCTCCTTGGTCGTTCCAGGCGGCAACACCTGGCGGATCGGGCTTCGTTGTTTTGGGGTTCCGGCCGAATTCCTGAAGATACTTTTTTTCGTCGTCGGGACGCGTGCTGCCGTAGCCAACGAAATGCCAGTCGTCGATCGGCGGATGAATGGCGGCCGTTTCGGGTCGGACTTTTTCCAGATCGGGGTAGTAGCCGGGAAAGCCGGGCACGAACCCGGGAGCGCCATAGACCGGCGCGCCGGAGGGAATGCCCGGTGTGTTGACTCGTCCGCGTTGCGGTCGTGCGGGTGATTCGGCCGATGGCGCGGCTGCCACCAAATTCGTTGCCCATTTGTCTTCCTCGAACGCGATATCCCGCGTGAAATATCGCAGGGTCGAGCCGAGGCGAGCATCGATCAACATTTGGTTTAAGGCCGGGTCGTCCCACTTGACGCTTAGCATCGCAAGGTTGTCTTGAGCGAAGATGCGGCCGGGACGACGAAGTAGGACGGAGTTGAGAAAGCCATCAAAATTCTTCCATTGCTTGATGCGGACATCGGTGAGGGGAAATCGAGTGACGGCGATGCGGCCGGCGCCGACGCGCCGCTCGACGACGAGGCCGCCCGTGCCCTCCATTGTGGTCGCCGCCGAGTGCAACTGCATTTCGACGCCGAGCATCGGCCGTTCGGGGCTGACGGCGATCGTCAGCAGATTCTCGCCTTTCGGCGGGCCGCTTTGGCGGGCTAATTGTTTCTCGTCGTGCTTCAGTGAGAAACGCTTGTTAAGTTCGGTGAAGTCGGCCTGCGCGAGCTTGACCGACTGCGTCGCTTCGCCCGGCAGATAGGGGGACAGAAACGAGCCGCGCAGCTTATCGAGCGAGTTTGGGCCGCTGATGATGAGCTGGCCGCCCCAATGCAGCCAATCTAGGAGCGACTGCTGCTGCTGGGCGGTGAGCACGCGCGGATCAAGATCGTCCCAGAACACATAAGCAATCGTGGTCCAGGCCAGCGGATGACCCGGCAGTGGCGCAGACTTCTCGACCGACGGTCGAAAGATGTAATAGTAGCGCAGCGTCTCGCTCTCGGTGGCTTCGACCTGCGGCATTTTGACCGACAGCAGCTTGTCGAAGTGGCTATAGGACGCGGGAGTCGCGGAGCCGGAGGCGAGGACGACGATGATGTGTTCGTAATCGCGCAGCGATGGGCTGACGATCGTGTTGAATGTTTCCGCTCGGCCCGTGCGGACGCCGCGGAGCTCGCTCCGTAATGAATAAATGCGGCCGGCCTCCGCCTTACGCCGTGGCACATAAAACATGCCCTCGATGTGCTTCGAATAACCTTTGGCCAGAATCGCGGGACAGGAACTGCCAAGTCGGGAAGTTGTGTCTTCCACCTCCAGCGGCTGATTGGTCGCGGTGAATTCGGCGTAGGTGGCCAATTCGCCGGCAAAATCGAAGTTGTTGGTTTTGGCCGTCTCGCTGACGGCGACCCAATGGCCCGGTTTGACCAAAATCAGCGGCTGCTTCAGCGAGGGGGACGGATCATTGCTCGGCAACATCCGCACGGCCAGCGGCTCAAAATCGTCCTTCGGCTTCTCTTCTAGTTTCTTCTTGCGTTTTTCCAGCTCGGCGAGCGTTTCTTCGTCGGTCTTTTTTTCGTCCGAACTGATTGAATTTGCCCCGCCCCAGTTGCAACCGCCGCAGCCGGGCATGCCGAGCAGGCCCAGCATGAGCAGTGACAAGAGCAACAGCGGGCGCACGTTCATCGCCGGTATTCGGTTGGGATTTGAGGGATATCGGATCGGCCAAGGGACGGCCGGGATAAGCTTTCGACGTATTCAAGTGTAGAGGGCGGCAATTCGTCGCGAAAGAGATTCGGCTGTGAACTTATCATCGATCGTCCGGTTTCGCTTGACTCGGCTTCGCTGCGGAAGACAATAACGGCTAATAGTAGCCCTCTTTTGCCTGCGTCGATCGGACAAGCGCCGTGCCTCGTTTTGCTGTGATCCTGCCTGCCGCTGGAAAGAGCAGCCGATTTCGGGACCAGCACTATAAAAAGCCATTTGCTCCGCTAGACGGGCGGCCGGTATGGATGCACGCGGCGGATCGGTTTGCGAATCGGTCCGATGTGGTGCAGACGATTCTGGTGATTTCACCGGAGGATCGCGAGCATTTCACAGAGAAATTTGGGGGAAATGCGGCGCTTTTGGGCATCGAAGTCGTTGAAGGCGGGAACGAGCGGTACGACTCGGTGACGCGGGCTTTGGAGCGCGTAAAGCCGGAAGCGGAATATATTGCCGTGCATGACGCAGCGCGGCCGTGCATTGTCGATGCCTGGATCGATGCGGTCTTTGCGGCGGCGGTGAAAACGGGGGCGGCGATTTTGGCGGCTCCGATCACGGGCACGCTGAAACGGGCGGCGGGCGATCAAGCGGTGGCGGAAACGGTGACTCGCGAGAATTTGTGGGAAGCGCAGACGCCGCAGGTCTTTCGCAAGCAGATTTTGCTCGAAGCGTATGCCCGTCGCGGACAGCAGGCAGCAACGGACGATGCGCAGCTCGTCGAGCGGATCGGACACAAAGTGACGATCGTGGCTGGCTCACCGATGAACATCAAAATCACGACGAAGGACGATTTGCGGATGGCGTCGGCGCTCTTGAAAGCGCTGCCGCGGCCGAAATTGGCGGGTCCGGCGCATCCGTTTGCGGATGATGAGTTGTGGCGATGACTTCTTATCCCTATTAAAAAGGTGCTACGGTGGTTGGTCGAGGTTTTCATATCGCGTTGGCGCGGGAAAATGCGAAGTCGCTGTTTGGGTTGAAGGACGACGCGTCGATCCGCAAATTTTTGGACGACTTGAAGGCGCGGCCGGATATGAAGAAGAGCGGCCGTGTTTTGGACATCGGTGTCTTCTGGGATCCGATACATCGGTGTTTGACGGAAGGGGAACTCGACCCTGCTGCCGGAGATTTTCCGCTGAATGTGGCCGTGCTGGGTGGCAAGCAGCTTTTGCAGGGGAAGGAATACACGGCTGTTCTCATTCGGCCGGATGTGACGCGGTTTATCGCGGATGCGCTGGGCGAGTTGGAGGAAGACGACGTTCGGAAAAAGTTCTTTGCTCTCAAAGGCGGCTCGTATCAGCAGCCGATCGATGAAAAGCACTTCATGGAGATGTGGCTGCGGCTACTGGATTTGAAAGTGTTTTTTGAGGCAGCGTCGGAGAATATGGAGGCGGTGGTTTTTATGGCGAAGTTTCAGGAGTGAACGCTGCTAGGCCTTTTGTGCGCCGGGGTGGCCGGGTTCGACGACGAAGGAAGCGGCGGTGGAGATGGGGGCGTCCGGCTTGAGGACGAAGGGAACGGTTTGGAAGTCGGTTTTCCAGAGCTGGGGCGTGGCGTGGCAGCGGACGTAGCCGCGGTGGCCGTTGTAGAACTTGACGAACGAGTTTTCCGCGACCACGGCGTCGCGTTTGTCTGAGGTAGCAGACCCATCACCACCGGAGGAGATCGAAGTGCCGACAAACTCAGTGGCGACCGTCCGGCTGCCTAATCCATCGAAATCGACGAGCAAGTCGTTGGCCCAGTTTTCGTGGATGTCGCCGGCAATAACGATTGGATTGAGCGATTTTCGCTCGCCAAAGAATTGGAGCAGGCGGCGGCGGTTCAGCTCGTAGCCGGGCCACTGGTCCATGCTGTAGGACTCGTTTTCGCCGGGCGTTTGATCGACGCGGGCCATCATGACTTGCTGGGCGAGGATGTTCCAGGTCGCCGGCGATTTGGCGAGGCCGTCGAGAAGCCAGGCCTCTTGTTTGTCGCCGAGAAGCGTGGCGTCGGGCGCCAGTTCGCCACCGCAGGGCGGTTTGGTGCCGTCGCCGCAGGCCTGGTCGGTGCGGTATTGGCGAGTGTCGAGGACTTCGAACTGAGCGAGGCGGCCGAAGGGGATGCGGCGGTAGAGCGACATGTAGGGGCCAGTCGGCAGTGACGAGCGGCGGAGTGGCATGTGCTCGTAGTAGGCTTTGTAGGCGGTGGTCCGAAGCTGCATGAAGGCGTCGTGTGCGAGGCCTTTGGCGGAAATCTCTCCGGCACAGTTGTCTTCCAGCTCGTGGTCGTCCCAGGTGACGAGCCACGGAAATGCCGCATGGGCCGCTTGGAGCAGGGGGTCGGTGCGGTATTGGGCGTAGCGATTGCGGTAGTCGTCGAGCGTGGTCAATTTGGGGCCGACATGCTGACGAAAGGCTCGCGGATTGGCGGGCATTTCGTAGATGTAGTCGCCGAGGTGGACGACGAGGTCGAGATCGTCCTTGGCCATGTGGTCGTACGCGGTGAAATGGCCTTGCTCCCAGTTTTGGCAGGAGGCGAAGGCGAATTTTAGCGCGGCGGGCGTTGAATCGGCTGGCGGCAGCGTGCGGCTCTTGCCGAGAGGACTCGTTTCGCCCGCGGCTTGGAATTGATACCAGTACCAGCGGTCGGGCCTGAGGCCTGGGACCTCGACGTGAACCGAATGAGCCCAGTCGGGATTGGCGACCGTTGTGCCTTTGGCTACGACGCGGGTCATTGCCTCGTCGTCAGCGACTTGCCAGGCGACTTCGATCGCGTCAGACGGCATGCCACCGCCGGCGAGGGGTTTTGGCGCGAGGCGAGTCCAAATGACGAAGCCGTCGGGCGACGGATCGCCGGAGGCGACGCCGAGTTGGAATGGATAGTCGGCGAGTTTGGCGTTTTGCCTCGTCTGAGGTGGACCCCAATTGTTGGACAGGTTTTGGGGTTGGTTAAGGTGAGACCAACGGCCCGCGAAGACCCCTCACAGGTCTCGCGCGGCCGTGGGGCTACGGACACGTATCGGGTCAGAAAAGCGGTTTCCTGAGTAA
>DASXLL010000091.1:0-1569 GCA_036496265.1 Pirellulaceae bacterium | reverse complement strand
AGATCGAACGCGCGCGGATATCCATGATGGCCAGGAGCTCAAAGGCTCCATCAATAGGCCGGATACAGAAGCGCAAGACCAACTTCCCCAAATCATCATTTTCGACTTGCAACGCGCGGCCGGTCCATACAGATGGGCCATAAACAGACTCATGCACCGCAGCAATTCATCTCAGTCAATTAACTCGTCGGCAAGCGACAAAAACGATGCAGGGATCGTCAACCCGAGTGTCTTTGCGGTCTTCAGATTGATGACTAGCTCGATTTTGGTTGATTGCAGTACTGGAAGATCCGACGGCTTCGCGCCATTGAGAATCTTCGCCACATAGACGCCGACCTCGCGATAGGCTTCGGCCAGACTGGTGCCGTAACTCATCAGCCCACCGTCCACCACATATTCGCGAAAATGGTACAGGGCTGGCAGCTTTTGCTGTGCCGCAAAGGCGATGATTTTATTGCGGTTCGTGTCAAAAAATGGGTTGCCCAATAGCAGCATTGCCGTGATGCGCTGCTGCCTCAGAGCCGCAAGGGCGGCATCGAGTTCGGCGTCAGTGCTGGCGTTAAGGAAAGTGAGCGGCTGACTGATCGTACTTGCTGCGGCTCGCAGCTCTGCCGCTTGCCGTCCAGTCGATGGAAACTTGGGATCGAGCAAGACGCCAAACAGGGTTGCACCGGGGAAAAGTTCATGCATTAGGCCAAGCCGTTTCGCCTCCAGGTCGGTGGCGAGGTTGTAGACACCGGTCGCGTTTCCGCCGGGCCGGTTCAGGCTCGCGACCAACCCAGCCTTGATCGGATCACCACTGACAAACACAATCGGTATGGTTGAAGTCGCGGTCTTTGCCGCCACGGCCGAAGGCTCGGCACCGGCCGCCACAATCACCGCGACCCGATCCCTTACAAGTTCAGCCGCGAGTTCGGGCAATCGGTCGAAATCGCCGCGAGCCCAACGAAACTCCATTACGGCGTCCTTACCTTCGACCAGCCCGCTTTCGCTTAAACCTTTGCGGAATCCAGCAAGTACACTCTGTGAATCCTCAGGCGAGCGGCTGCTCATAAATCCAATCACCGGCAGAGTCTTCTGCTGCGCCCGCGCCGCGAGCGGCCACCCTGCCGCTGTCCCGCTTAAAAGCGTGATGAACTCGCGCCGTCTCATTCGATCACCTCGTCGGCGCGGGCCACCAGCGAAGCAGGAATGTTTAGGCCCAATGCTTTTGCTGTAATCAAGTTGATAACAAATTCGAACCTGGTCGGCTGCTCGACCGGGAAATCACTGGGCTTGGCCCCGTGCAAGATCTTGTCGACAAATTCAGCGGCACGCCGAAACAAATCTGCGTAGCTCGGGCCATAAGACATAAGACCGCCTGACTCGAGGTACTCCCTGCCATTATAAATCGTGGGCAGGCGTGCCCCCAAAGCAAGGGTATTAATACGGGCGACATTGGTGAATATCAGCGGGTCGGTAGAGACGTACAGCGCCTCCGCGCGTCCTTTGAGCGCATCAAAAGCGGGCGAAATATCCTCGGCTTGGTGGATCGCAAGAGAGGTGATGTCGATGCCTAACCTGTCGGCC
>DASXLL010000090.1:0-22722 GCA_036496265.1 Pirellulaceae bacterium | reverse complement strand
CGCGAAGTGGCTTCCATGCCGGCACTCCTAAAACAAGGGACAAGGGAATCCCTGAATCTACGAGGAATGGCGAAACTGCGTCGAGATCACTTCTCGGATAGGCTCTAAACGGCGGCATTGTTCGCCTTCGCTGCGTTGCTGATGCGCGTTTTCTGCGCCAGGTCTTCACGAGACGTGGCGTTTTTTGTTGCGCCATGCTCATGTCCCGCATTTCGCTTGGTGTATCGCACATCGAGCACAAGGAGATTTAGCATGATCGCATTTGACAAGCCGAACGACCCTAACCCATCGCGGTTGATCGAGTCGCTTCGCCATATCGGCTACAGCAATTACGAGGCTATCGCGGACCTTTTGGACAACTCGTTTGACGCGGAGGCCAGCAGGGCATCGATCGAGATTTCAAAGGCCCGCGATGATTTTGAGATTATGATTGCTGACGATGGGAGCGGCATGGATCAAGATACGCTCGATCAGGCACTTCGCCTTGGCTCCCTTACCGAGCGTGACGCTGCCACTGACCTCGGCAAATTTGGGATGGGCCTTGTGACTGCTGGGCTCTCGCTTTCGCGGCGGACACAGGTCATCACCAAGCAGAATGGTGAGTACTACACCAGCATCGTCGATGTCGACGAGATTCAACGCACGAACAACTTCTGCAAGCACTTAGCGGCAAGTAATGACGACGAGAAACGTCTATTGGATGCGAAAATTGGCGACGCGGAATCCGGTACGTTAGTCATTCTGACTAAGACAGATGCGCTAACAAACCGCAATACCACACAGTTCGTAAACGTCTTGCGTAAGCACCTCGGCGAGGTTCATCGTCATTTCTTATTGGCTGGAAAGTTGATCAGCATCAACGGTGAGGCTGTTGGTGCCGTTGACCCGCTGATGTTGGACGATCCAGACACGACTATTTATTCGGATGAGCTATACCCAATCGAGTTGGGAGACGGTCCCGACAAGTCCACCGAACAGATTCGGGTCCGTATCGCACTCATCCCGCCCGACTTTGCCGCAGGCGAAAATCGGCTGTCAAAGGCACTGCAGCATCAGGGGTTCTACCTGATGCGTAACAATCGGCAGATCCAGCGTTCCGCCACTTTAGACTACTTCTCAAAGCACAACGACTTCAACCGAATGCGCGGTGAGATCTTCCTCTCCGGCAATCTAGACAAATACGTTGGCATTGAATTCACGAAACGCACCGTGGTGTTCGATCAGTCGATTCAAGACAAACTCGGCCAGCATCTACGTGCATAGTGTACGGCGATTAAGAGGCTCGAATCTGGTCGCGGGGTGGAAGCCACTTCTGCAGAGCAGGATAAGTTTCACGAACAGGCCTCAAAGGCTATTACGGAAAAGAGCCGCCTTTTAATGACGCCAAAGGCGGTTGTCGAGCGTCGGGGGCCACGAACCGATAAGAATGGACGAGTTCGTCCTACTGATCAACCGAAGGGCAGCGAGCGAAAGAACTTTCGCAGCACACAGCGCAGTGGCGTTGCCGCGGGGTGTCGATTTCTGAAGCAGCGGCTCGGACCAAATGGGCAGATCTTCGAGTGCGATCTTGAAGGTCGAACCGTGGTCATTAGGTGGAACATCGAGCATCCCTTCTATAAACGGTTCGTGGTGGATAATCAGGACGATGGTCGCCTTGTCACCGCCGTTGACTTTCTCGTTTATTCCATGGCGTGCGGAGAACTGCGTGAGCGCGACGAAGAACATGTTGAATTTATCAACAACATGAAGGCCGTGATTTCTGCCAACTTGCGTACATTGCTGACGTAAGCGATGAAACCTGGAGGGGTTCGCATGGCCACGTCCGACGATCAGTGAAGATCGCCATCACGTTGGCAAGCGTCCAACAGAGTCGGCGCGGGTCTCCCGACCCCGCCGAAGTTCCTGGCTCGTCCCTGAGACTAGCGGCTTAGGGCTTTTTGAATGGCTTGGACAGTGGTGCCGGCGCGGACGTCGATGATTTGTTTGCCGATGGCGATGGTTTTTTCGGGCGGGGAGAGGTCGATGCCGTTGATGCGGAAGTTGCCGGCGGGGAGGCGCTGTTGCATGCGGATGGACGTGGGATCGATGGCGAGCATGGTGGCTTCCATGGTGAAATCGTCGTGGAGGCCTTCGGAGACTTCTTTGAGACCTTGGCTTTCGAGCCATTTGGTAACGAATTTATCTGTCGACGCGGCGCTGTAGTACTCGGGGATGAAGACGATTTGGCAGCCGGTGGTTTTCCACTTGGTCGAAAGCGCGGCGGCGACGGCTTTCATGCCGGCTTGGTTGCCGCCGCTGTCGCCGATGAGCACGATTTTTTGGAAGCCGTGAGTTTTGAGCGAGGAGCAGATGTCGGTGAGAAGGACTTGAAAAGTCGCTTCGCTGACGCTGATTGTGCCAGGATAGAGCATGTGCAGCGAGGGAGGATCGATGTCGCCTTCGGGGACGAAAGGCACGATCGGGGCGACGAGCGTCTGGCCGAGTTTGCGAGCGATCGCTTCGGTGGTGCCGCGGAGCACGACGTTGTGCTTGCCGGTGACGAGGTACGGGCCATTTTGCTCGACGCCGCCGGTGGGAACGATCACCGTGTCGACGCCGGCTTTCAGCGCATCGCGAACTTCCATCCAGGTGAGGTCTTCGATGAACACCGAATCGACCGCCGCGATCGGCCGAGGAAAGTTGGGATCGGGGCGGATGGGATCGGGAGCGGCGGAGAGAGCGATGAATGCAATGGTGACGGAGGCAATGCTCATGGGAACACTCCGAAAGCGATCATGAGTCGGATATCAAATGACGAATGACCAATGAGTTCAATGTTCATGCTCGTGTTCTTTGATGGGCTCGTCGAATTGTTTGCCGTTGATGTTGACGTGGAGCGTTAGCGTGAGGCCGGAGCTTTTGAGTTGGTCGAAGAGGGCTTCGAATTGCTTGTCGGTGATTTCAAACGCGGCTGATTTGCCGTCTTGTGGGTTGATGGCGGCGAGCTTGTAGGTTTTGGGAGGATTGTCGCCGATTTTGACGTCGATGGTGATCTCGTCGGCGGCGATGGGAACTTCTTTTTTGGCTTCGCTGTCGAGGATGTAGAACGTGACCTTGCCGCTTTCGTCGTGCGTCCATTCGGCGTGATATTCTTCGCCGTTGATTTCCATGAGATGGCCGTTGTGCGGGCCGTGGTGGTGATGCTCGTGGCCGTGATCGTCTTTGGTGACGGGCTTTTCGCTGTGGTTGGCGTGGGGACAGCCGGTGAGAGCTAGGGCGAGGAGCGCGGCGAGGGGCAGGCCCGCGATTCGAATGACGCGAAGCGTCAGTGCAGTGCGTTCCCACGCAGAGCGTGGGAACGAGGAAAACGCCAGTCCAAAGCTGATGCGATTGTTATGCATGGTGCGAGTCCTTCGGTCGGAACAGTCGGAATGTTGATCGGCTTTGCGGCATCGTATCGGTGCGGAAGCAGTGGGGGAATATGGGCGGCTGAACGTCGCAGGCTCGCTGCATGGCCCGCTGACCGCCGGAGAATCGTTAAGACCCTCACCCTAACCCTCTCCCAAAGGGAGAGGGGACAGTCGTTTGCCACTGGGAACGTTTGATTTGCGGATAACCACCTTGCGGGGCCTTTGGACAACCCCCTCGGCTGACCTACGGTTGCTGTGGCTGGTCGGTTCGACCGGAAGGCGAGTCATCGGTGCGCATCGTTGCACACCGCGGTCGGACGTTATGCGCGGTTAGCGATAAGCGGAGCAGGAAAGTCGCCAATGACGAAGCGAATTTTGCTGTGTGACGACGAGGCGCATATTCTGCGTGCGGCGGAATTCATCTTCAAGCGCGGGGGCTACGATGTCGTTTGCGCGATGGATGGCCAGCAGGGCTGGGAGCGGATCTGCGAGCAGATGCCGGATATTGTCGTCACCGATTGCCAGATGCCGCGGCTGAGCGGCCTGGGACTCGCGGAGAAGATTCGTCAGACTCCGGCGACGGCTCACTTGCCGATCATCATGCTCAGCGCGAAGGGCTTCGAACTGTCGTCGCAACAATTGCAGTCGCAATACGGCATTCGTTGCTTAATCGGCAAACCGTTCAGCCCGCGCGAGCTGTTTGCTCGGGTTGAAGCCGTGCTGCAGAGCGAAGAAGCGGCCGCGATGGTTTTTGATGGCGACGGGCGCCGTGGCAACGAGCTGACTGCTCGTCGCGATCAGCTCACTGCAAAGATGAGATAGGCAAGCTGACAGCTTACCGTACGTTACAGCCCCGGCTTGACGGTGGGTCGGCGGGCGCGGCGTTCGGCGCGGAGACGGGCGCGGCGGCGGATTTCGCTGGGCTTTTCGTAATACTCGCGGCGGCGCATTTCCTTCTTAATGCCGCTGCGTTCGACCAGCTTGCGGAAGCGGCGGACGGCTTCCTGAATGCTTTCTTTATCCCGAACAATCAACTTAACCATTGGGCCTCCCAACGAGGAATGAAAACCGACACTGGCGCTTCGTGTTACCGACTGGCCGCGTTTGTTTTGTCGCAACTAGTGAAAGCCTAACAGCTTACTATGTTTTTCGGCAGGGTGTCTAGGGCGGCTGAAGTCGCTCTGAGGTCAGTTTTCGGTTGGTTTTTCAGGGGATGACGGATAGCACACCGGAAACCTTGGGTCCAATCGCCTATTCGCATCATCTATAGGCTCATGCGGATACTTTTGTCTTTCAGGCGCGTGATGCATTGTAAATGTCAAGTTGAAGAGCGACGTAGGCGGCACGACGATTGAGGCCTAGTCGACTTGTTGGCGACCTCCGTGCCTGGAACGATCGGGTCTGAAAAGATAAAGTCTAGAACTTGCCAGATTTTTGCTTCCGCCCCAACCGGTGGCTGACAAAATTGCGGCGAAGTAAATCGCCTTTTGCCATTTGGAACGTTTTGATGGGTCGTGTTCGCAACTTCGTTTGGGCCTGTGCCCTGATTTTCCCCATGCCACAATTCGCCGTCGCTGCTAACGCACTCGATCGCTGTGAGGCTCGTACCTTTCAAGACGGCGATTACGTGCTCCCCTATCGCTTGCTCAAACCCAAATCGATTGACGCCAATGAAAAATATCCGCTCGTTATTTTTTTGCACGGCGCCGGCGAGCGCGGCGATGACAACGAAAAGCAACTCATTCACGGAATGAATGATTTCGCCTCGGATGAGGTCATGGCCAAATACCCGGCCTTCGTGATTGCACCGCAATGTCCGAGGGGTGAAGCCTGGGGCGGCATTCCACGCCTGGCCAAAACCGAGACACCAGCAGGCCAGCTAACCATCGAGCTCTCCGCCGTGCTGAAAGCGACCGAAGCGCTGCGCAAAGAGTTTCCCATCGACGACAATCGAATCTATATCACCGGTCTCTCGATGGGCGGCTACGGCACCTGGGACGCGCTCGCGAAACGACCCGAGCTCTTTGCAGCCGCGGCGCCCATTTGTGGCGGCGGCGACCCGGCTTCCGCTCCCACGATGAAAAACGTCCCCATCTGGGCCTTTCACGGCGCCGACGACCCGACCGTTCCCGTCGAGCGGTCGCGGGAGATGATTGAGGCCCTCAAAGCCGCGGGCGGCGAGCCCAAGTACACCGAATACCCCGGCGTGGCCCATAACAGTTGGTCGCAAACGTATAGCAACCCCGAGCTTTACGCTTGGCTTTTTGCGCAACGAAAAAAGTAACAGCGCTGCGCACGGTCTCGATTCGGCGACGATACGGCCGCGAGTGCGAGCTGCCCGCGTGGCTCATTTTTATTAGGGCAGGCAGGATGCCCTACCCCACAATCATTCAACTTCGAGCAATTCTAATTCCAACCGCCCGAAGGCTTGGATGACGCCGAGGAGGTCGGACATGGGGGTGCCGGTGGAGAGGGAGGAGTGGCCGAGCTTGATGTGGTCGGCGCCGATGCCGCCAATGCCGAGGGTGGCGTCGAGGGGAATCCAGCGGTCGGTGATCCAGGCTTCGGTCCACATGTGGTAGTCGAAGCCGTGATAGGGCGGGTAATAGACGAGGCCGAAGGCGGTGCGGGCGGGGATTTTTTTGACGCGAAGCAGGGCGGTGAGAAGGACAGCGTGCTCGGTGCAGTCGCCTTCGAGGGAGCGGGCGACTTCGGCGGCGGTGGCAAAGGCGGTCGAGAAGTTTTTGTCGTGGACCGTTTCGGCGACGAATTTTTCGAGGGCGCAGGCGGTTTTCCAAGGGTCGGTTTCGGTGGGCGCGACGCGGGCGGCCATTTGGGTGATGACGATGTCGTCGGATTGGATGAAGTTGCTCGGTGAAACGTCTTCCGAAGTCGGTGGAGCCACCTTAATCGCTGGATCAATCTTCGCGGGATGGTTTGGCCGGATTGCACTGACCGTGATCTGCGCCGTTTGCTCGTCGAGAGGAGCAACCTGTTGCGACAGGCCATGATCGAATAAGCCGGCGATTTGACCGGATTTGAGGTGAGCCCGATAAACGGCCCGCCGGGTCGTGTGAGCATTGGGCAGTTCCTGCTTCAGTGGGACAGTCGATGCGACCAGCAGATCAAACTTGGCGTCGGCCGGCTTGAGGGCGTCGGCTTTCGTGGTGCGAACGACTTCTTGCTGTAAGCCGGGGACGACGGTTTTGAGGACTTCGCCTTGATCGTTGGTCCAAACGACGGAGTCGATTTTCTGGGGACCGAGTTCGAGGATGCAGTTGATTTTGAGCAATTTTTGCCGGCGATTTCCCTCGCTTACGCTTCGGGTTACGGTGTCACCAGTTAAATCGACGGTTTCGTAGTCCAGAGCAGCAAAATGCGTATCTGCTGCGCGGCTGCAATCGGGCGAAAGGCTGCGGATCGTGCGCTTTTCGCCCGGTTTGAGCGGCTTTTTACGCAGCGATTGGTCGGTGGCGAATAAGCCGCCCCATTCCGGTTGCCAAGGGATTTTTTGGGAGTGCGTGCGTCCGAGCGTCGTAGTATCGATGCCGAGCTCGTTGCCGCGAACGGCGCCGATGGAAACGACGTCGCCCACACTCGCGTTCATGCGGCTTTCGAACCGCACCAGGCGGCCGTCGGCTGTGTCGCAGCTTGTCATCGTCATCTCTTGAACGATCGTTTGGCCGGAACGGGTGAAACTGAGATGGATTTGGCTCTTGGTAAGGATCAGCGACTGGCCGTTTTCCTCGGTTTTTGAGACGGTTGTGTGGGCATATCCGACGCGGACGCCCTGCATGGAATAAGCGTCCCAGGTTTCCTCGATTAGGTCGCCATTTTTTTCAGTCGCGGCCGAGTCGATCTTTGTGACAGTGCCCTGCGTAGCAACTTCGACGGCCGGCCCGGCAGCCTGGTGGCAGCTTGATAGCAGAAGACAGATCGACGCCAGCGAAGGCATGAGAAAACGCATTTTGAAAGTATAGCCAATTGGGTTTATGCGCGGCTCATGCCCGAGAAGTGGCAAGCCAACTGCGGCGCTGGTCGGTCAAGGGCCTGACCGACCTACTTTGCGCAGCCGCAATGTTTCGCTGATTGCCACGGTTGGTAGTCAATGGCTAAGGAATTGCCAGGAGCCAGCGGGAAATGCTGGCAATGTGCGTAGCGGCGTTTAGATTTGCCGGGCCGAATGTCTGCGCACGTGTGTTGGCACTGAATACACGCCCAGTTCAGTGCCGAGCTTGCGAACTGGTCCGGTTATGCCGGTTATGCGGCCGCCTAAAAAGCCACTGGAAACGGCGGCAATTTGCAGCCGTGACATCGGCTAATGGTGACCTACGATTGTTCGTTGACCCAGCTAAAAGCCCCCCTGAACAAATTTGCCGCCCCCGTAATGCACGAGGATTTTCGATGGGCTTCCTGAAGAAGTTTTTCCGAGGCGTCTTTCACGAAGGCGCTCAGGCTGCCATGAACCACAGCAGCTTCGAGCGGCTGAGCGAGGAAGAGCTGGAGGCCCATTTGGGCGTTCAGCGGTATGGCCGCTTCGCGCTGACGGATGCGATTCGGCCGTCGTATGACTTGAAGGTCGTGCCGCGGCAAGGTTATCGCCACGATTTTTATGTCGATGAAGAGACAAAGACGAAGGTGCCGGTTTTGATGGCTTCGGCCAGCCGGGAAAACCTGTTCGATATTTTCATGGAGCTGATCGAGCCGCTGGGCACGGAAGTGGATGTCGTCCTGGAGACGAGCCACAACCGCGAGGGCGGCCACACCGATCTTTATCGCGAGAACATCGACATGCCGGTGTTCAAGAGCATGCTCTGGGACTATGAGGAGCTGCTCATGAACGACGGCTGCACGGGGATCGCGGTGCTCAATCCGTCGATTCCACAGGAAGTGCAGTTCGACGAGCACAAGCTGTTGATTGTGTATGGCAAGCCGCTTGGCGATTACGAAGCCGTGTTCGAGAAGTTCGGCGTTCGTCGCGACAACGAAATCAAGTTCATCACCGAAGCCGAACACGTTCATTCGAGCAGCGATAAATTTGCCCAGAAATTTGAGGAATTGACGATGTCGCTGGGGATGGATGGGGGGCGGTAGGTGCGAGGTGCGAGCCTTGAGGTCTGCGACGTGAGGCTCAGGCCTGAGGATTTGATTTAGCCAGGACCAAATTTGGTCCTGGTGATCTGCGGGTCGTTTTGACCACAACTGCTGGACGGGATACGCTGGAAGCGATGTCCTGCCTTTCCTTTTTCCTGCCGGATTGCTCGCGACGCCTGGGGGCTGTCGCGGTGCTTCTTGTTATTAGCGCCTCGTCGTTAAGCCGCGAGTCTGCAATAGCGGACGAGACGGGCAACGAATTCTTCGAAAAGCAGGTGCGGCCGATTTTGGCGGCGCGGTGCTTGGAATGCCACAGCGGTAAAGCGGAGAAGGCCAAAGGCGGGCTGCGGCTCGATTCGCGGGCAGCGGCGATGAAGGGCGGCGATACGGGTCCGGCGGTTGTGCCTGGCAAGTCCAAGGAAAGCCTGCTGGTTGATGCGATCAATTATGGCGAGCTGTACCAGATGCCGCCGAAAGGCCGGCTGCCGACAGATGAGATCGCGACGCTGACGAAATGGGTGGCGATGGAGGCGCCGTGGCCGGAGGAAAAAGGCGGCGCATCAGTCGGTGGCAGTATTGCAGAGTTCGATCTCGCCAAGCGCAAAGCCGAGCATTGGTGCTGGCAGCAGATCAAGCGGCTAAACCCGCCAGTCGTGAAAGACGGAACCTGGGCCCACGATCCGATTGATCGTTTTATTCTCTCAAAGCTGGAAGAGAACGGCTTACGGCCATCGCCGCCGGCTGAGACGCGGACTTTAATTCGGCGGACGTATTTCGATTTGATCGGCCTGCCGCCGAGCGAAGAAGCGCTTAACGATCAGTATGAAGTCGTCATCGATCGCCTGCTCGCCTCGCCGCGTTTCGGCGAGCGGTGGGCGCGGCACTGGCTCGATCTGGTGCGGTATGCGGAGTCGCGGGGACACGAGTTTGATTATGACGTTCCCAATGCGTTTGAGTATCGCGATTACGTGATTCGCGCGCTGAACGCGGATGTGCCGTACGATCAGTTTGTGGTGGAACACGTCGCCGGTGATCTATTGCCGCAACCGCGGCGGCATACGAGAGAGCGATTTAACGAATCGATCATCGGCACGGGGTTTTGGTTTTTGGGAGAGGCGTGCCACTCGCCGGTGGATATTCGCAAGGACGAGTGCGACCGGCACGACAATATGCTGGACGTGTTCAGCAAGACTTTTCTGGGCCTGACGGTCGCCTGCGCCCGCTGTCACGATCACAAGTTCGATGCCATCAGCCAGCGCGATTACTACGCTCTGGCCGGCTATCTGCAGAGCTCGTCGTATCGGCTGACGCGGTTTGAGCAATCGGAAAACGATCGGCGAGTCGCTTCACGGCTGGCGGCGATCGAGATGGAGCATCGGCCAAGGATCGTCGCGGCGATCGTGAAGTCAGTGCGGCCGAAGGTGGGTGAGCTGGCTGATGAATTGGCTGCAAGAAATAGCGACGTGAAGACCAAATTGGGCGTGCTCGAATGTGATTTGCGTGGGGCGCGGACGATTATCGATTACGCAAACGTTCGGCCCGGCGATTGGATGACGGATGGCCCGACGTTCGGTTCCGGCCCCGTTAAGGCGGGGCAAATCGTGCTGAGCAATGACGGCGATGCGCCGGTGGAAGTGGCCACTTATGCCGCAGCTCGCAGTGACGAGCCTTGGCGAGATTTGGCGCCGGCGAAAACTAGCGAGAACGACCCTGGCCGCCTCAACAGTTGGGTGCGGGCCGGCCGGATGTTAAAAACACCGACGTTCACGCTGCAAAGCGGCTTCGTCCATTACTTGATCGAAGGAGCAGGCAACGTTTATGCGGCGGTCGATTCGCACGCGATGATCAATGGGCCGCTGCATGCCGAGTTGGCGAAAGAAACGGGCGGCAACAGCGATCTACCGACGCGGTGGATCACGCACGATCTATCACGATACGTGGGCCAGCGAGTGCATCTTGAATTCAGCCCCAAGGAGGGTGAAGATTTCCGCGTATTGATGGTTGTGGAAGGAGCTCATCGACCCGCCGCGCCCAGCATCCGGCCAAATCGGCTGCTGGAAACCGCGATGGCCGGCAGTTCGCGAGAAAACGTTCGCGACGAAGTACAGCGATTGATCGTTGCCACGCTCGACGCACTCGAAAACAACCGCATTGCCGACGATTCACAGCCACAGGATCGCGCTGCTATTGCGAATTGGCTGCTGTCGCGCGCCGCCGGAATGGATTCCAAAGATGAAACCGTCGTAAAACTGCACGCCGATTTTGTTACGGCCAGAGACCGCGCACTGGAACACATTCAGCACGAATCGAGACTGTGTATGGCCTTATGCGATGGCACAGCCGTTAACGAACATGTGCTTATCCGCGGCAACCACAAGACGGTCGGGCCGATCGTTAAGCGGCGGATGTTGGAGGCAATCCAGGAGCCAGTGGCCAGTAGCCAGGAAGCCGTTGGGAACGGCCGGCTCGAATTGGCTCGGCAGCTAATTGAGCCGACGAATCCGCTAGTGAGCCGCGTAATCGTCAATCGCGTTTGGCAACATCTGATGGGCCGCGGCATCGCGCCAAGCGTGGATAATTTTGGCGTCCTCGGCGAGCCTCCGACGCATCCGGAGCTACTCGATTATTTAGCGGCCGAATTTGTGCGCGACGGCTGGTCAATCAAACGGCTGATTCGCCGGATCATGCTGAGCAGTACGTATAGACAGAGGTCGGGGGACAGGGAACGGGGGACAGGAGACAGGGAACACGGGGTGGACGCAGCAGATCCGCAGAATCTGCTGTTTCATCGGCAGAATTTGAAGCGGCTGGAAGGAGAGGCAATCCGCGATGCGATGCTGGCGGTTTCCGGCCGGTTGGACACAGCGATGTTTGGCCCAAGCGTGCCGATTTATTTGACATCGTTCATGCAGGGGCGCGGCCGGCCGAAAGAAAGCGGGCCGCTCGATGGCGAGGGTCGCCGCAGTCTCTATGTTGCCGTGCGGCGAAATTTTCTGTCTCCGATGATGGCTGCGTTCGACACGCCAGCGCCGTTCACGACGATTGGGCGGCGTAATGTGAGTAATGTGCCGGCCCAGGCGCTGATTTTGATGAATGATCCGTTCGTCGCGGAGCAGGCGAGGTGGTGGGCCAAGAATCTGCTGGCGGACAAATCCGCCTCATCGGAAGGCCGAATCCGCCGTCTGTATCTCTCGGCCTTTGGGCGCGAACCGAGTACACCAGAATGCTCCAAAGTGATTGAATTCCTCGACAGCCAAGCCAAGGACTACGGCTGTACCGCCGACGACGAGCGCGTGTGGGCTGATTGTGCTCACGTACTGTTCAATTTCAAAGAGTTCGTGTTCGTAAACTAGCCCGCGTTTTATGTTCCCCTGCCATCGCTACACTCCGCTGCCGCTCGATCGCCGGGCGTTTCTCCGCCAAGCCGGTTGCGGCGTCGCGTCGGTGGCTTTGGCTGCGATGTGGGCCGAGGAGCAGACGGTCGCCGATGAGAAAGCCTTCGATCCGCTGGCGCCGAAGCGGCCGCATCATCAGCCGCGAGCAAAGAATGTGATTTTTCTTTACATGGATGGCGGGCCGAGCCAGGTGGATACGTTCGATCCGAAGCCGCTGCTAAACGCGGAGCATGGACGGCCGTTTGCGATGAATATCGAGCCGACGCAATTCAACAACAACGGCAACACATTTGGATGTCCATGGAAGTTCCAACAGTACGGGGAAAGCGGAATTCCGGTTAGCGAGTTGTTTCCGCATGTCGCAAAGCACGTGGACAAACTGGCCGTCGTTCGTTCAATGACGAGCAATTTTCCCGAGCACACATCGGCGAACTACTTTTTGCATACCGGCACCGGCATGCAGGGCCGCCCGAGCATGGGGGCCTGGCTCGGCTATGGCCTGGGCAGCGAATGTCGTAATTTGCCGGGTTTCGTCGTCATTAATGGCGGCCTGATTCCGGTGGGGGGGCTCGACAATTTCACCAGCGGCTTTTTGCCGGCTTCCTATCAAGGCTCGGTTTTCACGGCCGATAACCCGCCGGTCGCTAACATCGCTCGCCAGGAATCGAGCGAAAGACTGCAGCGCAACAAGCTGGCCTTGCTCAAGCAACTCGACGAACAAGTTGCCGAGCGACTGGGCCGCGTCGATGCCGTCGAATCGGCGATTGCCAATTACGAACTGGCGTATCGGATGCAGGCTGCGGTGCCCGATTTGATGGATATCGATAAGGAAACGGAGACCACGCGGCGGCTATACGGGCTCGATGAAAAATCGAAAGGCACGGCGTCGTTTGGGCGGCAGTGCTTGCTCGCGCGGCGGATGGTCGAGCGCGGCGTGCGGTTCATCGAGTTGACTTGCTCGAACCTCGGCCATGATCGCTGGGACCAGCATCGCGACCTCGAAAAGGGTCACACCGACAACGCGCTCGCCGTCGATCAGCCGATCGCAGGGCTTTTGCAAGACTTGGAACAGCGCGGGCTGCTGGACGAAACGCTCGTCGTCTGGTCCGGCGAGTTCGGCCGCACGCCGTTCGCTCAAGGCTCCAACGGCCGGGATCACAATCCCTTCGGCTTCTCGCTCTGGCTCGCCGGCGGCGGGACCAAAGGCGGCACGATTTACGGGCAGACCGACGAGTACGGCTACAAAGTTGTCGAAAACAAGCTCGAGATTCACGACTTGCACGCAACGATGCTGCATTTGCTTGGGCTCGACCATACGCGACTGACGTTTCGCTTTTCGGGTCGCGATATGCGGCTAACGGACGTGCATGGAGACGTGATTCGAGGTATAATTGCATAAATATTGTCGATGCGCGGAGGCGTAACGTGGTTGACTTGCACGTACGATTGCCGGATTGGGCAGATTCCTACATACGAGATCAAGTGGCGGCTGGCCACTATGATTCTCCTGACGAACTTCTTGTAGAGCTAATCGACCAGGCGCGTGTTGTTGTAGCTGATGATCGACTTGCAGAACTAATTCAAGAAGGAATTGATTCGGGTGAGGGAGTTGAATTTACCGACGAATGGTGGCAGCGCCGCGGCGATGAACTAAGAGCAGAAGCGCGCCGGCGAGGCTTTCTGTGAAAAAGAAGGTCGTTGTTCGTCCTGCTGCGGATTTGGACCTTGAACAGCACTACCTGTATTTAGCGCGGCAGAACTATCAAGTTGCTGAACGTTTTCGAGCCGCAGTGCTTACGGCGAAAAAGCACATCGTCGCGCATCCAACCGGTGGGACTCGACTTGATTATCCAGCTCGACCTGACCTCGCTCTTCGTTTTATTCGCCCGAAGGGATTTGCCAAGTATTTGGTAATTTATCAGATTACGGATGATTGTGTGTTCATCATCCGAATACTGCACGGATCACAGAACTTGGACGCCGAAGTCCGACCTTAGCTTGTGACTCAGGGGTTCATTCGTGCCGATTCCTAAAGTTGAGCCGTGTCATTTCCTTGGCGAGATACCATCCTTTCGCATCGCTATCATCGGTGGAGGAATTTCTGGATTAGCCGCCGCCAATCGCGTGCGCGAGCTTGACTCGACCGCCGACGTGACGTTGTTTGAAGCCAGCGACCGACTGGGCGGAGTCTTGCGGACCGAGCAGCGAGACGGCTGGCTCATCGAGCGATCGGCTGACATGTTCACGACGCGCGAGCCGTGGGCGATTGATCTGTGCCGGCGGATTGGGATTGCAGAAGAGCTGATTGAGACGGACGCACGGTTTCGACGGGCGTTTGTTGTTCGTCGTGGCAAGTTGGTGCCGGTGCCAGAGGGCTTTACGTTGATGAGTCCGGCCAAGGTTTGGCCGATTTTGTCTACGCCGATTCTCAGCCCGCTTGGCAAATTGCGGTTGGCGTCCGAACGATTTATTCCTGGCCGGCGCGATGACTCCGATGAGAGCCTCGAAGCATTTACTGTTCGTCGATTTGGGCGCGAGGCGTTTGAGCGGCTCATTCAGCCGTTGATTGGCGGCATTTATACGGCTGACCCGGCAAAACTGAGCATGCGGGCGACATTGCCGCAGTTTGTGGAGCTGGAGCAGAAGTATGGCAGCTTGATTCGCGGGATGAGAGCCAAGGGAGTGGAGGTCAGAAGTCAGGCAGGGACGGGGGCACGTTATGGGCAATTTGTAGCGCCGCGAGAGGGAATGCAGCGGGTGGTGGATGGGATTGCCGCTCGGTTGCCGAAAAGCTGCGTGCGGTTGAATACGGCAGTGGAAAGAATTGAGTATGTAAATGGATGGAAGATATATGCCGGCGGTGGTTCTGAGACTAATGAGTTTGACGAGCTGATTCTCGCATCTCCGGGAGCTGTTAGCTCCCGGCTAATGGCGGGCGTTGACGGCGAGCTCGCGTCTTTAATCGCTCGAATTCCGCATGCGGGTTGCTCGGTCGCAGTATTGGGCGTTCGTCGCGATCAGATTGCGCATCGGCTTGATGGTTTTGGTTTCGTCGTTCCCGCGATCGAGAATTGCCGGATCATTGCTGGTAGCATTGCGAGCGTGAAATTTCCGGGGCGGGCACCAGAGGGCAAAGTGTTACTGCGGGTTTTTGTCGGCGGCGCGCTGCAGCCGGAGTTGGCTGAATTGCCCGACGAACAGATTCGCCGAATCGTGCTGGAAGAGCTCGGGGAGCTAATCGGTTTACGCGGTGAGCCAGAATTCTGCGATGTGGTGCGGTGGTCGGGGATGATGCCGCAGTATCACGTCGGGCATTTGGACTTAGTGAAGCAGATTGAACAGCGGGCGGCGGCGATTCCGCATTTTGCGCTGGCCGGTAATTCCTATCGCGGCGTGGGGATTCCGTTTTGTGTGCGGAGCGGTGAAGCGGCGGCGGAACAGATCATGCGGAATGTAGAACATCGCTAAATCATGCGCTTTTCGGGACACTAAGCACTAGCGTCGGCGACATATTGGTCGCTCCGCTCGACTGCACGAACTCTTCGTAATCGCCAGATAGCATGCTGAAATCGCGTTCGAGCAGAATATCGCTGCTGAGCGCGGTCTGGATGGCGGCGGCTTGTGGATGATCGGCCGCAAGAGTGATTCCGCCTTGGCCGTCGCTGACTAGCTCGACGGGTTCGGACAGTTGAATTCCCGACGCCGCGAGCTGCTGCTGGATTTGCTGACTAAGTTGGTCTGATCGTTGCTTTAGAGCGACCTGCTCAGCGCTAGTCTGCGATGGTTTATTTGGAGTGGCGCTCGTGGCACTGCTTGGTGTAACAAGTTGCGAGGCAAATGATAAACCATTGTTGACCGCTCCGACGGCACTCTTGCCAACCGTCAATGCAGCGGCGCCGATGGCGGTGCCAATTACAACGGGTGTCATTTACGGATCCAAGGCAAACTGCCGGATAGTTGCCAGCACCGACTCGCTAGCGGCCGCAAAGTTTCGCTCGTTTGCCGCGTCCCATACATCGGCAGGCATGTCCAGCCAAATTGAGCCAATTCGCAATTCGCGGTCTGGCTTGGCGCTCATTGCTGCGGACAATAGCATTCGCGCCGCATGCCGCGCCAAGTTCGACAATTTTCGCCGCCCGCATTTGAGCCCGACGTATCCCTATGCGATCGGAAGGCCCGCGGCGTCTATTACACACCACCGGAAATCGCCCGGCAAATCGTGGATTTGACGCTTGGTCCGCTGCTCCACACGCGAGGGCAACACTCGCGGATAATTCGCGTTCTTGATCCCAGTTGCGGGGCTGGCGAATTTTTGGTGGCCGCATTCGAATATGTTCGTAAATCGCTCGGCATTGAAGCCGCTCGCGACGGCATGTGGGGCATCGATATCGATTCATCAGCGGTTCATGTAGCACGGTCGCGGCTGCTGACGCTCGATTCGCGATTTCCGACGGAGCAAATCGTCACGGGCAATACGCTGAGGGCTCCGAGCATCCCCACCGGATCATTCGACGCCATCATTGGCAATCCTCCCTACGTCAATATCCGCCAATTGGCTAAGACACAGCTCACGAGCGAAATCGAAGTCCTCCGACAATCGTATTCGACGGCTCGCGGCAATTTTGACCTCTATGTTCTATTTATCGAGCGCGCAATTGAGCTGCTTCGCCCCGGCGGTCGCTGCGGCTTCATCATTCCAAGCAAATGGGCAACGCTGGACTATGCCCGCGAGTGCCGCAAGCTGCTGCTATCGCAAACGATGATCGAACATGTCCTTGATTTGTCTGATTCAAAGGTTTTCGCCGCGGCCAGTGTCTATCCGCACATCCTGATTTTCAAAAAAGCAGTCGCGACACAACCGCATGCGATTAACGTTGGCGGCTTCGGCGACCAAAGTGCAATTGCTGTTCGCCAAGCGAGCCTTGCGGAGCAAGCGATTCAGTTTTCGAGGCCGCTCGATGTGGAGTTACGGGTTTCAACAGCGCCGTTGGGGTCTGTGGCAACGATTCGCTGTGGCACAGCCGGCTATGCCGCACAAAAGATCGCTCAACGTATTGTGGACGTTTCGGACATCAAGGCGGGAGATAGTCGCGAGGCGATTGATTTCATCACCTCCGGTAATATCGATCGCTATCGAATTCAGCTCGGCAATGTGCGGTATCTCAATCGTCGCTATGTGCGACCGAAGTTGCCACTGACGGCGACCGAACTGACGGAGACGAAACGGCAAATTTTCGCGTCGCAGAAAATCGTGGTTGCCGGGATGAGCAGGCGGCTGGAGGCTGCCTGGGATGGCGACGGTCTTGCGTTGGGCGTCCAGGTTTATGCAATCACCGATTTTCAGGTCGATCCGCACTATTTGCTCGCGGTGCTGAACTCCAAGCTGCTTTCCTACCTGTTTGCCATCCGTTTCGCCGCCAAGCGGCTGAGCGGCGGTTATTTGGCGATCAACAAAGGGCAGCTCACCCAGTTGCCGATTTGCCTTCCCATCGCTGGAGATCGGTGCGATGAGCGAAAAAACAGGCGATTGTCGGAACTTTCTCGCAATTGGTCGTCGTCGCATAATACGGCCATCGACCAACTCGTGTATGAGCTTTATCGGCTCACCGGAAGTGAAATCGCTCGTGTCGAGGGGCATTTCGCTAAGTTGGCCGCACGGGCGGCTTAATCATTCAGAACTTGACGTGCTTAATCTTGACCTGCGGCATTCCGCAGGCTTAGATAATGAAGTTTTAATGAAGGTGCTCTCTCCGGCCTTCGACGTTCGAGTCGGCGAACGGTTCTGAAAAAGGTTCTGTTTTGGGGAGGTTGGCATGTTCGGTTCTTCAGTTCGTCGCCTCCGGGCGGCATTTACGCTTGTCGAGCTTCTGGTCGTAATCGCCATTATTGGCGTGCTCGTCGCCTTGCTGTTGCCGGCCGTGCAGACGGCGCGTGAGTCGGCGCGGCGAACGCAGTGTGCGAATAACATCAAGCAGTTGGCGCTTGGGATGCAGATGCATCACGATACGTTTCTGAAGCTTCCCAGCGGCGGCGATCAGAACTCTGGAGTGCGATATGTGATTGGCTGGCCCGCACAAATCTTTCCGTTTATTGAACAGAAGGGGTTGCGCGATCAAATCGAGGGCCAGGCAACGAATGCCTTGTTGACCGTGATGCCGTGGCGTTTCATGTCGGCCCCGCACTTCGGTGATCGGCCGATCTACACCGATGTGATTTCGGCGTTTCGTTGTCCTTCGTCGGAATTGGGGAAGAAGAGCCCCGATGCTTGGAAAGCCGATCCCGATGTGAATGCGATTAATCAAGCGCCGCTGCACTATCGCGCCAATGGAGGCTCGGCGACGCAGGATCTCTTCCAGGGCCAACAGAGCCGGAATGCCTGGTGGAGCGCTTCGGGCGTTGTTTATCCCAAGAGCAAAGTGCGGTTTGCCGATATCACTGATGGGACGACGAACACGTTGCTGTTTGGCGAAACATCGTCGGCATTCGGACGGAAGCTCAATCCGGCAAGTTGGGCCGGCATTCAGCCGTGGACCTGGGGCTATTACAACTACACGGCAACGAGCCCGCCGAATGACGCCCTGGGTTGGTTGATGATCGATCATAAGGTGGTGACGTGGCCGATTGGATACACGGGATCGTTTTTCACCAATGAGACGCCATTCACGAGCGCGCATCCCAACGGGGTCAACGTGTCGCTGGTCGATGGCAGCGTGCGATTCATGACGAAGAACACGCCGCTGTTGATTTTGCAGTCGATGGCCACGCGCGGTTACGGCGAGACATTTGCCGATCCGTAGTCGGCCGCAGATCGTTTCGACTTCATTCTTCTTTTGGTCACTCTTGCTCGGAGATGCTATGTCTGTGCGACAGGCTGCGGCGGTGTTATTTCTCGTTGGTCTTGTGGCGCTTTTGCTGCCTGGTTGTGGCGGAGGAAGCACGGGCTTGGCGGTGGTGAAAGGGAAAATATCCTATAAGGGCAAGCCGGTCCCACATGGGACGGTTAATTTTTTGCCGAACGACGGCAACAAACCGACGGGGACGGGTGAGATTCAGCCAGACGGATCGTATGAGTTGAAGACATTCGTGTCGAACAAGCCGAGCAATGGCGCAGTGGTCGGCCAGCACAAGGTCGTGATTGTGGCGATCATGGACCAGGCGAATGTACTGCCGGAGCAACGAAGTCCACTGTCGGAGCCGATTGTGCCGGTAAAATACACCAGCCCGGCGACGAGCGATTTGTCGGCGAATGTGGAGAACAAGGAAAACACGATTGATTTTGATTTGCAGGATGGGAAATAGTAGTTGGGTTACTTGGTAGCGGTGAGGTATGCGCTGAGCGTTTCGAGGTTGTGGCTGAAGACGGCGCTGTTGATGTAGCGGTCGCCGGTTTTGAATTTGGGTTGGCCGGAGAGGCCTTCGCCGGCGTAGGTGCTGATCCAGCGGCCTTCGGTGTCGAGCGCGGCGATGATCTTTTTTGCTTCCTGTAGCAATTCGTCGGCAGTGGGTTCCTTCTTGAGTGAGCGGCCTGTGCTGGTGAGTGACTTGTATTCGGCTTCGATGGAGTCGAGGCGGGAATTGACTTTCCAGCCGTAGTGGTCGGGTAATTCGGTGTCGTCGAACGTTAGGAAATATTCGCCGTTACGCCGATTCATATAGAGGGGGCGGTTGGTCTTCATTTCGTAATAGCGGGCGAGGTGGCCGTCGGGCAGGAGCGATTTTTTCAGGTAGGCGAGAGCGCGTGGGATTGGCTCCAGGTATTTCTTATCGCCGGTAGTGCGATAGATTTTCATGAGTGTTTCGATCGCGTCTTGCGATTCGCCGCCGGTGATGGCGGCGGGTTCGAAGCGGCGGGCCCAGATGGGGTGCATGTCGCGGTCGTATTGCTGGGCCCAGACGGGTTGTGGCTCGGGCATTTGGGCGAGGATCAGGAAGTCGCCGAGCTTTTTTAGCGCGTCGCGAAAGCGGCTGTCTTTATAGACGGCGTCGGCGGTGAGCAGCGTTTCGCTGACGGTGCCGGCGAGGCCGTCGTTGAGTGTGTACATGTTCCAGTAGTCTTTAACTTTGCCTTCGGTGCGATAGTCGTAGTCGGGATAGTTCGCCTTTTTCACTTCGATCTTCGGAACCGGGCCGGTCCAGACTTGAGGAAAGGCACCGTTGGCGAATTGGGCTTTGAGAAGTGCGTCGAGGGCGATCGTGGCGGACTCGTGGATTGCTTTGTCTTTGAATTCGAGGGCTTCATCAAGGCGGGACATGAAGCGGATGGCGGACTGGCTGATGTTGTCGTCGAGCGTGGAGTTGTTTTGGCCGCCGCCTTTGCCGTTGCGGTAAAGATTAACGCGACCTTGGGGGTCGAAGTCGATGCAGTTTTGCCAGCCGCCGGATTTGAGCTGGCCATAGATGAGGGCTTCGCCGGCTTCGCGGGCCGCGTCGAGATAGAATTTGTCATTTGTCGCGCGATAGGCGGCGAGGAAGGCGAGGCCGACTGTGGGCGTGCCGGGCGGCTGGACCCAAATTTGGGTCGCTGTGGCGGGGCCTTCGCCGTGGCGGAGCTTCAAATCGGGGGAATAGTAATAAACGTAGCCGCCGTGAAGAGCGACTTTGTTGCGGTAATACTCGGCTGCTTTCCGCATTGTGGCGATGGCTTGGTCGCGGAGGGCTTTGTCGGTGTCGTCGGCCAACACGCTACTGGACAGGATGAGGGACAAGCCTGAAACGAAGAGGAGATGAGCGCGGCGTGGCTGCAAACTAGGAAGTAGATTTTGGCCGCGGATGGACGCGGATGACACGGATTTTTTGAACAGAAGGTAGCAAAGGAAGCAAAGAAGAGACATTTTGTGGTTTCTCAGTTGGATGGGCGATAAATAAGTCGAGTTTCCGTGACTATAAGAATATCCGGGTTGTTTTTCACTGGTTTGTCGTGGCTTTCGAGAGAGATTTCCGCAAAAATATCGAGCAAGGGCAGAGCAAATCGCGTGAAGACGGGTTTCATTGATTGCTCATCAAGCTTGCGATCCAACCTCTTGTCTAGGAATCGAACATGAACCGGTCATTGGCAATTACTTATTCTCGCCGGTCGTTTCTGTATGGTTCAGCAGGCGCGATGGCCGCGTTGAATGTGCCGGGCGTGTTTGCCGAGGAGTTGCTGCGGACGCCGGCTCAAACGGAGGGGCCGTTTTATCCGGATAAGCTGCCGCTGGATACGGATAACGATCTGATTGTGATTAACGACAAGCTGACGCCGGCGGTGGGTGAGATTACTTACTTGAGCGGAAGAATTCTCGATAGTCGCGGCAACCCGGTGCGGAATGCGGCGGTGGAGATTTGGCAGTGTGATCATGGTGGGGCTTATTTGCATTCGCGAACGGGCAATGCGGATAAGGCGGATAAGAATTTTCAGGGGTTCGGGCGGTTTGTAACCGGATCGGCGGGCGAATACTTGTTTCGGACGATTAAGCCGGTGCCGTATCCGGGGCGGACGCCGCATGTGCATTTCAAAGTGAAGCTGAAGGGTAAGGAAGCGCTGACGACGCAATGCTTTATCAAGGGGCATCCGGGAAATGAACGTGATGGGCTGTGGCGGAGCATTCGGGATGAAAAACTGCGTGAGTTGGTGACGGTTGATTTTGCTCCGATCAAGGAATCGAAGATTGGGGAGCTGGCGGCGAAGTTTGATCTTGTGCTGGGCGTAACGCCGGAGGGGTGAAGTTTTTTGGAATGACGCGGAGCCGACTCGCGTAGCCGAGGGATGAATCGGCGCTAACATTTTGGGCTAGTTTTCTTATAGCCGGAGTTAAGCGTTTTGATGGAATGTGTTGGCGTGTGGTCCTTTACGGAAACTAACATTTGCTGGTTAGCGCTAACATTTAAAACCATGTTAGCCGCTGGGATTTTGTGATTGGGGTCGATTCGGGCGGAGGCAGCGCCTCCCAAAGCTATATTGCAAAACGGGCGAAAAACCGGACCAAAATCTCCCGCAAAGCGCGCGGAATTTGGAAAATAATTGCCGGCACGGCTGCTGGATAGGAAAGCTGACCGTCAGCCAATAGGAGCGCGTAGCAGACTCAAACCGCCAGCGGCGGGAGGTTCAACGTTTTTCGGTTTGCAAGTAGTCCTTCACGCTGCGGCTGCGGAGCAGGGCGAATTCCAGTGCTGCTAAAACAACATTGACAGGATCAAGAGCGAGAATATTCACCAGTTGCAGGACTGCTGTGCGCTTGAAGTTAAGGTAATCGGGCGAAGCCCCGAGAGTGATTGCCGTCAGACCGACGAAAAGGCTGAAATAAAGCGTCGGAAAGAGCCACGGTCCGTAAGCGAACATCAGTACAATTGGTATTGATAGGGCCACGAGACCGCCAACCATTATCAGGCATCGACAGAGCTTCAAGGCCAGCGGTACGGATCGTGGTGAGAGAGATTCGCGGCCGCTATCTCCTATTGTTTGATTCTCGTTTATCGCCAAGGATTGACGACTCCGCTTTCCAATGATGCCCCATGCTGCAGCCCAAACTGCGAAGCCGCAAATAAACGTGATCATCGGAATCAGTCGCGAGTTGCCGCGCAGTACCTGCCATACTTTTTCGGCCTCAAGATCCCAAAACACTAATCGCGCTTCTTTGGATGTGACCAGCATCTTGCCATCTGGCGACACGGCCGATTGCCGTGCGATTGGATTTGGAAAGTCACTTGGCCAATCGCGGTGAGCCGTTACGAGTTCGTCATATGAGATTCGCCTGCGTAACGCTTTCGTTGACACATCAAAGCATCCGATATCAAATCCCATAGCGATTAGACGCGACCCATCGTGGGAAAACTGCATCAAACCCATGTAGCTTTCGCCAAGTTCC
>DASXLL010000089.1:0-7062 GCA_036496265.1 Pirellulaceae bacterium | reverse complement strand
GGCCGCCGCCGCAGTTGCCGGTGAGGAGTGTGGTGCAGCCTTGGGTGAGGTAGCAACGAGCGCTGCGACCCGAGTCGTGAAGAATGGTGGAGTCGCTGTGGTTGTGGAGGTCGATGAAGCCGGGCGTGATGATGAGGCCTTTGCAGTCGATCGTTTTGCCGGCGACGCTCGCGTCTGCGGCGTCACCGATCGCGGCGATGTGGCCGTCGTGGATCAAGACGCTGCCCTTGTAAGGCTTGCCGCCGGTGCCATCGAGGATCGTGCCGCCTTTGAGGAGGATGTTTTCCGCGTTCGCTGGGGCTGCCAGGACTATCAGGATGAACAGACACGGTGTGAGCAGCGCCAGCAGGTTTTGGAATTTTGGAACGACGTGTTTTCGGGCGTGATTGACGCAAGTCGTTGTGTGGCAGGCGACTTGAATTTTGGCAGGGGCGTGAATTCGGTGAACTCGATTTTTTATTCCAATATTCGCCGATTTTGGTGCGTGCGGTTTGATAAATCCCTTTGAATTAAGGGGTGACGTGAGCGTGGGTGTGTCAAAATTAGGTGAATTTTGGAACATTAGGAGTTGGTTCGCGCTCTGAAGTTGGTCAAAAACACTGTCCGCAGATGGCGCAGATTCGCGCAGATGGTTAAGCCGGGGATTTTTCTGGCTTGTGATTGGATCGAGATGTATCTTTTGGCATTTCATCTGTGGATCATCTGCGCCATCTGTGGACTATTCTCAGTTATACCTGTCGGAATGGATTGGGGCGGGTTGAATGTAGCAAGTTGGGAGTGGCATTTCTACAAGTTTTTTTAGCCACCTGAATTGTGTTCAGTTGGGCTGTTAAGAGAGGTTGCTCCGGTTCAAAACCCCCGGCGGAGCCGGGGGCTGCCGGAGCGTCTTGCTAGGAATATGAGTTGGGGGTGGGCGATGCTTCGAACGAAGTGTATCTGGTGTGGCAAAATGGTGCGCGGGGGAGATGACTGGTCCGGGCGCTCGGGGAAGTGTCCAAACTGCGGGGCCGAGATTTTCTTTCCGCGCGTCGGACCGGAGCCAGCACGGCCGAAGCGCGATAAGCCAGTCGCGTTTATTGACCCGGATAAATACCTCAATGTCTCAGGTTGGTCGGCCATTGCGATCGTTGCCATTGGCGGCCTCGCGGCGTGGTTCTGGCTGCAGTTGATCGTGATTCTGGCGTTCGGGATTGCGCCGTACCGGCTTGGTTTACGTGTGTCGATCCTTGGAAAACTGCCCGGGCTCTCGCTCAACAATGGCCAGGAGCTGGGAATGCTCTGGTACATCGTAGGAATTTCGGGATTCACCTGGACATTCGCGGGGTTGGTGCGAGGGGCCAACTACCTGGTCGAGCGGCATCGGCCACGCGGCATGGCGATTGCTGCTGTTGTTCTGCTAGGAGTGCCTGCTTGGATCGATTTGATTCGACATGCGATCGCGGAGCTTCATCCGCTTCGCGCGCACTTTGCCGAGTCCGCATCCGGAAGAGCCTTGGTGTCATTGGTTGTGATTTTCATAGCTGGCGGAACGGTGCTGTGGCGCGATTTGAAGGCTGAGAAAACTGGAAAGAACGCGATTGAAATGCCCTATTGGGATGAAGCGCCTTGATTGCTGGACCTGCGCGAACCGCAGTAATCGCGTGGCCGCGCTACTTCGAATCGTTGAGCGATTGAATCGATGCTGCGATCAGTGCGGCGCTGAGCAGGATGCAGCCACACGTCATGAAAGTAGGTCCGCCGAATAGGCCCAATGCAAGTCCCAGGAAGCCGATAAAACCGATGGTGTGGGTGCAGAGCTTTAGCATGCGGCGATTGTAGCTTGCGACGCGAGGTGCTGCATCTTGAATCGGCAGCGCAAAAGTCCCTTGCAGGCGGTGCGGGCTTCGAACCGGTCAGCGAGGGGTGCGGCGCGTAGACTGGCGAGCGAGAGTCGCGAGCGCCATCAGGACGACCAGCGATAGGGCTTGTGGCTCCGGGATTTCCGTTGCGAATCCGAGGCCGTCAGCAGTGTTGATGGCGGGGACGAAGACGGATCCGTAGCGAGAGCGCCAGTAGGTATAATCGGCGGCGTTGGTAACGCCGGGCGTGATGCCGCCGTCGTTCGGGAGCGCGGTGCCGCCGTTTTTCTTGCGCCAGAGAACATAGTCGGCAGCGTTGACTGTGCCGTCGAGGTTGAAGTCGCCGGGAATTAGTTTGGCGATCGGAAGTCGCTCCCAGAAGTCGCCGATGTAGCGGAGATGGGCCGAGTGGTCATCGGCCGTGTCGCCGTTGGCGCCCCAGATGCGGAAGTTGCCGGCTTGAGCTTTGCGATAGTAGTTGAGTGTTCCGAGGCCCGTTGCGGAATAAGCGGTTGGAGTGATGCCCAGGTATTGCATTAGCTCATCGGCGGTTTCGATTGTGTTCTCGTACGTGTAAGTGAGAACTTTTGAGTGGCTGAGAAGGAACGTTTTTTGGCCGTTCTTGGCGGCAAGAGCGAATGTCTTGTAGTCGACCATTTGTGAGTCGAGCGGCGTGCCGTCGGCGGCAGTAGTCGCATAGAGAGAATCGGCGGCCACAAGGTCGTCGATGTTGTTGCGATAGGTTGCGCTCTTGAGGATTTCGCGAACTCCGCCGTAGCCGGCGCTAAATGACGAGAGGACGAGCTGATCCCACTGCAGGTTGTCGGAAATGTCGGACTGCGCCCGGACCGCAGTGAGCGCTTGATCAAGAGCAGTTTGAAAGAGCGTCGTATCTGTTGAAAATGGGGTCTGATAGGCGCTGGAGGCGGCGCCGTAGTTAGCCGTGATGATGATGGCGTTGAGATTGGCCCATTTGGCATTGTTCCAAACGGTTTGGGGATCACCGTGCAGGTGCATGATCACATCGGCGACGTTGCCCGGGCGCGTGACGAAAGTATCGGGGATGAAGACTTTCCAGGCGGAGCCGGCGCCGATCGTAAGCGTGCGGCCCGTGGCAGTGAGGCCGGCGACTGGGTATTGCGCGTGGACAGTCGTAGCGAATAGAAACGCAAATAGCGCAGCGGCGAATCCGAGATGAGGGGCAACGCGCATTGAAATCTTCTCCGATCCTGCTCCGTCCGACGAGAGTTAGTTTAGCAGAAAGCTGAGAGAAAGTCGTCGGAAGACGCGGAGCGAAAAACGAGTCGAGGCGGAAAGAATCCCCGCGAAAGCCGGGGGATACCGAGCGGGACTTAGCGCGAAGGGTAGCGGCGGGGCAAGAGGCCGAACAAACAGGCGATTGCTGCCAAGAATGCGGCGGACGGTTCGGGAATTGCTTGGGCGGCCAAGCCGCTGCCGGCTTCCTCGAAATCGGCGCCGGCTGCGATCGGGCGATTGGTAATGGTTTTGCCAAAGTTGGCTCGCCACTGCGTGTAGCTGGATTGGGTGAGCGTTTTGCCGACGCTCGTGCGCCAAACGACATAGTCCCTGGCGTCGACGACGTCGTCGAGGTTGAAGTCGCCCGGTAGGTTTGCGAGACCGGCGACTTGGGCGGGCGGACCGACGTCGATGTGGAGATGGTTTTGGTGGCCGCCGCTGGTGTCGTAGTAGAGGGCAACGCTCGGACGGGCGGTGTGGATGCCGTCGTAGATGTCTTGATTTGATGTGATAAAGCGGATCACTTTGCCCGAGGCGCCGGCGTCTACGAAAGAAATGGCGTGGTTGATGACCTTTTGCTCTTCGCTGCTGGTGACGCCGTCGCCCCAGTTCCATGTGGAACTATCGGTGCCCAGGTCGATATCTTCGCCAACGCGATGTGTGTCGTGGCAACAGGAGGAGCCGTAGCCATCGGACATCGAGATGGCGTTGATGCGCTGGGTGCGGCCGGTGGCGATTTTGGCCTTGGCCGAACCTTTAGCGATCAGGTCGAACGACCAGTTGACGCCGAAACGCTCGGGTTGCGGTGTGATGCCGCTGCGGTCGCCGCCGTGGTAGATGTCGAAGTTGCCGATCATGCGGCTGATCGAGAATGTGCCAGGCGGTTGCGGATCGGGATCGATGAGCTCGCCCCAGGTAGGCGCGTTTTGGGCGTTGAGCCAACTGGCAGTGTTAGGGCCGATGATGCCATCGACGTCGGCTTGCGTGGTGTTGTAACCAGTACTGCCGCCGGCCCAAGTGGCTTGGAACGTGTGTGTAGCGGAATCGGTGTTGGGACCGAAATCGGCATCGACCGTGAGTGGCGTGCCGCCTTCCGGAACGAAACCGAGGCAACGGAGTCGCTGTTGCTGTTGGGCGACGAAGAGGGGATTATTGGTGGCGTCGTTTATTTTCTCGGAGCTTTGGCCGACAGAGCCAGCTCCGCTGCCGGTGTAGCCGGGGGCGGCGGTAACGCTGAATGTTTTGGAGACGCCATTCACGAGCACGCTGCCGGAGAGCGTGCCTTGGAAGCCGCGGGCGGCGGTGTTGGTGTCGCCTTCGGCGGTGGTGTCGCGGGCTGGGTTGGCGAAGACCCAGAGGTGGCCGGTCGAGGCGAACGGTTGGGCCGTGAGGAGGTCACTCGTGAGAACAGTGTGGTTCGCAAAGCCGGCCAGGTTGAGCGATGAGAACGTGGAGCCGGCGGCGATGCCGGGGATTGCGCCGAGGTTGATATCGATGGCGTCGCCGGAGCGGCCGAAGAAATTGAAGTCGGCGGCGGGGATGCGCGCGGTGTTGCAAAGCGCAACGATGGCGATCGCGACCAGCTTGGAGAGGAGGCTTCTCATGTCCGAGTTGTATTGTAACAGAGGATTCCTGTTCCAGAAGCAACTGGATGATGTGTAGGAAACGCCGGGTGCCTGGGGCAACGCCCCAGAATAGTTGCTGGGGCGTGGCCCCAGGCACCCAGACGGGAGAAGATCAGACGCCGGGAAACCAGCCTTTGCGGTATTCGCAGGCCCAGAGCTTGTCAGCGGCAGGGCTGTTCTTGATGTGGCCGTTGGTTGGATCAACATCAAGCGACCGGCCGGTGCGATAGGCGATGTTGCCGAGATGGGCGAGCATCGTGCTCTTGTGGCCGTCTTCGATGCCGCAATTCAGCTTCGCGCCGCTGCGAATAGCGGCGATGAAGTTTTCCATGTGAGGCTGCCAGCTATTGTTGCCTTTTTTCATTTCCTCGACGAGTTTGCGGTCGGCATCGAAGCGGCGATAGTAATAGTCTTCGAAGAACATCGCGCCGGCGTCGCCACGCAGCTCGATGTTGATGCCGCTAAGTGGCTTGTAGGGGGGCGACCAACTGACACCTTCCCAAACAAGCGTGCGGCCACCTTCGAAGTCGGCGACGATGTTGCACGTATCAGGGGTTTCTTCGTCATCGTCATAGCGGAACTTGCCGCCGGTAGCGACAACGCGTGTCGGATAGTCGACGCCGAGAGCCCAGCGGCAGATATCGATCGTGTGGACGCCGTTGTTGCCGACCTCCGAGTTACCGTAGTGCCAGAAGAGATGCCAGTTGTACGGGATGAGGTTGTCGCGATAGGGCTGGGCCGTGACCGGGCCCTGCCAGAGATCATAGTCGAGCGAAGCTGGTGGCGCTGTTTGCTTGCCGCGGCCGATCGAGGGGCGGTTGTTGTAGTAGGTGCTCTTGGCATACAGCACTTTGCCGATGGCGCCGCTGCGGACCTTCTCGATAATGTCGCGGTATTGCGGGTGGCTACGGCGCTGCAGGCCGATCTGCAGAACACGATCGGATTTCTTGGCGGCCTCGATCATTCGCTCGCCTTCGTCGGGCGTGTGACTGGCCGGCTTTTCGCAATAGACATGCTTGCCAGCGGCGAGGCCGGTGAGCGTGGCGGCCGCGTGCCAGTGGTTGGGGGCGGAGCAGATCAGGGCATCGACATGTTTGTCGTCGAGCGCTTGGCGGAAGTCTTTGATGCCTTTGGGGGCGGGACGGCCGTTTGAACTGGCGGCGGAGATGCCCTTGGCGAGCGCGCTTTCTTCGCAGTCGCAGATGTAGGCAATTTCGGCGTTGGGGATCTTGGTGAGCGTCGTGGCAAGTTGGGAGCCGCGGTTGTTGGCGCCCATGATCGCAAAGACGACCTTCTCGTTCGGCGAGGCGGCCGCGCGCGACGAGCGATTCGTGGCAAGAGCAACGGTTGCTGCGGCGGTGCCGGCGAGGAAATGGCGACGGTTTAGCTCGGTCATTATTTGCCTCCAGCCGATGCCGATGCCTCGGCCGATTTCTTTTGGGCTGCTGCAAGGATGTCGGCGATCATAACTGGTTTGCCACCGGCTTTTTTGCTTGCGTCGGCGGCTTCCATGAAGGCGTAGATTTCGATGGTTTCTTCGCGCGGAACTGGCGGCTTGCCGGTTTGGAAGAATTCGCACATTTTTGTCAGCAGCGGCTCGTAGCCAGCCTGACCGGTACGCTGCACGACGCCCTTGGTGCCGAACAGACTGAAGGCGTAGTAGTAGCCCTTCTTGATGCCGCGATACGAACCGATGCGGCCATCTTTCCATTTGCCGACGACGACAGACGTCAAAGGCGAATCGGTGCGCGATACCTCGACGCACCCCGGGCCCATGATCGTGAACAACGGCTCGACGCCATGGATGCCGTACCAAAACAGATCGGGGTGATGTTTCTCTATTTCCATAGGGCTGAGTGTTTCGCAGCCGAGCATTTCTCCGATCGCATGATCATTGACCGCTGCCTGAACGTCTTCGACGAAGCGCCGCGAGGACGAAGTGAAGACGGGCGTATGCGTTTCATCAGCGATGCGGAAAATGGTGAGGACATCGGCGAGCGAGCCGGCGGCCGGCTTGTCGACAAACACGGGTTTGCCCTTGGCGACGGCTTGGAATTGCTTGAGATGGGGGCGGCCATCGACACTTTCGACGAGGAACACGTCGCACTGGCCGGCGAGATCGTCGAGCGAGTCGACGATTTTAACGCCCATATTTTTGAGCTTCGTCACATAGCCGTCGACGCGATTGCGGCTCTCAGCGATGTCCGGGCTGCCGCCGGGAAAAGCGGCGACGACTTCGACGGCGTCGAAGGGCGCCGGCGCATCCTTCTTATTGATCAACTTTGTGAAGGCTTCCACATGCGAGGTGTCGCAACCGATAATGCCGGCGCGGAGGACCCCGT
>DASXLL010000088.1:0-19166 GCA_036496265.1 Pirellulaceae bacterium | reverse complement strand
GGCTGCGTCCTCCAATTGTTTGTGATTTTTGAGAGCATTCCCCAGCTCAAAGTGGGGCGCAGCTTGAGTCCATTGGATCGCCATCGCCTGATTGATCGAATTCTTTGCCGTTTCTGCCTGTCCCATTTGAAGCGCGATCAACCCCAATAGATGCAAAGCATTGGCGTCATTTTGATTGGCTGCGAGAACTCGCTGGCAAACAATTTCCGCCGCGTCAAAGTGCCCACCTTGGTACTTCTGCCAGGCGTCGAACATTTCGGATTGAATTGCCATTTATGTGGTCGAGGCGAGGATCAGAGGGCCGCTTTGGTCGAGATGGGAGTCGTCCGTCCTCCGGGCAGGAGTGGTTGATGTGGGAATTAGATACCAGGGGCTGCCGTCCGGGGCAACGGGCGTGTGCCTTGACGGGCGATAGGCAAGCGCTCGCAGGTTTATTTAGCGATGGCGCGGTTGATGAAGAAGGCGGGGTCACATTTTTAAACCAGCGACTTCGGTGGATACGGGCTGATTGGTATGGCGAGCGTTGTTCGCGGCGCTGGCCCTTGCGGAGCAAGGGGCCTACATTGGCGGAGCGAAGAGGCTCGACGTTTATGCAATTCGAATTTTTTGATCCTCAGGGAGAGGTGTATGTGCATTACCGGCGGCTGCCGCATTGGGAGCAGGCGGGAGTGTTGGCTTTTGTTACTTGGCGGACGATTGATTCGATTCCGGAGGAGGTTTTGCGGCGGTGGAGAGTGGAGCGGGCCGGTTGGTTGCGGCAACAAGGAATTGATCCGCGAGACGAGAATTGGCGGGATGGGTTCAACACTTTAAGCAGGCAAGCGCGGCGGGATTACCACGAGCGGTTTACGAATCGGTGGATGGAATTCTTGGATAAGGGACATGGGGCTTGCGCCCTGCGGCGACCGGAGTTGTCAGCGATCGTCGCGAAGAGCCTGCTGCATGATGATGGACGCTCGTATGTCGTCAGTGATTTTGTGGTGATGCCGAATCATGTGCATGTGCTGGCGCAATTCCACGTGGAAGGGGACATGAAACGGTGGTGCAAGTCGTGGAAGCATTGGACGGCGGGGCAGATCAATAAGGCGCTATTGCAGAGCGGGCGGTTTTGGCAGGTGGAGAGTTTCGATCATTTGGTGAGAAGCCCGGAGCAGTTTGAGTTTTTGCGGCGGTATGTTGCGGAGAATCCGATTGTGGCGGGATTGAAGGAGGGGGAGTATCGGTTGTATTCGCGAGCAGAAAAGTAGTCCTCTCGCTCCGCGAGGGACTGAAGTTGGGAAACTTTTGCATTTCGCTAGAGTTTGCTCCCCAATTCCTGCCGTATTCTCTGCCCAGGCCCTTGCGGAGCAAGGGGCCTACTATCCGCGGGCGAGGGAGTCGGATTGTTTGACGAAGTCGTCGCCGCGCCATTCGTGGTCGGCTTTGAGGGGTTGGCCGTCGGTCTTGGTGGTGGGTTCTTGGGTAGCGGGTTTGTGGGCCTGGCGGGCTTGGGCTTGGCGGTGGACTAGGTCGTGGTGGGTGGTGAAGTATTGAAGGGAGTGGCCGCGGAAGTCGTCTAGGGTGTTGAAGTGGTGTTTGTCCATGAAGGTAGAAAGCTCGTCGAGCATTTGGCGAACGCAGCGGTAGCCGACTTTCATGACGTAGGTGCAGACTTGGACGGTATTGGCGCCGAGGAGAATGAATTGGGCGGCGTCGTGGCCGGATTCGATGCCGCCGATGCCGGAGAGGGAGCGGTTGGGGAATTCGTGCTTGATGAGCTGGGCGACTTCCATGCACATGCGGAGGGCGATGGGGAGGACGGCTTTGCAGGAGTAGCCACCGGGCGTGGTGTAGCCTTCGACGGAGGGTTCGGGGCGGAGCGTGTCGAGATTGACGCCGATGACGCTGCGGATAGTGTTGATGGCGCTGATTCCGTGACAGCCGGCGGAGAGAGCGGCGCGGGAGGGGTCTTCGATGTGGGTGACGTTGGGCGTCATTTTGGCCCAGACGGGGACTTTGGCGGCTGACATGACCCAGCCGCAGACTTCTTTGAGGATTTCGGGATTCTCGCCCATGGCGGAGCCCATGCGGCGTTCGGGCAGTCCGTGCGGGCAGGAGAAATTGCACTCGAAGGCGTCGACGCCGGCGGCCTGGCAGCGCTCGATGATCTCGATCCAGGCGTCACGGCTATATTCCTCCATGATGGAGGCGATGAGAACGCGGTCGGGATATTTATCTTTGAGGAACTTGAATTCATCGAGCCAGGTTTCGAAGGGGCGGTCGCTGATGAGCTCGATGTTTTCCCAGCCGATGATTTCGTTCGATTCGGCGGCTCGCAGGCGGCCGTAGCGGGGCTGAACGTTGACGACTTTGGAGGCGTCGAGGCTGATGGTTTTGCAGATGACGGCGCCCCAGCCTTCGTCGAAGGCTTTGCCGATGACGTTGGCGTTGGTCCCGGGCGGGCCGGAGGCGATGACGAGGGGATTGGGGAGTTTCAGGCCATCGACGGTGGTGGTTAGGTCGGGCATGACGGTCCTCCGTGAGCGGAAAGGTTATTGTATAGCGCCGGTTCAATCCCGCCGCGTCTGAAGTTCATCGCGGCGAATTAAGATTAAGAGGAGGAGTAAGAGTATGAAGTTGCTACTGCTTGGATCGAAATGCTAGGATGCTATCGCTGATACGCGGTGTGTCGGCCCTTTGGGCCTTGAGGCAATACAATTATTGGCAAGATCCCCGACCTGACGGTCGAGGCTACGTCTTGGCGGCCCTTCGGGCCCAAGTTGAAATGCAATCAGGAACGGCAAACATCGCTTTTCTGTTGCTGTCGCTTGTTAGCGTTGCCGCGGCGCAGGAGCCGAAGGGAATTGGCGAGTCGTTTTTTGTGACGACGGTGTATCCGATGTTGCACGCGGCGCAGTGCGTGCGTTGCCACAGCGATAATGGCGTGGCGTCAGAAACGAGTTTGGAGTTTCCGCGCGAGGGGGCGAGTGAAGCTCAGATTGCGGCGTTTGGGTTGTCGCTGATCGATTTGGTTGATGAGCGGCATCCGGAGCGGTCGCTGCTGCTTGAGAAGCCGCTGCGGAAGGTGAAGCACACGGGCGGGGAGCGGATTAAGGCGGGGAGTGTTGAGGAAGAGACGCTGATGACTTGGGCGAAATATCTGGCGGGCTTGTCGAGCGAGGAGCTGCGGGCCGCGCGGCAGCGGATTGCGGCGGCGGCAAAAAGCGAGCGGACGAAGCCGAGCGTGCGGCGATTGACGCATAGTCAGTATGACCATGCTGTGCGCGATCTTTTGGGCGATCAGATTCAGCCGGCGAGTGGGTTTCCGAAGGAAGATTTCATCAATGGCTTTCGGAATCAGGTGGAGGGGCAGAACGTTTCGCCGCTGTTGGCTGAAGCTTATGGGAAGGCGGCGGAGCGGTTGGCGGCGGCGGCGTTTCGGGGCGGGGATCAGCGAGGGCTGGTGCCGGGGAGGCCGGCGTCGGTTAATGATGCGAGCCTGGCTGAGAAGTTTGTGCGGCAGATTGGGCGGAAAGCATTTCGGCGGCCGCTTTTGGATGGCGAAGTAAAGCTGTATACGACGCTGTGCCTGGAAGAAGCCTCTCGCGGGCAGGATTTTTATGATGGGGCGGCGATCGTTGTGGAGGCGATGCTGCAGTCGCCGCATTTTTTGTTTCGGATCGACCGGAGCGGCGAGAATGCTCAGTATGAAATCGCAAGTCGGTTGTCGTTGTTTTTGTGGGATACAACGCCGAATGATGAACTGTTGAACGCAGCGGCTAATGGGCAGCTTGGCAGCCACGAACAAATCGAAGCGACCGCGCGGAGGATGCTGGCCGATCCGCAGGCGAAGCAGTCGTTGGAGGAATTCCTTTCACAGTGGCTGCGGTTCGATCGGGTGCTGTCGGCGACGCGCGACCGCCGGCGGTTCCGTGAGTTTACGAGTGAAACGGCGGCGGCGATGGCTGAAGAGACGAAGCGGCTGTTCAACCATTTGGTGTGGAACGACCAGAACTTCATGGAGTTCTTCACGGCGAACTATACGTTCGTTAATTCGGACCTGGCTAAGATCTATGGCCTGCCGGCACCGGAAGTCGAATTTGGGCGAGTGGAGTATCCGGCCGATTCGGGGCGGTCGGGCGTGCTCGGTCATGGCAGTTTTCTGGTGCTGACGAGCAAGCCGGCGGAAACGTCGCCGACGGCTCGGGGCTTGTTCGTGCGGAATCATTTTCTGGGGCAAGAGATTCCGCCGCCGCCACCGGGGGTGAACGCCGTGTTGCCGACGGTGAGCGAGGAGAGGCCGCTGACGAACCGGCAGCGGTTGGAAGTGCATCTCAATAGCGAGTCGTGTGCCGGGTGCCACCGTTTGATCGATCCGATTGGCCTGGGGTTTGAGCAATACAATGCCATTGGGGCGTTTTCGCCGAAAATGTCGCTCGTTTTCGGCGGCCGGCGTGGTGAAGCTCGCGGCCAGAGTGCGACGATGAAGGAATTAGACTTGGATACATCGGCTTACATCCAGGGAATGGAAGATTCCAGCTTTTCGACACCCAAGGAGCTGGGGCGGATTTTGGCCAATAGTCCGGCTTGCCAAAAGTGCATCGTGAAGCAGTTGTTTCGGTATGCGTTTGGACGGGAGGAGACGGAGGCGGATCAGGCGGTGATCGAGGATTTGGTTGCGAAGTTTCGGGGGAGCGGGTACCGTTTTAAAGAGCTAATTGTGGCGTTAGTGACTTCGGATTTATTCCTTCACTAGCCGGGAGCAAACCTGCTCCCGGAGAACTGGCAGTAGACAATTTATTCGTAGCGCTCCGGGACCAAGTTTGGTCCCGGCTATTGGGTTGGAGGCCGTGGACTATGAATTCTCAGCAAACTTATTCGCGTCGCGGATTTCTGCGTGGCGTCGGCTTGTCCGGGGCGGCGATTACCGTTGGACTGCCGGCGTTTGAGTCGCAATTCAATGCGAGCGGCAGCGCGTATGCCGCTGAAAGTGGCAGCCAGCCGATTGAGACGCGGTTTATCTTTTGGTTCAACGGCAACGGGATCATCGAGAAGTATTGGATTCCACGCGAGGACGGGCGCGATTTTGAAATGACGCCGTGCTTGCAGCCGTTGGCGCGGTTTCGCAATGACATCCATATTTTGAGCGGCGTGGATAATCCGGCGGCGCGTCTGCCGGGGCCGGGGAACGGGCATCACAACTCGATGAGCGGTTTGGTGGCGGGCGAGATGTTTTCGGGCCGCGGGGCGGGTGGCGCGTCGATCGATCAGGCGATCGCCGAGAGAATCGGCAACGACAGTCGTTTTCGCAGCTTGCAGATCGGCGTTTGCCAGGAATCGTTTGGAGAGAGCATTCAGCGGAATATGAGTTGGGCGGGGCGCGACCGGCCGCTGCCTCCGGAGATGATTCCACATCGGCTGTTCGACCGGCTGTTTGGCTCGAAGGAGCAATATTGGATTGAGCGTAAGAAGAGCATTCTGGACGCGGTGACGGGGGAAGCGAAGTCGCTGAAGGACGCGCTGGGCAGTACGGATAAGCAGCGGCTGGAGGAGTATTTGGCGTCGGTGCGGAGCTTGGAGAGATCGGTGGCGAGCCTGCCGCCGGAGTATTCGCAGGTTGTCGAGCAGCCGCCGGAGGGTGGCGATTTGAAAGACTGGCCGCGGATCGCGAAGCTGCAGACGGATTTGCTGGTGCATGCGTTGGCATCGCGGCAGACGCGTGTGGCGTCGTACATGTTGACGAAGTGCCAGGGGCTGTCGCGGTTTCCGTGGCTTGGGCTGACGTATGAGCGGCATCATGAGTACACGCACGGTCGGGTGGAGTCGCCGGAAGGGCAGCGGAACTTGCGGGACATCAACCGCTGGCACGTTCAGGAGTTTGCTTATTTGATTGGCAAGCTGAAATCGATTCCGGAGGGGAACGGCACGCTGCTGGACCACACTTGTGCGCTGATGGTCCATGAGCATGCGGAGGCGAATTCGCATAAGAACGCCGGGCTGGCGATGATTGCCGCGGGGCATGCGGGCGGCATGAAAACGGGGCTGCATACGCGGGTCACGGGCACGGTGGGCGATCTTTATGCGACGCTGGCGGAAGAGGTTGTGGGCACCCGGATCGGCCGCTTTCCGACGGCCGATAAGAAGCTGAGCGACATTGTCTGAAAGATGCGTGCAAGTGGAATTCGCGTGATTATTTCGAATGTGAGCGAATTAAGTGGTACCTTCGTCGTCGTGAGCGGGAAACGGGTGGCGGGAGTGTAAGTCTCCGGCCGGCGATAAATCGCTAGTCTTTTCCTTGACTTGCTGGTGACGTGCGGTCTATTGTGTTCTCGTTCGTCTTATCAGCCGTCTCATTGATTCCAGCCTGAGGTGCTTTTATGCGCCGAATTTCTCCGCGGTGCGCATTTACATTGGTGGAGCTGCTGGTGGTGATCGCCATCATTGGCGTGTTGGTTGCGCTGCTGCTGCCGGCAGTACAATCGGCACGGGAAGCGGCGCGGCGGACGAGCTGCAACAACAAGCTGAAGCAAAATGTGCTGGCGTGTCACAACTATGAATCGACGTTCAAAACTTTTCCGTCGCGGCAGTGCGGATCAGGCGCTTTGAACGATGTCAGCGCACGGCCGACGCATTGCCTGGTTCTCGCGGGGTGGACGTCGCTGTTGCCGTTCACGGAACAGCAAGCCGTGTTTGATCAAGTCTATTCGATTCAGATTCAGCCGTTTGCCGACAATGTGTGGACGCTTTTCGACCCAATTCACCTGCAATGCCCGAGCGATAACGGCAAGTCGGATCCGAATCCGGGGCGAGCGACGCGGGGCCATACGAGCTATGCGTTTTGCAATGGGGACGACTACACGGCGTCGCAGATCATGCCCGATGAGCGGACGAATGCGACGCTGGCGGCCCAGACGCTGCCGATTAAAAGTCGCGGCGTTTTTGGCCGGCACAGTTACACGCGACTGGCGGAAATTGTGGACGGGACGAGCAACACGATTGCACTTGGCGAGCGGCAGCGTCCGGCGAAGGTGTTCGATAAGGGCGGCGTGGCGGTCGATGCGAGTGCCAATCCGGCGAATTATGTGCCGCTCAGCTGCCGCGCGATGTTCAGTGGTCAACAATACAATCCGACGACGACGATGTTCACGTCCGATGATGCACCCGGCTATCGCTGGGCCGGGGGGAACGCTTATTTTGCGGCCATGAGCACCATTCTGCCGCCGAATTCGGCGATCTGCGTGTTCGGAAATAGCGGTGCAATCTCGGCGCACCTGTTTCCCGGCATTTGGACGGCGACGAGCGAGCATCCGGGCGGCGTGATGGTCGCAATGGCCGATGGCAGCACGCGGTTTATCAGCAACAACATCGACTGCGGCAATTTAGCCGCGGTGGCGCCACCGGCGGAGGGGGGCGCGGGCAGCCCGTATGGGGTGTGGGGAGCGCTGGGGAGCAAAAATGGTGGGGATAGCGGGTCGCCGGATTAATAAATTCGAAATCCGAAATTCGAAGCACGAAACAAATCTCAAATTCGAAGCGGCAAATGTTTCAAACGATGTGTTTAGTTCTCTGCAGTCATTTGAATTTTGGAGATTCGTGCTTGTTTCGGATTTCGTGCTTCGGATTTCGTGCTTCTGCTGGGCTGGCTGTCCTGTTCGTCGTTGTGATAATGGCGGCGGCTGGATGTGGTTCGGGCGGTGGGAATTTGCCGAAGACGGTGCCGGCGATGGGAGTGGTGACGCTGGATGGTAAGCCGGTGGATGGGGCGCAGGTGGTGCTGGTGCCGCCGGTTGGAGCGGGAGCGAAAGGAGCTTATGCGGTGACCAATTCGAGCGGGCACTTTTCGCTGCGAGCTTATGAGGAAAAGGAAGGGGCGATTCCGGGTGATTACAAGGTTCAGGTAAGTAAGACGGTCGAGGAGAAGTTGCCCGGGGCGAAGGGCAGCGTTGATGGCGGCGACCCGGTGCGGTATGTATTCGGAGTGCCGAAAAAGTACACAGGCTTCGAGACATCTGGTCTGTCTGTATCGATTCCCGATGCCGGCAAGCGGGATATCAAGCTGGAGCTGACGTCGAAGTAGCGATCAATTGCCGGAGCGGCGGCCGGTGTCGGGATAGTCGATCTGGGGCTTGGCCCACCAAGTGATGTGGCAGTTGGGCAAGCTAGAGCGCAGGTCGGCGAGCTTTTCTGGGGAGATGTCTAGGCCGCCGATGTAGAGGTGTTTGAGGTTTGGGTGGGCCGCGAGTTGGGATAGGCCGGCGGCGGTGAGGTTTGTTTCGGGGAGTTCGAGGGCTTCGAGCTTTTCCATTTTTAGGATCACGGGCACGGCAGAGTCGTCGATGCCTTTGGCTTTCCAGAGCTTGAGATGTTTTAGGTTTGGCAGATCGATCAGAGCCGCGAGACCCTTGGCGGTGACGCGCGTGGCTCGCAGGTCGAGCGTTTGCAGATGGGAGAGCTTGGAAAGCTCGGTGAGGCCGCGGTCGGAAACGTTGGTTTCGCCGAGGTCGAGGACTTCGAGCTGGGTGATGGCGGCTATGTGTGGAAGGTTGAAATCGGTGACGGCGACGCTCCAGAGGCCGCTGTCGGTGCGCTGTTGGCCGGAAACCGATAATTCTTTGAGCGAGGGGCAGGTTTTGAGGAGCGCGAGCGCGGAGCCGCTCATTTTGTTGCCGCCGAAGGTGAGATGCTCCAACTTGGGGAGGCCGTCGAGGAGCTCGAAGAGGTCGTCGTTGACGCGGCTGTTGCCGACATCGAGAAAGCGGAGGTTGTTCATCTTGGAGATATGCTCGAAGAGCGTGCTGGTGACTTTGGTGCCGCGGAGATTGAGGTATTCGAGGTTTTTCCAATGCTTGAGGTGGGCGATGCCGTTGTCGGTAATCGCTTCGGCGTAATAGAGATTCAGCGTTTTGACATTTTTGAGTGGGGCGAGGTGCTCGAGACCGAGGTCGGTGATTTTGGTGTAGGAGAGGTTGATGGATTCGAGCGTGGGAGTTTTGGCGAGCGTTTGCAGGTCGGCGTCGGTGAGCCAGGCGCGGCTGAGATCGACGGCGATGAGGTCGCCGGCGCTATTGGTCGAAATCGGTGCGCCCAGCGAGCGGAGGTTGGCCGGCGAGTCGCTGGCTGCGGCCAGCAGGAGCGGAAGGAGACAAAAAGAGGATGAAGCGAGTATGTGGAGCATTGGAGAGGGGAACACTAATCAACTCTAATCACCACTGATTAGTGTTAATTAGAGCTGATTAGCGTTCCGTAGATTTTTGTGACGCTTTTAAAAACATGGTTCCATCCTCGCAATCTTTATTCGGTATGCAGGCCCTTGCGGAGCAAGGGGCCTACTTTTAACTGCGGCGGCGTTTGGGGTCGCTGGATTTGGGGTCGAATGTGATTTCGCAGTTGGGAAGGACGGCTTTGATTTTTTGATAGCCTTTGTCGGTAAAAAACGTGTGATACAAGTTGAGTTTACGCAGGTGTTTGAAGTTGGCAATTATTTCGGCGCTGGGGTCGCCGAGGTTGGCGCTGTCGAGACTGAGATATTGCAATTGTGTGAGAGCGGCGAGCTCCGCGAAGCCTTTGTCGGTGACGTCGGTGTAATCGAGGTTTAGGTCCGTCAGTTGCGACAGTTTGGCGAGGCTCGAGATTGTTTTGTCGGTGATGCGTGTGCGGATAAGGGCGAGATCTCGCAAGTTGGTAAGGTTTTCAAGTTCTGCAGCCGACGCGTCGGTGATTCGCGTGTAATTGAGCTGGAGACTGGTCAGGCCAGTCAGCTTCGCCACATGCGGGAGGCCCTTGTCGCCGACGTCGGTGCCGGCCAAGTCGAGTTGCGTCAGGTTGGAGAGCGATTGAAGGGATTGCAGGCCGTCGTTCGTCACGTCGGTGTAGGCGAGTCCGAGAGAATGTAACGACGCAATTTGGGCGATGTCGGCCAGAGCCTGATCGTTAATCGGTGAATCGGAAAGAGTTAGCTCGGTAAGGGCGGTGTTTTTAAGGTGCTTGAGGCCGGTTCCTTTCAGCCGGGTGTGGGAAAGCTTTAGTTTTTTGAGTGACGAAAGATTGGCCAGGCTTTCGAGGCCGCCGTCGGAGACTTGGGTGCCGCTGAGGTCGAGTTCCAGCAGGCTCGATAGCGCCGCGATGTTTGCCAAGCCGGAGTCGCCGATTTCGGTGGCGGAGAGGTTCAGGCTGCGGAGATTTTTGAGGCCGCTGAGATTATGCAGCAGGTCGTCGGTTACGCTGGTGGTAGTAAGCCAGATTTCGGTGAGTCGATTGCTTTCGATTTTCGCCGTTCCACCGATGGCCTGAACCCAGGCCGCGACTTCAGCGTCGGATTTGCCGGTTACGTCGCGCTGGGCCGCAGCGGGAACATTCGTTCGGACTGATGAGTCGAGAAAATCGATTTCGGCAGCTGGCAAGGCGGCGGCCAGGCGATCGACGCCGGCGCGGGTCGCGTGGGTATAGCGGAGATCAACGTTTTTCAGTCGAGGGAATGCTCGCAGTGTGTCCACCGCGGTGTTCGTGATCTTCGTGCCATAGAGGTTTAGCTCTTCCAGGGCGGTCATGTCGGCGAGAGCCGTTATGCCTTCGTCGGTCAGGCCGGCGCCTTGCAGGCTCAGTTTTTTGAGCTTGGTGAGGCCGCGGAGTTTTCCGATGCCGCGGTCCGTAATCTTAGTGCCGCCCAGATCGAGCTGTTGCAATTCGGTGAGGCCGCTGAGGTTGGCCAGGCCGTCGTCGCTAATCACTGCGTCGCGCAGCAGCAGTTTTTTCAGCTTCGTCATCTCGCGCATCTGGTTCAGGCCCTCGTCGTCGATGGGGCAATAGACGAGGTCGAGGGCTTCAAGATTTTTAAACGGTTCGAGTTTTCGACCGCGGACTTGGGTGTTTTCCAGACTGAGGACCCGCAGCGTGCCGCCAAGCGGCGCGATTTCTTCGAGGCCGGAATCGACGAACTTCATGGATTCCAAGTACGTGTAGCTAAATGTCAGTTCTTCGAGCGTTGGAATGTGGGCGATGTATTTTAAATCGCGGCTGTATTCGGTGGTCGCGCCGGAACTGGGGTTCCACATGGGGCCGGGCAGATTGAGGACTTTGAGCCTTGAAAGGCCGGTGAGCCACTTCAGGTCCGGCGGCAGGATGTTGGCGCCGACGAGATCGACAAGTTCGAGCGAAAAATCGCCGTCGGGGAGGTTTGTCAGCTCGCGGATGCGGCCCTCGCGGCCTTCTAGTTTGACCGAGCCGCCGAGGAGGATTGTCCATTCGGCGACCTGGCGGTCGGAGGGCTCAGCGGGGAGTGGCTGCGCACTGAGCGAGAGAGATGCAGTTGTCGCGAACAGGATGAGGAGGGATCGCATTGCGGTGGGAGCTTGCGACAGGAAGGTGGCCGGGAGGCGGGATTATTTTAGCAGCCGCGAGGGTGGTTCGATATGGAATCTGGCCGGGAGGGCAGGGCAGCATTTCGGGAAGTGACGGCCGTGGCAGCGATTCCAGCCAGAGGAGTAAGAGAACGAGTAGGATTATGAAGAGGATTAAGAGCAGGATTAGGAGTAAGAGTAGGAAGGTATGCCCATTGCCTCCTATTTGAAATTCGTGGTGGAGCCGGGGAGATACCAGGGAAGGCCGCCGGAGCGGAAGAAGTTGTTGGAGATCGAGGGGGCGTCGAGGCGGCGGTTGCCGTTGATATAGAAGTCGGCGTAATTGGGCTCGGAGTAGCGGACGTTGGCGTTGCCGGAAAGCGGGAGCGAGGGGGCGACGAGTTGGCGGGTTGCGGACCAGTTGTTGATGGGCCAGTTGGGCGCGACGGGTTGCCAGGCGGCGGCGGTGAGCGGGGATTGCTGGCCGGCGCTGAGATGCGTTCCGAGTCCTTGGGCAAAGATGGGTAGCGCACTGGTGGGGGAGTCGATGCGGAGAACGGGCGGCAGTGCGTCGATCGGTTGGGGGGCGGAGGCTGCTACGAACCAGAGTTCTTCGAGGTGGAGGAGCGTGCGACGTTCGTCGGCGGCCGATTGTTCGGCCTGGAGAATTTCGCGGTCGAGGCGGAGGCGGTTGAGTTCGGAATTCGCTCGATGAGTCTGCCGCTGGGCGGTTTCTGTGCGGATTAGAAGTTCATTTGTTAACGAGCGCTGGAACGTGATGGTCTCGCGGCGGGAAGTTGCCAGGTGGTGATTGTGTCGCAGTTGGAGCAGCGAGTGGACGAAGTCGCCCCGCGTCAGCAGTCGCGATGGAAGTTCGTCGGGATGAAGTTCTTGAACGGACAGAGCGGCGATGTGGTCAGTGAAATCACATGCGGCCGAGGATTGGAGAAGTTCGTGGTGGGACTGAACGTCTCGCTCGTGTTGGGACGACACGCGATTGACAAGCGATTGGGCAGTTTGAAGATCACGGCGGGCGGTGATTTGCTCTTCTGAGGTGGCGGCGCTAGTGGCGGCAAGCTGCTCAATCGTTGCGGCGCGGAGTTGATGGCGCTGGAGCGACAGCCGGGCTGCTTGCAGGTCGCCGTGGGCTTGGGCGCGGGCGGCCGCAAGTTGGAATGTGATGGCGGGCAAAGCGGAAAGCCAATCGCTGTCGTTCGATGGGTTGTCGCCGTGGTCCGGTGCTGATGCGGCAATGTGTTGCCGCAGGGCGGAGACGAACAGGGCGAATTCGCGCGCGGATTTGAGCTGGGCCTCGAGTGACGCGACGGCCACTTGGCAATGGGCGACTTCGAGCCAAGTGGCATGGCCTTGCTGCTGTAACTCGATCAGTTTTTCAAGCTTCGATTTCTCCAGGGCGAGGCGGTTCTCGATCGCTCGCGACTGCTCGTTGTTGGCGGATTCCGCGGAGTTGATTTCGGCGATTGGCGACTTGCCGCGTGCGGCAGTTGGCAGGCTCAAAATGCAGAGGATAAGGCCCGCGGCAATAAGCTGCGGCCGGTGGTGGGCGGAGTCGCTGTTTGGAACGCAAAACATCGCGGCGCGGCAAAAAAAGAAGCTTCGAGGTATCTAGTCGAGGCTAATTGCCGAGGTGCGAGGCGTCAATTAAATGCGAGGAGTATGCGGTGGAAAATACAATGGCGGCAGGGTCCCCCGCTGACGCTTCGGGTTTGTGTAGGGTCCCTCGCTGACGCTTCGGGTTTGTGTGTGGCATGAAGAATATGTCACTTGCGCGCAAGATCGTTATCGCGGATGGAGCGGAGCTTGGTGGCTAGTTTGGTTTTGAAATCGGCGACGAGAGAGGCGAATTCGGGCTTTTCGGCGAGGTTGGTGTATTGCTTGGGATCGCTTTTCATGTCGAACAGCTCGATGCCGGCGGAGGCGTCTTCGCCGTATTGGATGTAGGCCCAGTGGTCGTCACGCAGGAGGAAGCCTTTGCTGGAAGGGGCGACGTTGAAGACGGTATCGTGGACCTGTTGAGAAGGATCGTCGAGCAATTTGGAAATGTTCTGGCCTTGTAATCGGGTGGGAATTTCTAAGCCGCAGAGGCTGGCAAGCGTGGGATAGAGATCGAGCAGTTCGACGAGCGAATTGCAGACGGCGGGCTGCTTGCCGGGGACGCAGATAATGAGGGGAACACTCGCCGATTCGTCACGGAGGCTGACCTTGGCCCAGAAATCATGCTCGCCGAGGTGGTAGCCGTGGTCGCTGGTGAAAATAACGATGGTGTTGCTTGCCTGGCCTGATTTTTCGAGAGCGTCGAAGACCTTGCCGACCTGAGCGTCCATGTAGGCGACGGATGCGTAATAGCCGCCGACGGCTTTCTTTTGGCGGCGGAGATCCATTTTCATGTTCTGGCTGGTTTTGTAGTTGATGCCGGCTTTGGGGATGTCGTCCCAGTCGCCGGGGATTTTGGGCGGCAGGGAGAGCTTGTCGTAGGGCAGGAACGGCTCGAAGTATTTGCGCGGGGTGACGAAGGGGACATGCGGCCGGACGAAGCCGACGGCGAGAAAGAAGGGATGGTTGCCGCGGGCGTGTGTTTCGATTAGCTCGACTGCTTTGGCAGCGGTCTTGCCGTCCGAATGAATGGAGTCGTCGCCGTCGGCTTCGACGACGACGAAGGTGTTGCCGCCAACAACGGGCTTTTTGCCGTCGGGATTGCCTTCGAGCGTTTCGCCCGTGCCGGCAGCCTTCCATTCGGGACCGGGGCTGTTGAATTTTTCGGTCCACGAGGCGGGATCGTCGGCACCGTCGCCGTTGTTATGGTCGCGTCCGTCGCCGCCTTCTTCGATGCCGCCGGGGACACCCATGTGATAGATCTTGCTGACGCGGGCGGTGTAGTAGCCGGCGTTTTTGAAGTGCTGCGGCCAGGTGGCACGGTTGCCGATCGCCGGGCGGGGACTGGTATAGCCCAAAACACCCGTGGCGTGCGGGTAATAGCCGGAGAGGAACGAGGCGCGGGAGGGGCCGCAGTAGGTGGCCTGGCAAAAGGCCCGGGTGAAGCGGGTTCCACGGGCGGCGAGGCGGTCGATATTGGGCGTTTGGCAGACCGTGTTGCCATAGCAGGAGAGGGCGGTGGCGGTGAGGTCGTCGGAGATGATGAAGAGGACGTTGGCGTGGTCGGCGGCGGCGAGGTTGGCTGTTATGACGAGGACGAAGAAAAAAGACAATAATGGGGGGCGGTCGAACATCTGGATTGGATTAGATAGTGGCAAAATGGGGGCGTTCTTTAGAAGGAGGTGGGCACAGCCCACCCTACGAGGAGATGATTGTGCGACTGATTTCGATGATTGTCAGCTGTTTGTTGGTGGTTGGTCAACTGTCGGGGGCCCAACCTTCAGCAACTCAGCGGTTGAATGTGCTCATTATTACGACGGACGATATGAGCGCGGATTCGGTGGGGGCGTTTGGCTGCAAGCTGGCGGGGACGACGCCCAATATGGATCAGTTGGCCAAGGACGGGCTGCGGTTTCGCTATGCCCATGTGCAGGTCGGCAATTGCATGCCGTCTCGAAATGTGATGTGGTCGGGCCGATATCCGCACAATAACCACGTCGAGGGTTTTTATCAGGTTAAAAATCCGGGTTATCCACATTTGGTGGATTTGATGAAGGGGGCGGGATATTTCACGGCAATTCGGCATAAGGTCCCGCACTCGACGCCGTATTCGCCTTACGCCTGGGATTTGGTGCTGGATACGGCGAGTGATGGGAAGGCACTGCATCAGAAGGACCCGCCGACGTATCGCAGCTGCACCGCGCGGGGTATTGAATCGGCAAAGGCGGCGGGAAAGCCGTTTTGCCTGGTGATCAACGTGGCTGATCCGCATAAGCCCTTTTATGCGGAAGCGAAGAGTGGGGAGACGATTCCCGATCCGCATAAGCCGTCGCGAGTGTTTACGCCGGACGAAGTGCCGATTCCGGGATTTTTGTTCGACGATCCCGTTGTTCGCAAGGAGTTGTCGCATTACTACTCGTCCGTGCGGCGGGCGGATGATTCCGTGGGCGAAGTTCTGGCGGCGCTGAAGGCGTCGGGGCAAGACGAGAAAACGGTGATCCTGTTTCTGTCGGATCACGGAATGCCGCTGCCGTTTTCGAAGACGCAGCTTTATCACCACAGCACGCACACGCCGCTGGTAATTCGCTGGCCGGGAGTGACGAAGGCGGGGGCGATCGACGAGCAGCACATGGTTTCGGCCGTCGATTTTCTGCCGACGTTGCTCGACATCACGGGAATTCCGCATCCGGCGGGGCTCGATGGGCGGTCGTTCGCGCCGCTGCTGAAAGGCGAGACGCAAACGGGCCGAGATATGGTCGTGAAGGAATACAACGAGAATTCGGGCGGCTCGCGCGATCCGATGCGGGCGATTGAGACGAAGCAGTTTTTGTATGTCTTCAATGCGTGGTCGAACGGCCAGAGGGTTATGGCGACGGCGACGACGGGGACGCCGACGTATCGGCGGATGCGGGATTTATCGGCAACGAATCCCGCGATCGCGGCGCGGCACGACCTCTATCAGCATCGCGTCGTTGAGGAGTTTTATGATGTCCAGCACGATCCGGATTGTTTGAAGAATCTTATCAGCGACCCGGCTTATGCGAGCCAGCGGGATCAGCTGCGTAAGGACCTCGATGCCTGGATGGTGAAGACGAAGGACCCGATGCTGGAGGTGTCCCGCAAGCGGGACGATGCGGCGTTTCGAGAGGCGTATGTGCAGGCGCAAGAGAAGGAAGCGGATGAACGGCGGGCGAGCGAGGGAAAGGTGAAGGGGAAAAAGGGGAAGGGGAAAGGCAAGGCGGCGGCGAAGAAAGGGGAATGCTGAACCGTTGGGCGGTGGCAGGGGGGCGGAAGAGCAAGAGTAGGAGCAAGATTAGGAAGAAGATTAAGAGTATGAGCAAGAGAAGGATTAGGACCGAAGTGCAGACTTTCAAAAAAGGGAACCGCGCGACTGGAATCGGTTAGAACGAGACGCCGGGTCGCGAAATTGTGATGTCCCCTGACGTGAAACTTGGCAGGCTGGAAGCCTGCCCCACGGGTTACCCGCCGTGGGTAGGCTCGCGGCGGAGCATTTGGCCGTGCTGGAGGTCACCGATGAAGCGGTCTTCTTTGACTTGCACGCGGCCACGGACCGTGACGGTCTCCGCGCGGCCGGTGATGGGCCAGCCTTCGAAGGCGGAGTAATCGACGTTCATCTGCTGGGTCTTGGCGGAGATGGTGCCACGGTGGTTGGTGTCGAAGATGACCAAATCCGCGTCGGCGCCCGGCTGAATTGTGCCTTTGCGCGGGAAGAGGCCGAAGAGTTTGGCGGCGTTCGTTGAGGCGACGGCGACGAAGCGGTGAAGATCGAGGCGGCCCGTGGCGACGCCGTGCGTGTAGAGCAATTGGACGCGGTTTTCGACGCTGGGAATGCCGTTGGGGATTTTGGTGAAGTCGCCGCGGCCCATTTCCTTTTGCTGGTGGAAGTCGAAGGGGGCGTGGTCGGTGGCGACGGTGTCGATTTCACCGGCGATGAGTGCATTCCACAGCGCGTGTTGGTGCTGTTTTTCACGGAGCGGTGGCGACATGACGTATTTGGCGCCTGCAAAGTCGGGCTGTTCGGCGTAGCTGCGATCGAGAACTAGATACGGTATGACCGTCTCGACCCACATGCGAACGCCGCGCTGGCGAGCACGCTGGGCAGCTGCGAGGGCTTCAATACACGACGTGTGGACGACATAGACGTGGGCGTTCGTTTTTTCGGCGAAGGTAGCCAAATGATTGACGCCTTCGGCTTCGACGGAGGGTGGTCGTGAGGGCTCGTGCCATTCGGGGCCGGTTTTGCCTTCGGCGAGGAGACGCTGCTGAAGCTGCCAGACGAGCTCGGCGTTTTCGCAATGAGCGGTGACGATGACGCCGAGTTCGCGGGCGAGGGCGAGCGTTCGATACAGCTCGCTGTCGTCGATGCCAAACGCGCCTTTGTAGGCCAAGAAGACCTTGAACGATGCCGTGCCGTCGGCGACGACTCGCTTTAGGACTTCCGGCGATTTGTCGTCGAACCGCGTCACGCCCATGTGAAACGTGTAATCGCACGCGGATTTCCCTGCCGCTTTCGATTTCCACAGTTCATAGGATTCCAGTGGGTCGTCGGAGCGACTGGGGCAGACCATTTCGATCAGCGTCGTCGTGCCGCCGACGAGCGCGGCGCGGCTGGCAGTTTCATAGGTGTCTTTGGCAAACGTGCCCATGAAGGGCAGGTAGATGTGGACGTGGGGGTCGATGAAGCCGGGGAAGATTAGCTTGCCGGTGGCGTCGATCACTTCCGTGCCGGCTGGTGCGTTAAGTTGAGGGCCGATTCCCGTGATTGTCTCGCCTTCGCACCAAATATCCGCTCGATAGCGGCTGTCGGCCGTGACGATTTCGCCGTTTTTGATGAGCAATGCCATGAAAATGGTCCTGGCGTGCGAAAGCGGAAGAGCGGAACACTAATCTTCACTGATCAACGCTAATGAAGGAAAGTGGCCTTCCGTAATTAGCGGAGATTAGCGCAGATTAGTGTTCCGATGAACGACATGCATCAAAGCGAGATCGTTGAGCTCCATGAGGACGTTTCGTCGTCTGAGTATTTCAGCCGTGATATGGCTCCGGTGCCGCGGCTGGGGAGGCGGTGGACGGCGCGGGACATGGCCGTGCTGTGGATCAGCATGTCGGCGTGTATTCCGACGTATATGCTGGCGTCGTCGCTGATCGATTTGGGGATGAATTGGTGGCAGGCGGTACTGACGATTTTTCTCGGCAATTGCATCGTGCTGGTGCCGATGATTCTGAACGCTCATGCGGGCACGCGGTATGGAATTCCGTTTCCGGTTTATTGCCGGGCGGCATTTGGGATTCGCGGGGCGAATGTGCCGGCGATTATGCGGGCGCTTGTCGCGTGCGGCTGGTTCGGGATTCAAACGTGGATCGGCGGCATCGCGATTTTTACGTTGCTCGGCGCGTGGTTTCCCGAATGGAAGTCGCAATCGTCGATTCCCGGACTCGGCATTACCGGGCCGCAACTCGCGTGCTTTCTGGCGTTTTGGCTGTTGAACATGGCGGTCGTGTGGCGCGGGATCGACTCGATCCGGCTGCTATTAAACATCAAAGCACCGCTGCTGATTGGATTTGGCCTGCTGCTCTTGGCATGGGCGTATTACCGAGCTGGCGGCTTTGGGCCGATGTTGTCGCAGCCGTCGCTATTTGAGGCGGGGCAGGCGAAAGCGGGGAAGTTCTGGATGTTCTTCTTCCCGGCACTGACAGCGAATGTCAGCTTTTGGGCCACGTTGTCGCTGAATATTCCCGATTTCAGCCGTTATGCGTATTCGCAGCGCGATCAGATTATTGGTCAGACGATTGGCCTGCCGGCGACGATGGGACTGTATTCTTTTATTGGCGTGGCGGTCACGTCGGCGACCGTTGTGATTTACGGAGCGCCGATTTGGGATCCGGTGCAGCTGCTGACAAAGTTTGACAATCCGGCGGTGCTGTTTGTTGCCATGCTGGCGCTGATTCTGGCGACTTTGGCCACGAACATCGCGGCCAACGTCGTTAGCCCGGCGAACGATTTTGCGCATCTGAAGCCACGACTGATTTCGTTTCGTATCGGTGGGCTGATTACCGGCCTAATCGGGATTGTGATTGGCACCGTCTAATCTGAAACGCACCCGCGCTGGGAATTGATGTAGGAGAAAATCTCGCTGGGACTTATCGAATGGCGAAGCATCACCAACGCCGTTCAGAAGGAGTCCCAGCGATGGCGCAGCTTAGCATTCAGGAACG
>DASXLL010000087.1:0-37682 GCA_036496265.1 Pirellulaceae bacterium | reverse complement strand
CGATGGGAATGCCGCCGTCGATGATGGCCAGCAAATCGCGCCAGGTGTTGGGCTCGGGAACGCGGTGGGTGGGCTTGAGACCGACTTCGGCCATGGCGGCGACGGGCTTGGGGCCGCGGCAGATGGTCGTCATGTCGGCGAGGGCGTGGAGAAATCGCTCGCGCGGAACATATTTTTCGACGGCTTTGAGAAGGTGCTTAAAGCCTACGCCGGTGAGGAAGATCATGATGTCGATCTCGCCGGTGATCAGGCGATTGGCGAAATCGACGGCTTCGCGGTTTTCCTGGATCGCAAGCTCGCGCATGCTGGGGCTGACAAACGGCCGGCCGCCGAATTTTTCGATCAGGCGGGCCATTTCCACGGCGTTGCGGCTTTCGAGAGCGGCGACGCGAAGGTTGGCGAATGAGGACATTTGGCGTAGCAATCCAAAACTCTCGGATTCAGAGTTGGCCTATGTTGACAGTAACCAACGATTAGATGAGTTCAATATTGAGGCCGGGACATTTTGCCAAGGCTTTGTCCCGAGTTAGAAAAACATCAACATCAGACTCGATGGCGGTAGCAAGATGAATCGCATCGGGTGTGCGGAAACGGTGATCCGCACGCAGTTGTGTAGCTCGTTCAACGATTTCAGCCGATATATCGATGACATGCACTCCAAATTGTCCGAACATGAAGTCGTAATTGGCCAGCAGCCGGAAGTCCTGTTGTCGAAGCGGCTTAACGCGGCATTCCATTCGCGTAAGCAAGGAAGTTAAAACAAGCCCGTCTGGCAAAACACAAGCCTCGATAATGCGTTCAATGACGGTTTGTTGGACTGGTGGCGGCCCCTCATATGCAATGATGATTGCGTTGGAATCCAAATACAAACGCACAGATTACTCCCAATTACTCCCAACTGTCGCGTTCTTCTTGGATCTGACGGTCAATATCCTCTATCGTCCGTCGCCCCGGCGGCAGCGACATCAAATGCTTAATAAGCTCCTTGGCTTTTTGCGATCGAGCCTCATAGCTTAGGTCGCGAGCAGGCAATAAAACATCGACCCGCGCATCGCCCGTTGGAATTTCCACTGGGGATTCCAACTCAACGGTTGTCGGATTGATCAGCCGTCCCTTTACAACGATTGTGTTAGCCACAGTATCGACCTCGGGGGGACAGTGGGTTAGATTCCTGCTGCGCTATTCTATCATTCATTTTACTATGGAAATTGCCCCAGGTGGCTGTAGCTCGTTGGGCGTCGGTTCGCCGCGTTCGAAGGCGATGAGATTGGCCATGGTGGTGCGGGCGATTTGTTCGAGGGCGGTGGCGGTGAAGAAGGCCTGGTGGGCGGTGATGAGGACGTTGGGGAAGGTGGCGAGACGCATGAAGACGTCGTCTTGAATGACGTGGTCCGAGTGGTCTTCGAAAAAGAGTTCGGCTTCTTCTTCATAGACGTCGAGACCGAGGTAGCCAATGCGGCCGCTTTTGAGGCCGTCGATGACGGCGGGGGTGTCGATGAGCGCGCCGCGACTCGTGTTGACGAGCATGACGCCGGGCTTCATCCGCTCGATCGCGGCGCGGCCGATCATGTGGTAGGTCTGGAGCGAGAGCGGGCAATGGAGAGTGATGATGTCGGAGGCGGCAAGCAGTTCTTCGAGCGAGACATAGCGGCCGATTTTGGTGCAATCGGGGTTTTGATAGACGTCGTGGAAGAGCAGTTGACAGCCGAAGCCGGCGAGAATGGTGGCGGCGATCGCGCCGATCTTGCCAGTGCCGATGACGCCGACGGTGCGCCCGAACATGTCGAAACCCACGAGGCCGTCGATGGCGAAATTGCTTTCGCGGACGCGATTGAAGGCTTTGTGATATTTGCGATTGAGGGCCAGCATCAGGCCGACGGCGTGCTCGGCGACGGCATGCGGCGAGTAAGCGGGGACGCGGGCGACGCGGAGGCCGAGATTGTGGCAGGCGTTGAGATCGACCTGGTTATAGCCGGCACAGCGGAGGGCGATGAACTTCACGCCGGAGTCGGCAAGCGTCTTGAGGATGTCTGCGGCTAAAAAATCGTTGACGAACGAGCAGATGGCGGGAAAGCCGCGGGCCAGGGGGGCCGTTTCGGGAGTGAGGCGGGCGTCAAGGAAGACGAGCTCGTGGCCAGCTTCCTTTGCCGCCGGCTCGAGGAATTGGCGGTCGTAGGATTTGGCGCTGAAGACGGCGACGCGCACGGGAGGATGGTCCGTTATGAGGAAGACTTCAATTGGGCGAATGACCAATGGTGGGCACAGCCCACCCTACTTCCTACCTTTTTTGGGCGGGGCGGGGGCTTCGGGCTCGACGTCGAAGGTGAAGACGTTCGTTTTGCCGGATTGAACTTCGGCGGTCAGCTTGGTGGTGTGGGGGCTGGCATAGATTTCAGCTATGGCGGGGCCTTTTTGGCCTTCTTCGGCGATGCCGACGGTTACCTTATGTTTGCCAAGGACGGCGCCATCGCCTTTGCGGGTGGTGGTGAGCGTGAACTCACCATTGTCATTCGTAACGCCGGTTGCGGCGGGGCCTTTTTTCGTGGGGAGAAACGTGACGCCGACTTTGGCAAGCGGCTTGCCGCTCATCGTGACGGTGCCCGAGACGCGGGCCGTTTTGGGGCCGCTCCCGCCGCAGCCGGTGATGACGAAGATGGAAAGTGCAAGGAGGAGAAGCCGCATTCGGGAATGATGAATTATGAAGGATGAATGATGAAGGTGAGTTAGGCAGCGATCGAGGCCTCGATTTGACAACCCCGGCAGCGCGTTGTCCACCGTGACGGCGCACGGAGTGTGCCTCCTACGGTTATTCCCAGACGACAGTGCCGCCGTCGGCGCGGTCGGCGATGTAGTCCAGGAGCTTGCCGTCGGCGTTGGTGTTGACCCATTTGACGGAGCCGTCGCAGATGGAGTATTGAGAGCCGTTGGGGTGGACGCTGGAAATCGCGTTGCTCGACGAGCCGGTATTGGGCTTGCGGAATTGGACATTCGAGCCGGCGGCAAAACCGCAGAGGGAGAGCATGTTGGAAACGTCGGAACCCATTTTAAGCGGGGGAGTCGGGTTTGGTTCAAACGGCACGCCAGCCCAAATCGCCCCGTTGTAAACATGCTTGCCGCCAGTCGTGGCATCGGCTACGCCGTTGGGGCCATAGCACATTTCGGCAATCGTGGCTGTGTTCGACGTGCCGTCGGTCACTTCGGCCAGACGAACGCCGCTATTGACGCTGAACATGCCCGTGCCGGCATTAGGCACGCTGGCGGCGGCAAGGCCGCCGATTGACGTCTGGTCGTATAATGCGCCAAATATGGCGACATAGTTCGAAGTGCCATATCCATATCGAACGGCATTTTGCTTTGGGCCTGTATCGCTGGGGCAGCGAAAAATCTTTAGCGGCGTTTGGGAGGGGATTTTCGTCGCGGCCGAACTATCGAGGAGCGCCGACGATTCGATTCCTAACGTGTCGAACAGGTTTTTTTGTTCCATACGCGGGAGTAGGATCGCTCCCCAGCCCCAGCCAGGCGAACCGAAAGTGCCACCCGCGGTGGAAATGTACTTCCAATATGCCGGCGGCATGCGTTGGTAGGTGTCGTGATAGTTCATCAGCGCGAGGCCAAACTGCTTGAGGTTGTTTTGGCAGCTCATGCGGCGGGAGGACTCGCGGGCGGCCTGAACGGCGGGGAGGAGCAGCGAGACGAGGACGCCGATGATGGCAATGACGACGAGCAGCTCAACGAGGGTGAAGGCTTTGGGGGGGCGGCGCGGCATGAGGCGAAGAATCCTGGAGTTTGATGGTTGAGGCATCCGAGAGCGCCGGAGCGATAGAGACGCAACTGGGATTTTAGCACAGGCTGCGCCGGGGAGTAAGAGAAAGAGCAAGAGGAGGAGTAGGAAGAGGAGTAAGATTAAGAGAAAGAGAACGAGCAGGACTGGATGGCAAGATTCGGCAAAAGGACTATTGCGCCAGGAATTGACGGGCGAAGGCGTCGGCTTGGGGGCGGTTGGGGAATTGGCGGATGGTAGCTTGCGCGGAGGGGCGGTCGGTGTCCGGGAGCTTCTCGCGCATGTCGCCAACCCACTTGGAGGCAAGCGGGAGCGAGTGAAAGGTGTTGGCAGTTTTTTGGGACTTGCGGCCGGAGCTGGATACGAAAGTAGCGACGAAATGCGGAGCGTCGAGGAAGGGATCGGTGTAGGGCTGCTTTTTGAGGTGTGCAATCAGGCGTGATTCGAGGTCTTTGAAGTTGTCGCCAATCTTGGCCACGAAAGCGTCGCGATTTTCGCGGACGACGCCGAGGGCGGTGATGTCGGTCGCGCCGGTGAGGGGGCCGATTTGACTGGATTCGCGGACGAGGCTCAGCAGCTCAGGGCGTTTGTATTTATTGAGGTAATGAATGAGGGCCCAGGCGGCGGCATAGCCAGTGGAAGTGAGGCGGCCGGCGAGGACGGTGTGCTCGACGAGCTCGCCGTTGTTATCGGCGGCGGAATTGCCGCGGACATATTGCTCCAGCTCATACATCCGCAGGTCGTTGATTTGGCCCGCGCCTTTCCACTTCAGCTTCGCGCCCATGGTGGTCGGGGCGAAAAATTCGGCGAGTCCTTCGCTGAGCCACATGGGCCAGACGCTGAGGCGCTGCTGGACGCCGATGTTGTGCAGGATTTGGTGAACGCCTTCGTGCGCGATGGTTGAGATGGCCTGACCGAGAGCGAGATCGGGCCGGACTTGAGCCAGCCGCGATTGCTCATAGACGAACACGCGATTCGAGACGGGGTCGTAGTAGGCCACGACGCCGGGCGGCATGCGGCGATACTTCTGGAACTGGTTTTCCGAGCGGAACATGACGACAACGAGCGGCAGCGACGGATTTTTGACGTCGATGTGGCAGCCGTCGGCCCAGTTTTTGACGCCAGGAAGCATCGTTTCCAGGATGCGGCCGGTGCCGAACTGAAACTCGTCGCTGCTGTCATAGACGTAGATGTAGTGGTTGCTGGTCTTGGTTTTGAAGCCGGGAAACTCGGCGGCGAGGCGGGCAGCGAACTTGTCTTTGTCGAGCGGCTCGAATTTGCGATCGGTGGGAGTGAATTGGCCTTCGCGACGGGCGACTAACTCGCCGTTGGGGAGCAGGATGATGGCGCCGGCGCCGACGCGGACGTGAATGCGACCGACGACCGGCTGGCTATCGTCGTCGGTCGTGGTGACGGCCTGGTTTTCGCCGGGAGCGATGATGCCGGGGGCGAGATCGAGGCCGAAGTCGCGGGGGTTAGCGGTCGTTGGGGCGTCTTGGGCGAGGGCGGGGGATGTCAGAACAAATGCCAGTAGCAGCGCGAGGTGCGCTCGGCTGTAAAGCAGCAGACATCCAAGTAAGCAGCGCGCTCGGTACATACGCCGGCGGCTCCCGAACGGTGTTTCAGCACTGGATTAATGGCCGGGTTACCGGCACTTCCCCAAGCGCCGATGTTTTATCGTAGCTTGTGCGATGGCGAGGGGAAAGGAGCAAGGCACCGGCTTTAATGCTGTCTTAATCTAAGTGCAGATTGGAAGCGATTTTTAACGCTTGGGGCCGGCGCGGAGAGCTTCATCAGCGGAGATGAAGCCGTCGCCGTTGGCGTCGAGTCCTTGGAATTTCTTAGCGACGTCGGCGTCCCACTTGGCGGCGTATTCGGCCATCGAAACCTGGCCGTCGCCGTCGGTGTCGCTACGCGTGAACCAGGAGTCGAGACCTTTGGGCAATAGCTCGCTGGCAGTCGTTACGCGGTAGCTGGTTTTGGGGGCGGCGGGATCGGAGGATGACGAACCGGAGCCAGAGCCGTCGCTTGAGGTGCGGGAAGAGCTGCTGCTGCCGCGGCTGGAGTCGCTGCCGCGGTCGCGAGAACTGCTATAGCTGCTGCGGCTGGAGCCGCGATCACTTGAGCTTCCCCGGTCACCATAACTGCCGCGATCACCGTAGCTGCTGGAGCCGCCGGGGCCGCGATCACCGTAACCACCGGATTCGTTCTTGTAGTCCTTCTTCATGTCCTTGTCGCTGCTCGATCCGCGGTCGCCGTAACCGCCACGGTCTCGGTCGCCGCCGCGGTCTCGGTCGCTGCCACGATCGCCATAGCCTCGGTCGCCGCCTGGTCCGCGATCACCAAAACCGGGCGGCCCGCCGCCGAAGCCGGGTGGTCCGCGGAAGCCGCCGCCTTCGCTCATGCGAGCGGCCATGCTGGCGGCGAGCTCATCGACGGTGATGACGTTGTCTTTGTTGGTGTCGGTGCCTTCGCCGCCGTTACGGAGGCCGGCCCACTCGTCTTTTTCGAGCTTGCCGCTGCCGTTGCGATCGTTGCGGGCGATGATGCTTTGAGCGAATTCTTTGTAGCGGTCGTTGGAGGAGGATGAGGAGCTAGTTGACGAGGTGCTGGAGGATGGCGGCGGTGAAGAGGAACGATAGCTTGATGAACTGCTCGGGGAATTGCCGGACGAATAACTGGAATAGCCGGGTGGTCCGCCGGGACCACCCATTCCAAACGGCGGAAATCCGGGGCCGCCAGGACCACCACTGCTGCTGCCGTAGCGAGATTGATAGCGGACGGCGAGCTCTTCGAGGCTGATGACGCCGTCTTTGTTGGTGTCGTTGGTCATGATGGGCGGATCGCCGCGGTAATCGGCGAGTTCTTGTCCGTCGAGGACGCCGTTGTTGTTGCGATCGCGCTCTTTCATGCGCTCTTTGGCGCGGTCGAGGACGCGTTCGTCAAAACGCTTTTCCAGGGGGAGATTCGAATTTGAGGCGGTGGAAGCGCCGGATGATGTGGCGGCAGTGGCGCCGGGAGCGCCGTCGAAGCCGGGGACGAGAGCGACTTGGGCCGAGGTTGAGAACGACTGAGGATTCGCCGCGCTGGTCGATGAGCCGGAGCCGCTGGTGGAACTGCTGGAGTTGCTGCGGGAGGAAGAATCGACGGCGGCGATGAGTTGATCGACGCGGACGGGTTGGTTGGTGTTCATTCCGGCGCGCTCGGCCATTCGCTGGACCATGCGGCCCCAGCCGTTTTGGAATTCTTCGGGCTCGATGGTGTTGTTGTTGTTCGTGTCGGCACGGCGGACCATGTCAGCGGGGTTGAAGCCGCCGCCGGAATATCCGCCGCCGAAAAAGCTGGGCGGGCCGCCGCCAAAGCTGGAGGGGCCGCGGAAACCTCCATAGCTGCCGCGATCGCCGTAACTACCACGATCACCATAGCTGCCGCGGTCGCCGTATCCGCGATCGCCATACCCACGGTCACCGTAGCCGCCGGGTTGGGCGTGCGAGGTGCCGGCGAGCGACAAAAGGCAGGCGGCTGAGAGGCAAAATGCAAGGCTGCGAATCGTGAGCATGGATGTGGCCCTAGAAAAGGACGAGCAGGGCAGCGCGGCTCCATTCTAAACAGTATTTAACCCCAGTTGGTAGAAGAAGTTGTGAGGGAAGGTTTGAGGCGAGAGGCTTCAGGCTTGACGGTATCGGAGATCGCGCTAAAGTTGGAAGTTTTTTTATTACGAGGGGGTTGGGGGAAAGTTGTAAGTGGTTGGGAGGCGGGTAGTTCGGGTTTCGGGTTGAAATGCCCGTGCGCTCAACTTGAGGGGGCAGAGTTCAAGGTTCAAGGTTCAAAGTTCGAGGCTGAGGGTCGGAAGTCGGAAAGGGCGGCTAATATTTTGAAAAATGTTTTGGCGTGGCGGGGAGGGGAAATGTCGTAAAGCAATGCTCGGCTGGAGCTTAGGGAAACTAATATTTGCGCGGTGGCGCTAATACGGAGGAGCGTATTAGCGCGCGAAAGGATTGCAGGTTGCATTGATTTGGGGCCGTGGCTGGGCGCAGGGCGAGTCGTGTTGGGTCTCCCATAGCTAGATTGAAATTTGGGCAAAAAACCGGACCAAATTCTTGGTGGCTTGGCAGATTTTGCGGGAAAGCGCGAGGGGGGTCATGAAACCGTTTGCCGCTGTGTCAAATGAAAACCGCGCCGCGGCTGAAGGACACTTCATTTTCTAGTCACTAGGTTTTCTAAACTTATGGCCGCATTCGTCGCATAGGTATTAGGTATGTCGTTATGCCAGGGGACCCGACAAACCCCACTGCAAAAGGTGCGCGCGGGTACTTTTGCGATCGTGGTGGTTTAATTGGAAGCAAGCGAACCTCAACGACTTGGCCGCTGGGCAATACACACTTCGGGCATCGCTCGCCGGACTTGTCCATGACCCCGATTCTATCCAGAGGTGCATGAAAAAGCCCCGCCATCTCTGACGGGGCCGCGTAGCCGCCTAGGCCATGACTTAGAATGCCCCGCAGGGCGACTTGCGGGGTTTTTTATGCGCTTTACGATTCGGGATTTGATGTGGTTGACTGTAGTTGTTGCGGCCTTCTGCACAGGCACGCAGCTAGATCGCTATTTGGAGCATTATCGCGCTGACCCACACGAAGCAAGCATTCGTGCGGAACTGAACAAGACCACGTACGTCGATGTGGTTGAAATGCCGCTCAAGGATGTGGTGCTCTATCTGCAGGAAACGCACAACATTCCGATCATCCTCAGCTTGAGGAAACTAGAAGAGGCGAGCATCAGCCCCGATACGCCGGTCACCAAGAGCCTGCGCGGAATCACACTTCGTTCGGCGTTGAAACTCTTGCTGAATGATCTCGACTTAGCCTATGTGGTCGAAAACGGGGTACTGACGATCACGACGAAGGAAGATGCAGGGAGTACGCCATTCAGCTTACGGACAGCCATGTGGTTATCGCTCGCGGCGGTTGTACTCTTGGGCATAATTCTATTTGACCGAGCATGGTGTCGGCGCGCCGGGCATCTTGAACCGCTCGACAAGAATTCAAATTAGGACACTACCAACTGTCCGATTGACCGCTGCGGGTTTTCATTTGACAGTCACTCAAACGGTATCACGACCCGAGGGGGGCAGAGTGCGAAGGGAAAGTGAGAGGGCCTATTCGGTCTGCCTTGTGCCGCCTTCTAATTTGTTCTTGCTGATCGATTGCAGTTGCGTCACCAGTTCGCTCGCTTCGTGAAGCCGCTGCTCCATCAATTGAATTTGGAGAAACTGATCGTTCGTTTGTTCGGATCGCGTATGGATGAGCCAACCGATCGCCAAGGCGGCGATGGTGGTTAGCCAGAGCAGCTCGCGAATGGTTATGCGGAACATGATCGCCCCGGCTTCGCCTTTCCACCTGCAGGTGGCTTGCTATCGATTGAGCGGGAGCTCGTTGATCCAGTGATAGCCGCGGTTCATGAGGAGGAAATCGTCGCGGTTTAGTTTGTGGAGCTTGACTTCCAGCTTTTTGCCGCCGGCTATACCGGTCAAGGCGAGGCGCTTGTCGTCGAGTGAATCGATCGTGAGTTTGTCGGGGAAGGCGGGGCCGGCGGTTTGTAAGGTCAAGGTTTTTTCGTCGCTGGAAAGGGCGAAGGGGCCGCCGCGCTGGGTGCGATTCAGCATGCGGATCGAGAAATAGTCCGTTGGCGTGCCGGCGCCGCCGCGGCCGAAGGGAGAGCGGTTCAGGCTGAGGTAGCGCCAACGGGTGTTGTCGGTCAGTAGCGGCGGAACTGGTTGGCCATCGACGAGAAACTCGTCCACTTCGTAGGTGCCATAAAAGGCGGGTTGGGCGAGCCTGGGAGCAGGGGCATAGCGCTCTCGATACAGGAATGAGCCGAGGGGCCAGGCGAATCCGAGCAGGATGATGTAGGCCTTTAGCGCGCGCTGCAGCCAGATGGTTTTGGAGCCGGAGTAGGGGGGCAAAAGAGAGGTTTTATCGACCGGCTGGTTCCAAATCAGCAGATTCGCGAGGCGGGGTGCGTCGGCCAAGAGCAAGTACACCGCCATCATCAACAGATGAAAGGAGTATTGCTTGACGGGGACGTCGTAGCAGAAATTGAGCAGCATGACATTCAGCATGACGGCGAACGTTACGGCGGCTCCCAGGATCGTGGTGCGCCGCCAGATGAGGAGCAAGCCGCCGAGGACCTCTCCCAGGCCAGCAAAGCGGGTGTAAGCCCGCGAGGCGCCCATGAACGTCCAGACCAGGTTCATGGGGGACGAGTCGCCATATGTCTTCATCAATTGGTCGATGGAAGGCTCGGCAAATTGATTCATGGCCGAACCAACTTTGGCCAGGCCGTAGCCGAGCATGGTAAAGGCCAACACATAGCGGAGATAACTGCGGAGCAAATCCTGCAACCACGGGTAATTGGTTTTGCGCCAATCGACCGCGGACCAAATGACCGCGATCGCAGAAGCCAGGACAAAACAAACGAGCAGGCGAACGTAATCGGAGGTTTTGTCGCCGCTGCCGCTGGGGCCGGTGTACATTTGCGAGATGCCCAAGAAGCGGGCCGCCGTCCAGTGGACCAGCTTGTCAGACTGCGCGTCGTAAAGCCTGTTGAGGCGGTAGCCGACGTAAGGAAGCAACGTGACAAATGGTTTGGGCAAGGAATACAGCAGCCAATAGGCAAAGGAAAACCGGAACGCGATTCTTTGAAGCAAGCCGAGGTTTGTTTGCGATAAGGCGAACAGCACCAAGGCGATGGCGGGCAGCCAGAGCCAGGCGACAAAGAAGGGCTGGGGCTTGTCGTTCATTCCTGCTGGAAAATTCTGAGTTCTGCTGGCGAGCGGTTTGGCAACCTTGAGAAGCCAGCCGTATTGCGGTGCGTCTTTGCCGCTTTCGCGTTTCACCAGCTCAGTGACATCGATGCGAAATTCATTGGCTTTGGGATCTAGGGAAGCTTTGGTTGCCAGTTTGCCAGCGATCTTGGGCTGGCTAGTCCAAGTCACTTTATTCTCGTCCCATGATTCTTGCACCTCGTAGATGCTGACTTCGAATGGCTGGCTCGGAGTCGCCGGGGAGTCGCCGAGTTTCAACACCAACTCGGCCCGGCGGACGGCGAAATCGGTCACCGGATCGAAGCGCAACAGGAAGTGGTTGGTGTCACTGAGGCTAATGGAAAGGCTAGGAAGCCTTCCCCACGCGCGATCCGCGAGGTAGGAAATGAGGGAGACATCCGCGACAGCCGAGTAGGTTTTCGTTTCGCCATTTTCGCCCGTGACGACCAGAGTTGGCCCATCCTTCGACTCCCGGCTCGCGATGCGGACCCACTGATTGGGCAAATTCGAAGTGGGTTGCGCTTTCGGCACGCCTTGTGGCGAGTCTTGGGCATTTGCCACTGCGGCAAGACAGACAACAATGAATGCTAGTGCGAGGGCGGCGATGCATTGCCGTCCGAGTTTTCCCACCATAGCGATGAGTTGAAACCGAGAGGTCATTCTTGTTCCCTCGTTCCTTGCGTGCATCCGACGCCCGTATCGCCGTGCGATTTACTTGGCCGCCCTCATTTCGCGGTGGACGGAAAACGGCGGGCGAGCGTCTCGATTGTAGGTATTCAACCAGCGTGCAACCAAAAGGGGTCGGGAGTCTTTGGCGGTAGATGAGCCTCCAACAAGGATAACAATGGCCGCCAAAGACTCCCGACCCCTTTGCACGTCAGTACCTACTTTCGAGACGCCTACCCGAAAACATCTGTGCGGGATGAGGCAGCGGCCTCTCACTTGGACGCAATCTTGACGAGCGAAAGGTCATCGAGCCAGGCCTTGGCACCGCGATTGCCTTTGGAGGCCAGCCCGGCGCGAAGGCGGAGGCTGCCTGTCCCTTCAGGCACAGTGAAGCGTGTGCTGACTTTGGTCCAGTCGGTGTCGCCTTTGATCGGAAAATCCTTTTCAGTCCCGGCGCCGCCGATCATCCGCTTTGCTTTCGGATCCGCATTCTTATCCCAGAATTGCACCATGATGAACGCTGGCTGCTTGGCTTTTTCGGTCTTAAGCCATCCGGAGAGGTCGTAGGTTTCGCCGGCCTTCCAGCCCTGCACTTCGGTCGTCCAATTGTAGGCCACCGGCAATGCCGGATGATTTTCTCCAATCGCCACCATGACGCTGCGCTTGCCGCCATGCGCGAGGCTGGGCGATGCGGACAGGAGATAATGGCCAGCCAAACCTGTGCCGTCCGGCGTGCGCGCGACGCGAGTGGGGCCCCAGGAGAGCGGGTCGCCGGTCTCCTCGTCGAACTCTTCAAAGCCTCCATTGGGTAGGAGCGACGCGGCATTCGAACTGCCCGCGTCATTCTTGGCCGTTTCACTCTTAGCTGGGGGCGCCTGGCCCGCGGCCTGAATTCGGATGGTAGCCAGGCCGGTCAACAACATCAGTGACGAAAGAACCAGAAACCTCGACATTTGGGACTCCTTAAACTCGGGGCATAGAACGCGGCGAATTCGCTCGGTGAGCGAGGAGCCGCTAATCGACAGCGCCTGGGCATAACGCAGCCCCGCGCGTTCGTTCAAAGTCAGTAGTGCTTTGGCATAGCCAATGGCATGCAGGGAGTTGTCGCCGCAGGCCGTCTCGTCGCAAGCGGCCTCGCTTGCCGCTTCAAACTGCCTGGCGGCCCACCAGGCCACCGGATTGAACCAGTGGGGGAGGACCAGCAGTCGCACAGCGAACTGACGCCAAATATCACGGCGTTGATAGTGGGCTAATTCGTGGAGCAGAATGCTCGTGCGTTGATCAGCCGTACACGACTCCCAAAGCCAGGCTGGAACGACGATGCTGGCGCGCCCCCAAGTCTGGAACAGCATCGGCGCGGCGACATTGCTGACCTTGAGCGCGAGCGGGCTGCGAATATTCCGTTTGACACATAACGCGGAGAATTCGTATTGCCACTCCGCAGGCGCCAGCGGCAGCGTTTGAATCATTCGACACAGCGCCACGAAAGAGCCGACTGATCGCCAGATAATGATGGCGATTCCCGCCGCCCAGATCGCAGCGACGACAACATTTGTCAGCCGCATCAGCGCCGGCAGGTCGATCGCGGCGACCGACGGGCGCGATTCAATGGGTGGCGAAGTCGTCGTTTGAGCTGGCCGTGAGTCAATTTGCAGCGAAGCCATCGCTTGAACGGCATCGACTGTGGCACTTTTCTGCAGTGCAATTTCAGCCGCCTTCCAGTGACTCCATACCTGTTCGAGTTGGGCAAACTCGTTGACCTGAGCGAGTTGGCCAAGTTGGACGGGAATTCCAATCCAAATCCAGCCTTGAAGCACAACCAGAATGCTGGCCGCTGCTCGGGTGGCAGGGGAAAGTTGGTGACGGCTTTGCAAATAAAGCCACAACATGAGCCCCGAGGCGGTTAGCCAGAGGGTGCTCGAGGCCAAGACGTAAACCAGTTGGGCGATCGATTCCATGGTGTCGGTCCTCAGCGAAGGTCGTGGGCTGACAAATCAGGCACTAGGGACAGAACAACTTCGTGATTGATACAAAAGGATTTTGAACATAAGAAAGCGAAGGCAACAAAGAGGAAGAAGGGGAAACACGAGTGTGTGTAGGCCAAACTCTCCCTTCGTTTCCTTGGTTGCCTTCTGTTCCAATTGCAGCCGCTGAAAATCGATATCAACATTGCAATCGCTCGAAATGCCGAGGTTGTTCCCATTGCACCGTTAGCGTCGGGTCTTCTTTTGGACGCGGGCTTCGGCCTGCTGTATGAGTTGGCGAATCTCATCCAGTTCAGTTGCCGAAGGCTGATGCTCCCGAAAAAGCTGGGCCACCAGCGGAACCACTCCGCCACTGACGTCTTGCACCAACGTGCGGAGCTCGCTTTCCACCACATCGTGCGGCTGAATTGCGGCCTCATAGCGGGTCGGCGTCTCCTTCGTCTTGCGAACCAGTCCTTTGTCCACGAGACGATTGAGACGCGTTTGGACGGTGGAATAGCCGATCGGTTGCCCGAGCGCTTGATGAGCCCCGGCGATCGTGACGCGCTGTTCGCGCCACAGCATTTGGAGAATTTGCAGGTCTCCGCGAGTGAGTCGGCGTTTGGGATTATTTTTCATGGGTAATATCTATGACAGATGTAATAGGCGGATTCTATGACGGTTGTCATAGTGAGTCAACGGGGATTATCAAATTATGTGGCAGATGATTTCTGAGGGAGCTCGTCGGGGAGAGCAGAGGCCCGAGGCCAGAACAAGGTCGGCAGGTCGTGGTGCTGCGAACGTAACCAGAAGTGCGCCCGTGTGCTCTGAGTCAGGTTGGATGGCTGGTTGGCAGGGCGGCGTCGCTTGCTTGGTTGGGCACGGGCGGACCGACAGTGCCATCCGCCCGCCCTGTGCGAAAGATAAATTGAGCAGGGTAAAATTGCGTCAGTGCCACGTTCAATGGCCAAAAAACAACGGTAATTGCCATGCTAGATCAAAACGCGATTGCAGCAGAGATCGATCGAATAGACAGACTGATCGGCGCTCGTCGAGTTGGTGAAGCAGAAAAGGTATGCAATGAACTTTTAAAACAAGCGCCGACATCAGCAATTGCTTGGTTTCGGATGGGCCTTTTGTTACTCGAACAAAATAGAAACGCGGAAGCAGAGAAGGCTTTTCGCGAAGCGCTCGTGCATGAGCCTCGGGCGGCAGCTATTTGGGACCAACTCGCACTCGTCTTGCAACGACAAGGCCTGGCTGCCGAAGCAGAGTTCATGGTGCGGCGGGCCACTTTGCTTGAGCCAGCCAATTCCATGCACTGGAACCTGCTAGGTAAGGTCCTGTTTGACCTGCAGCGTTTGGATGAGTCGGTTCAAGCCCGCCGGCAATCACTCGCGATTCAGCCGCGCGATGCGGCCGCGTGGAACGAACTGGGCGTGGCGGAACAAGCACGTAAGAATTTCGATGAAGCTGAGAAAGCATTTCAAAATTCTCTGGCAATTACACCCGGCCATCCGATCGCAGTAGCCAATTATGCGTACTTGATGTGTTCGCGCGGGGAAAGGGATCGCGCTTGTGAATTGTTACAACCGCTGGTCGTTCGTGATCCATTCGCCCCAGAACATTGGATGGCGCTGGGCGGGCTATTTGAGGCGATGTTGGAATGGAAATTGGCTGCCAGCGCCTATCGCCGAGCGTGGGAGCTTGCGCCAAACAACGAACAAACCGGTTTTAAGCTGGCCGGAGCGCTGCACTCAAATCATCAAGCTACGGAAGCGGAGAAAGTTCTGCGAGCGCACTTAGCGTTGTTTCCTCGACAGGCTGAATCGTTGGCGCTATTGGGGGAAGTGTTGTTGCGACAATGCAGGTCTGCCGAGGGTGTTCCAATTGTAGAACGAGCCGTGGAGATGACGCCCGATCCTCAGCGGCACTCCAAGCTGCTTCTGGAAATGCAATATGAAGATAACGCGAACGCCAAACAGCTCCTGCTGGCACATCGGCGTTGGGACACGATCTATGCCAAGCCTCTGGCGCCCACAGCAACGACAGCCAATAGGCATGAAAGGGGCAATCCACTTCGAATTGGCCTTGTCTCACGCGACTTCGGACACCATCCGGCTGCGTTTCTCGTATTGCCGGGCCTGGAACATCTCGACCGAACCGCTTGCCAACTGATCTGCTACTCGGATCGAACGAATGGCGATGAGTTCACGGCTCGTTTTCGAGCGGCGTCGAGTATCTGGCGAACTGTTTTTGGACTTCCTGATGACGACGTGGCAGCGCTGATTCGCAGAGACAATGTGGATGTGCTTGTTGACTTGATGGGTCACACGGGCCAGCGCATGCTTCTGTTTGCCCGGAAGCCGGCTCCTTTCCAGGTGACCTGGTTCGGATACGTGGGGACTACCGGCCTGGCTACGATGAATTGCTTGTTGGCCGACCGATTTCATGTCCGTGAAGGCGAGGATAAATGGTACCGCGAACGAATCCTACGAATGCCAAATAGCTATGCCTGTTACGGCCCGCCACAAGCTGCGCCCGAGGTCGGCCCACTTCCGGCTCTTGTTTCGGGGCACGTCACCTTCGGGTCGTTCAATAACCCGCCTAAGTACTCGGCTACCATTCGGGAAGCGTGGGCCGAAATCCTTAACCGTGTGCCACGGGCTCGGCTGCTTCTCAAGTTTCGAGGTCTCGACGATCTCAAACTCCAGAGCGACTTGCGCGGCTGGTTTGAAGAGCGCGGCGTCAAGCAAGAGCAAATCGAGCTCGAAGGCGGCGGTACGCATTTCGAGATGCTCGATGCGTACAATCGCGTTGATATTGCTCTGGATACGCAGCCCTATTCAGGAGGCGTGACGACGTGCGAGGCACTGTGGATGGGAGTGCCGGTCATTACTTTTCCCGGCGACACTTTTGCCGGGCGGCATGCAACAAGTTATTTGACCACGGGTGGATATCCGCAGTTTGTTGCGACGAATACCAAGGCGTACGTCAATTTGGCCGTCGAGTGGGCCAATCGGTTGGATGAACTCGCGGTCATTCGATCTCGGATGAGATCCGCTGTTCTGAACTCGGCGCTGTGTCGCGCGGCCGACTTCGCTGGCAACTGGCTGGAGATTCTGTCGAAAGCAATTCAAACTTTGTGAGAGCCGTGAGACGAATGTGGGCAGAAGTGGGGTCTTTGCCAGAAGCCAGAACCGGCGAAACAGCGGGTCTTCTGATTTTTGGGTTCAATTGAATGAGATTAGGAGTCAGGATCGATTGTTCTGTTGGAACCGGGAGACGACGACGGGAATGGGGAGATGAACGAGGGCACCGAAGAGGGGGTGGGAAGATAGTTTGGCGCGGGTGAGGGCGGGGGAGGTGATGCCGCAGAGGAAGCGGGAGAGAGTGGTGGGATCGTTAAAGACGTCGGGGTGTTGGCGGGCGAGGTGGCGGGCGGCGTGAAGGATTTGGTCGTCGATGGTGTGGTCGGGAAGTGATGGGAGTTGGGCAGGAGTGTGGTTGCTCGTACCGGTGTGAGCGCTGAGACACCAGGAGCAGTGGCCGCAGGGGTGATCGAGCTGTTCGCCGAAGTGGTGGCAGAGGGAGGCGACCTGGCAGCCGTCGTGTTGGATGAGGTCGAGGACTTGCTGGAGGCGGGCGATTTCGCGCTGTTGGCGGTGGAGGGTGCGCTGGTGGAGATCGCTGGCGAGTGAGGGAGCGTCGGCGGGAAGTTTCAGGCGGCGGTATTGATTGCGAGTGCCTTCTGCCCGCAGTTCGAGGGAACCTTGCTCGGCGAGATAGTCGAGGGCGCGGACGACGCGGTCGCGGGGAGCGCCGATGTTTTTGGCGGCTTCATCGACATCGATATGCAGCCAGGTTTTGGCCTTGCGAACTTGCTGAAAGATCTGCTTCAGGAATTCGCGGCGCTCGCCGTCGAATTGGGCCAGGATTTCGGACGAGGGCTTGAGGGCTTGGAATTTGAACGAGGAGTAGAAGGGAGTGCCGCCTTCGAGATAGCCGTCGAGCTCGAGATAGGTGATTAACGTGCGGACGACGAGGATGCGGATGTCGTGATGGGAGGAGAGCTCGTGAAAGCTGATGTCGAAATGCGGACCGAGCGAGAAGAGTTCTTGCACGAGGCCTTGAACGGCGGCCAGGATCGGCGTGTCGCCGTAAGCGAAGTTTTCCAGGACGGTGACATCGCCGGGGCAGGCGAGGGTCTCGCAGATCGCCGGCTGGCCGTCGCGGCCTGAGCGGCCGATTTCTTGGGAGTAGTTTTCGAGGCTTTTGGGGAGATTGTAGTGATAGACGTAGCGGATGTTGGCCTTATCGATGCCCATGCCGAAGGCGATGGTGGCGACGACGACGCCGGCTTGGGATTCGAGAAACCAGTCCTGAACTGCGGCGCGGGTTTCGTCTTCCAGGCCGGCGTGATAAGGCTTGGCTTTGAATCCGGAAGCCGCGAGTCGCGAGGCAACTTCTTCGGCGGTTTTTTGCAGGGTGACATAGACGATTGTTGGGCCGGGCGGGCGGTCGCGGAGTCGCTGGATGAGCAGATTGTCGCGTTCTTTAGCGGTAACGGGAGTCGTGAGCAGTGTGAGATTCGGCCGGTAGAAGCCGGTGCGGATCGCGCAGGCTGGTTCGATGCTGAAGGCGCGGCGAATGTCGTCGAGGACTTGCGGAGTCGCGGTGGCGGTGAGGGCGAGGACACGCTCGGCGCGGCATTGGCGGGCGAATTCGACGAGCTTGAGGTAGTCGGGGCGGAAATTGTGGCCCCATTCGGAGATGCAGTGGGCCTCGTCGACGGCGAAGAGCGCGACGCGGACGGTTTTAATCGCTTCGCGGAAGCGTTCGTTTTGAAAGCGTTCCGGCGCGACGTAAAGCAGCTTGAGCGATTGCGAACGAACTTGCTGCATGACCTGCCGATACTGATCGGCTGAGAGGGTGGAGTCGAGGCGCTGGGCGGCAATGCCGCGGGCGGCGAGGGCGTCGATCTGATCCTTCATGAGCGCGATCAGAGGCGAGACGACCAGCGTGACGCCGTCGAGCAGGAGGGCGGGGAGCTGGTAGCAAATCGATTTTCCGCCGCCCGTGGGAAAGACGGCAGCCGCGGATTTTCCGGCGAGGAGATGCTCGATGACGGCTTCTTGGCCGGGCCGGAAGGCGGGAAAGCCGAAATGGGATTTCAGTTGGGCGGGGAGGGAGGAGGGCATTGAGGGGTTCAAGTTCAAAGTTCAAAGTTCAACGTTCAACGTTCAACGTTCAACGTTCAAAGGCGTTCGGCGGCTATGGTAGGGCTGCTGCTGTTGAAACGCAAACGGCTTGCGGAAATGCGGCTTGGCGGGAGCCTCGCCCTCCCAACGGGTGACGGCACACTGAGTGTGCCTACCACAGGTAGGGGAGCAGGAGGCGGCGAGGCCGTCGCGGAGGCGGATGGGGAGGCGGAGTTTTTATCCGGCGATGGCGTGCTTGTGGCGGCTGATGTTGCAGAGCTGGTCGGAGTGGATGTTGAGGCCGATGTTGGTGATGTTGTAGAAGTGTTCGCTGGCGATGAGCCAGACGATTTCGCAGATTTCGCGCTCCGAGTAATGGCGGGCCAGATTGTGGAAGGTGGTTTCGTCCACTTTTTTCTCGGTCGTGAGCTCGGTGGCGTAGTCGAGGGCAGCCCGCTCCGCGTCGGTGAATAGTGGGCTGGTGCGATAGTCTTCGAGGGCGTCGAATTTGGCTTCGTCCATGTCGGCTTTGATCGCGAAAGAGCGGCCGATGTCCATGCAGAAGTGACAGACGTTGATGCGGGCGACTTGCTCGCGGATGAGCAGAGCCGTTTCGTGGGACAGAACTAGTTTTTTGTCGAGCTGACTGATCTTGTTCGAGAAGAGAGCGAAGGCGGGGGGCAGCCGGGCGAGCACGACCTTGAGCGGCGTCAGGACTTTGCCAAATTGACGGCGGGACATGAAGTAGGCAAGGCGTTTGAGAAGGCCGCGGGGTTTTTCGATGGGAGGGAGGTAGGTGGACATTTTTGTTCTCCAATGAGCGAGACCTGGAGCAGGTGTCGATGAGTCGTCAATAGAAAGCGAGTGCAAAGGGTGTTCCTGGAGAGGATCGATAAGTGTGCAACGGAGGAGTCGGATTAAGAGGAAGATTAAGATTAGGACCAGGAGTAGGAGCACGAGAAAGAGCAAGATTAGGAAATGTGTCGTGGATGACGCGGTGAGGCAGAGCCTCGGCGGGAGCCTCGCCCTCCCAGAGGCCAAGTCCGGCGGCCGGGACCTACAGGTACGGGAGCATGAGGCGGGCGAGGCCGTCGCGGAGGCGGATGGGGAGGGAGCGGGAATCGACGTCGGCGAGCGAGATTTCGCGGGAAGTGGAGCGTTTGTGGTGGATGAGGCCGGTGAGCTCTGCGGCGAGGGCGCGGTCGTAGGATTCGACGTTGAATTCGAAATTGAGGCGGAGGCTGCGGGGGTCCCAATTGGCGGAGCCGACGAGGGACCAGACATCATCGACGACCATGAGTTTGGAATGGTCGAAGGGCGGGGGTGAGAGCCAGACGCGACAGCCGCGTTGGAGGACTTGCCAGAGCTGAGCGGTGCAGGCCCATTGGACGAGACGGAGGTTGCCGCGTTCGGGGAGGATGATGTTGACGGCGACGCCCCGCATGGCGGCGACGCCGAGGGCGGTGATGAGGGGCTGCTCGGGAAGAAAATAGGGAGTGACGATGTCGATGGAACGGCGGGCGCAGGCGATGGCTCCTTGGATGGTTATGACGAGCTTGTCGATGTCGAGATCGGGACCATCGGGGATGCCGCGGCAGAGCGAGGGGCCGACGGGAGCGAGTTGTGGGAACCAGGCGTCGCCTTCGAGGCGTTCGGTAGTCGCGAAGTCCCAGTCGAAGGCGAAGACTTCCGCCAAATGGCCGACGACGGGGCCGGCGAGGCGGAAATGGAGATCTTGAATCGGGAATTTTTCGCCGGGCTGACAGAGATGGCCGCGGCGAATGTTCATGCCGCCGGTGAAGCCGAGCTGGCCGTCGATGATGAGGATTTTACGGTGGTTGCGGAGGTTGGAATAATGCAGGCGGCCGGGGATGAGCGTGGGGAGGAAGGTGTCGAAGTGGATGCGGTGTTTGCGGAGCTGATGTTTGATCGAGGGGAAGGTGTAGCGGGCGCCGACGTCGTCGATGAGGACGCGGACGGCGACGCCGCGGTCTTTGGCCTTGGCGAGAGCTTCGACGAATTGGCGGCCGGCGGAGTCGTTATCGAAGATGTAGGTCATGAGGGCGACGGAGCGCTCGGCGGAGTCGATCGCGGCGAGCATTTCGTCGTAGGCCTGGCGGCCGGTGGTGAGCGGCGTGACAGAATTGCCTTGGAGGAGCGGGAGGCGCGTGAGCTGGGAGACGAAGTGGACCAGTGGGGCGAGATGGGCGTTGTCGTCGCCGAGGGTTTGGCTGAGTGCTTCGTCTTCGGCCTTTTGGCGGCCGGCGGAGCTGTCGATTTGCTGCTGTCCAGCGCGAAGGATGCGGGCTTTGCGCTGAATGCGGTTGATGCCGAAGGTGAAGTAGAGGAGCGTGCCGATGAGAGGGGTGAGGCAGATGATGCCGACCCAGCCGATGGCGGAGCGGGAGTCGCGTTTGGTGAGGACGACGTGGGCGGAGGCGACGGTGACGATGAGGCCGTGAGTGAGGACGATGATCCAGGGCCAGATGGTGGAGGAGAACCAAGGGAGGAAGTCGGCCATGGCTTTTATCGTCGTTGGCCGGCCTGCATCGTGCTAGATCAAAAAAGAATGACCAAGTACCAAGTACCAAGTACCAAGTACCAAGTACCAAGTACCAAGTACCAAGTACCAAGTACCAATGAAATCCGAAGCACGAAATCCGAAACAAGCACGAATTTATAAGCACGAATTTATAAGCACGAATGTTCCAAACGACACAGTTTTTTCGTCATTTGAATTTTGTGCTTCGAATTTGTTTCGTGCTTCGAGCTTCGGATTTCGAATTTGGGACGCCGAACGATCCTCGACAATGTCGCGTGTTATTCGGGCGGCGTCTCCCGGACGAGTTGGCTGATTTGTTTGAATTCAGGCGAACCGGCGCGGGCGCACCATTCGAAGAGGGCGGCTTCGGTGGTGGTGAGGGTGGCGCCGGCGGAGTCCATGCGGCGGAGGGAGATGTCGTGGTCGATCTGACCGCGGGCGGCGACGGCGTCGGCGGCGACATAAACGCGAAAGCCTTCGCCGAGGAGGTCGTGGACGGTTTGGCCGACGCAGACGTGGGATTCAATGCCGCAGACCAGAATTTTCCAGATGCCGCGGTCGCGCCAGGCAGTGAAGATATCGGCGCATTCGGTGCAGCTGAAGGCGGTCTTGGCTGGGATGTTTTCAATCAGCGCGGCGAGCTCAGGCGTGGTGGGACCGAGGCCTTGGGGGTATTGCTCCGTCGCAGCGAGGGGGACGCTGAGGATTTTCGCGCCGTCGATGAGACGGCGGATGTTCCAAATGAGGCGCTGGTGTCCGGGGATCAGCGGGAGGAGCTTGGCTTGCATATCGACGACGAGGAGGGCGGAGTCGTCGCGGTTCATGAGCTCGGGAGAGCGGAGGAGAGACATATTGGACGTCATGGGATTGGCAGGGGATAATAAATGCAGTTTACTGTGACGCGGGGGAGCAAATATGATTTCGTCATCGTTACCAACCAACGAAATCGACATACTGGCTCAACTGGTCGCACCGGATGAACCATCGTTCGAACCTGAATTTGCGCGGTGGGTTCTCGGCATGCGTTTTAGTGATGAAACGCAAACCCGCATCCAGGAGCTGTTGGAAAAAAACAATGCTGGAAGTCTCGATGACACAGGGCGACGATTGCTCGATAAGTACCTCCGGGTGGGAGACTTTGTCGATTTGCTGCAAGCCAAAGCCCGCCTGACGCTGCATCAAACGGCAGGGAAATGATGCATGGCGTCTCCGCGCCAACTTGTATGGGATCGTGCCGGCGGCCGTTGCGAGTATTGCCAGCTTCCGCAAGCACTGACGATCGTCGCTCACGCGATCGATCATATCATCTCGCAACAACATCATGGAGGGACGACCGCAGACAACTTGTACCTAGCCTGCGCGCACTGCAATAGGCACAAAGGCCCCAACCTTTCTGGTATCGATCCCGAATCGAATCAACTTGTGCGGTTATTTAACCCGCGCGTCGATTCCTGGACCGTTCATTTTCGCTGGCGGGGAGCGACGTTGGAAGGGTTGACGGATATTGGTCGTGGCACAATCGAAGTCCTAGCCATCAATGACTCGGATCGCATTGAACGGCGACAGTTGGCCTCTCAAGTCGGTCTGTTTCCACCAATGGATACTTGAGGCGCTGCAACCAATTTATTCGGAGTGACGAAATGAGTGTGTATTTAGGGATCGATGTGGGAACGTCGGGGACGAAGACGCTGGCGATTGATGAGGCGGGGAAGATTTTGGCGGAGGCGGCGGCGGAGTATCCGTGTTATTACCCGAAGCCGCTGTGGAGCGAGCAGGATCCGGAGGATTGGTGGCGGGGGACGGTGGCGTCGGTGCAGGCGGTGGTGAAGAAGGGGAAGCTGAAGGCGGCGGATGTGAAGGCGATTGGATTGTCGGGGCAGATGCACGGGTCGGTGTTTTTGGATAAGAGCGGGAAAGTGATTCGGAAGGCGCTGCTCTGGAACGATCAGCGGACGAAGGCGGAGTGTGAGGAGATCGAGAGCAGGGCAGGGGGGCGGAAGAAGCTGATTCAGATGGTGGCGAATCCGGCGCTGACGGGTTTTACCGCGCCGAAGATCTTGTGGCTGCGGAACAACGAGCCGAAGAACTTTTCAAAACTGGCCAAGGTATTGCTGCCGAAGGATGAGATTCGGCGACGGCTGACGGGGGAATTTGCGACGGAGGTGAGCGATGCGAGTGGAATGTTGCTCTTGGATGTCGTGAAGCGGAAGTGGTCGAAGAAACTGTTGGAGAAATTGGAGTTGGACGAGTCGCTGCTGGCGACGTGTTATGAGTCGGAGCAAGTGACGGGCAAATTGCGGCCGGAAGTCGCGAAAGAATTGGGACTGTCCACGGAGTGTGTCGTTGTCGGCGGGGCAGGGGACTGTGCGGCGAATGCGGTGGGGACGGGAGTGGTTACGCGGGGGACGCTTTCGACGTCGATCGGCACGAGCGGCGTGATGTTCGTGCATTCGGACGAGGTGCAGGTCGATCCGGAGGGGCGACTGCACACGTTTTGTCACGCGGTACACGGCAAGTGGCACATGATGGGCGTGAGCTTGAGTGCGGGCGGGTCGCTATCGTGGTTTGCGGAGCAGATTTGCAAGGATGTGGCGGCTGGCGGCAAAGGTATTTATGAGTTGCTGAGCGCGGAGGCGGCAAAGGTCGCGGCTGGCAGCGAAGGGTTGTTCTTCTTGCCGTATTTGGCGGGAGAGCGGACGCCGCATGCGGATCCACTCGCTCGCGGTTGCTTTATTGGCCTGACGCTAGCACATACGCGCGGGCATGCGGCGCGGAGCGTGATGGAAGGAGTGACTTACGCATTGCGTGACAGCCTGGCAATCATTCGCGAGATGGGCGTGCCAGTGAACCAGATTCGTGTGAGCGGCGGTGGTAGCAAGAGCCCGCTGTGGCGGCAAATTCAGGCGGATGTGTTTGGGCAGGATGTGGTGACGATCAATGCCGAGCAGGGGCCGGCTTATGGCGTGGCACTGTTAGCGGCGGTTGGTAGCGGGGCGTATAAGAATATTGAAGAGGCTTGCGCGGCAACGATTCGGGTGGTCAGCCGGACGGCGTGTGATAAGAAGGCCTCAAGAGTTTATGACCGCGGTTTCTCCGTCTATCAGGAGTTGTATGGGTCGTTGAAGGAGAATTTTCGGGCGATTGCGACACTGTGACCCCTATTTTCGCCCGCGCTTTCGCGAACCGTTTGCGACCGGCTTTATTTCAACGTCGGTGACGAGAAGCAGATCGATAAAATTGAAGCTGTCGTCGGGCTGATAGACAGCGAGAATGCGGCCGCTCGGAGCAGCCATGATGAACTCGCGATGATGGACGGGAATCTCCCGCCCGTCGGCGAGGTGAATCACAAACGGCTTGAACGGTTCGGCCTTATACAGAGCTCGGACTTGTTCAAGTGTCATGGAGGACCACGACTCGGTCGAGATGAAGATGGCTCTACGGCTTAATTGTAGCGCGACCGCGCTAGGCTTTCCAGCGACTTGGCGGGCGCCAATTGACGGGTTGTACCTCAATAAAACCGGCATTTTCGGTGCAAACGGAACAGCGGTTGGCTCGGTCGTCCATGACGTAAGTTCTTAATGCGCCTACGACCTTTTGCGCCCGCTCTCCTTTCGATGCCACATGGTCTTTCGACCGTTTATTGCACCGCGATTCGATTGGGCAGCGAAGGTATGCGCGGATGATGCTCCGTCGAATGTGGGAGAATCTCAAGACCCTCACCCTAGCCCTCTCCCAGAGGCAGAGGGGACCGTTGTTCGGCCTGCAGACCGCGATTGCAAAATTGATCTGCCGCGGGGGCATCTGCCGGCGTTGGATGCGATTCGCGGGTTGGCGATTTTGGTGGTGACGCTGTATCGGTTTGGCGGTGGGGCAGGGGGGATGGCGAGTGCCGTGGGGCATTCGTGGGTGGTGGAGTTCGGCAGCCGGGGCGTGGATTTGTTTTTTGTGCTGTCGGGGTTTTTGATCACCGGGATTTTGTTCGACGCGAAGGGGAAGTCGCATTACTTTCGCGATTTTTATGCGCGGCGGGCGCTGCGGATTTTTCCGCTGTACTATGCGGCGCTCGTGGTGACATTATTCGTGCTGCCGTTGTTTGGTGGGACGGTTGCGGCTGCGTTTCAGCCAGCGGCCGAGGGCCAGGCATGGTTGTGGTTGTATGGCGCGAATGTGTTGCAGGCGGCGCGCGGGGACTGGTGCTTGGGCTCGCTGAATCATTTTTGGTCGCTGGCGATTGAGGAGCACTTTTATTTGGTGTGGCCGTTGGTGATTTACCTGTCGTCGCGGCGGACGGCGATGTGGGTTTCTGGCGGCGTGGTTGGTTTCTCCGTCGTCGCACGGGCTTTGTGGCTGGCATGTGGCGGCAATGATGTGGCGGCGGAGGTATTCACGCCGCTGCGGATGGACGGATTGGCGCTGGGCAGTTGGCTGGCGCTGGTCGCACGAGCGCCGGGAGGACTCGGCTGGCTACGGCAATATGCGCCCGCGATGCTCATCCTATTTGGCGGCGGCGCCGCGCTATTGGCGATTAGCGATCGGCGGTTTTTTGGTCTCTCGTATTTGTTGTGGGCCGGCGCGAGCGCGGCAGGCTTGATTTTGGTCGTCGCAGCACGAAGCGAACGTCCATTGGGCCGAATCGGTGGCTCGCGGCTGTTACAGTTCTTGGGAAAATACAGCTACGGGATGTATGTGTTTCAGTTGCCGCTGATCGCCATAGCGGCGACGATAATTACTGCACAGGGACTGGCTGCTTCCATTGGAAACGCGATCATTGGTCAGATGATTTACTGCGGGGTCATGTTTGCGATCACAACGGCGACGGCCGTAGTAAGTTGGCACGTCTTTGAGAAGTGTTGGCTGTCGCTGAAGTGGTATTTCGCATAACGCGCAAACGCGGCGTCCTTCGCGCGAGGCGCGTGCGGCAGCTCGCGCATTGCTTGGCAATTGAGGCCGAGTCCAGTAGGATTGCGGGAGCATTTTGAAGCGCGTCCCCGTAGCTCAATTGGATAGAGCGTCGGCCTCCGAAGCCGAAGGTTACTGGTTCGAATCCAGTCGGGGATATTAAATACAAGTCGAAGCCGAATCGAGAGTTAAGTTACCTGCCGACGTTCGGCAGTGTGGCGTTTTCCAATTTTGCAAAACGGTAATTGCCGTTTTGCGCCATGAGGCGCGTTTGGTAGCTCCCGTCATCCCATGAATAGTAAATCGCGAATGTGAAGCGTTTCGTGCGCGACGGCAAGTAGCTGACCGCGACCTGGGAGAACAAAGGAAAGTGATTTCCCATTTTCTCGCTGACCGCATACTTATGGGTCGGCAAAAAGCACCGTGTCGCCGTCGATTCCTTGCAGAAACTCCTTGAGGCGGGTGCCGACGCGGCTTTTGGCGATATAGACCGCGCCGATGCTCATGGCTAATTCTTCGGCCACGTTGCGCGCCGGCTGTTGCTCGATCGCGGTAAGCAAGAACGCCCGCCAAGTCGTTTCCTCGAACTGCGGCCGAATTTGATCGAGTCCCCAATTCAGCAGCCGCAATTGATATTCGCGCTGCCAGATTTCCTGCTCCTGGGCATCGTTAACCGCCGCCGCCGATGTCCCGACCGTTGTGTTGAGCCAATCGCTGGCAGGAGACGTTCGCTCTTCCGGATGTCTGGCCCGCCTCTTCGCCAGGCTGGCCATCTGGTTGCGGACAATCGTCAGCAACCAGCCGCGGAAGGTGCCCCGGCCGGGTTCATAATCGAACTTTCCGATTGCTTGGGAGACCGTTGTCAGCACAATCTGCATCACATCGGCCGCATCGGCGTCCTGAAAACCGCGCTGGCGGGCAAAGCGATAAATGAGCGGCGAATAAAGCTCGACAAATTGGTCCCAGGCCAGCGCGTCGGTCGAATCGCGCATGCGGAGCAGCAAACTTGGCGCAGTCGGTGGAAATTGACTCACGGATAACGCGGCCTATGAGGCGGATAAGCAGAGGGAATAGTCGGGGGAAAACCGCCTGGGGATTATAAATTCGTAACCCGGCGGATGCGATGCGGTTTTGCTTTGGCGCTTGCCAGGCTTTTGCCGCCGCCGGTCGCAACTCCAAGCCAGACAACGAGCTGGATGCGGCTGGTTGTGTCGCCAGCTAGGATGCTGGTCGCCGAAAAGCCTCATCGAAGATGGCTTTTTTCAATGAAAGATTGTGAACGTCCCGTCGTACCTAATCATGGAACGCGATGGCATTGATGATGTTGGTTGTCGAAAGCTGACCAACGCCATCGCCCGCGATTTCGAGGAAATCGGCCATGTCTTCCTTCATGACTTGCCCCCCTAAAGACGAGCTAAGCAGCCTGTTGGCCGGCGATCTCGATCCAGGCAAGATGAACGAGGTTCGCCAGCATGTTGAGGGCTGCACGCAATGCCAAGAGCATCTCGATCAGATTGGCAACCTGGGCGACTTGCCTGTCGGTCCCGACGCATCGCCCCAGATGAGCGAGTACGGTCCCGCCTTCTTTCGGGCCATCGATTCACTGCGAAAAACCGCGGGCAGCGGCACGCTGAATTTGTCGCGGTCGGCGCTCACACGCCTTTTGGAGCCAGCGGCTGATCCGCGGGCGCTGGGCCGGCTGGGGCATTACGAAGTTTTCGAGCTTATTGGCCAAGGCGGCATGGGGCTTGTCGTGCGGGCGCACGACAACGTTCTCAATCGCGATGTGGCCATCAAGATTCTCGCCCCGCACATGGCGCATGAGGCGACCGCTCGCGAACGCTTTGCCCGTGAAGCGCGCGCCGCCGCCGCGATTAGCCACGACAATGTGCTCTCGATTTATTCGGTTTCCGAAACCGTCGGCCTGCCTTATCTCGTCATGCCGTATATCACGGGGCGGTCGCTGGCCGAAAAGCTGGAGCGCGAAGCCAGGCTGCCGATGCGCGAAGTGTTGCGAATCGGAATTCAGACGGCCCACGGCTTGGCCGCGGCGCATGCAGCGGGAGTCGTCCATCGCGACATCAAACCTTCGAACATTCTGCTCGATGGAGATCAAGAGCGAGTTCGAATTGCCGACTTTGGTCTGGCCAGCGTCCTGGATGGGAGTCAACTGACGCAATCGGGCACGATTCCTGGAACGCCCGAATTCATGGCACCCGAGCAAGCGTTGGGACAGACAATCGACGCTCGCGCCGATTTGTTCAGCCTCGGCACGGTGCTGTATCTCATGTGTACCGGCCAGTCGCCATTTCGGGCCGCGACTCCGCTCGCTTCGCTGCGGCGGGTGTGTGACGATCGGCCCTCAAGCATTTCCGAACTCAACCCGGAGGTCAGCGCTTGGTTCGCGGCCGTTGTCGAGCGGCTGCTCGAAAAGTCGCCCGCCGATCGCTATCAAACGGCCGCGCAAATAGCCCAGTCGCTCCAGCAACAACTCGATTCGTGGGAAGAGCCTCGCCGGCCAGAGCCCCGACCGAATCGGATCGTCGATGGCGGCGCGCTGTTGCCAAATCGACAGGCAATCGCCACACCGAACGAGTCCGCGCTGGCTGCCGCTCACGGGCCATTGGCCAAGCCGCACGATCCAGAGCATGATCGAATATCGTTCGCGCGTGGCAGTCGATTGTGGATCGCTGTGGGTGGTTTACTGCTCACCGCTTTGATTGCTTCCGGCCTGATTTGGACCAACTTCAAGCGAGTAAAACAATCTGCATCGACTGCATTAAACAGCAAAACATCGTCAGCCAAGCTGGAAACTGCCACCTCCGCGGAGCATCCGGCCGAGGTTAGCGCAAATACGGCGGCGACAACCAAGCACTCGCCGAAACACCATACAGCCGCGAAGCCAAAGTCAGCCAAATCGCCGGCCTTGCAATCGCTCTCGAAAGCGGAGCTGCCAAACGAGCCAGCGGTTTCGCCGAATGAGCAAGTCGTCACTTTGAAAGTGCCCGGCAGGAGCGATCCTTTTTTGGCCGGAATGCCGAATGGAACGAAGGCTTCGGGAGGCGACAAAGCCCCGGCTGAATCGCCGGCGATGGTCAAAGGAATCCGTATTGTGGAAGGCGAGCAGCTCGCGTTCTCGGCCCATGGCGCGACGAAATACGATTCTCGCGCGCACCTGAACGGCCCGGACGGCGGCGTAACCTTTGTGTCGCACTCCATGAGTCACCAGCACGGCATTTCCAATTTGAAAGCGCCGATCGATTCACTCGTGGGCGTGTTTCTCGGAAGCGATGCGCCGAATGTTAGCGACGCGCCGCCCGCCCTGGATTTTTCTTCCAGCGGCAATGTGGCCGGCGGCATCGACTATGAAACGTTCACACCCGCTCTCAAGCAGATTTTCTTTATCGGCGACGGTAAGAACGCCGCGGGCGTCGTGCAAAGGGTCACCGTTCCGCCGGGCGCGACGCGCCTGGCGCTGGCCACTTGGGATCGTTCCGGCTGGTTCAACAACAGTGGATCGTTGGAAGTGACGGTGAGCAACAGCGCCGCGCCAGCCGACAAGCCAGCAGCCGACCAGCCAGCAGCTGACCAGCCAGTAGCCACCGACGCTCAGCCGCCCGCCAACGAGAGCACGACGACCAAGAGCTGCGCCCCGCAGGTTAGCCTGCTCGACATCGTGGAAAGGACGAGGTGAATCATGTCCGCGTCGTCTCTACGCCTTGCACCCAGCAATGGCCAACGGCCGACGTTGCTTGCCACCGAGCTTAACGGCGCTCGCTGGGCCGACGATGATCGCAACAGTCGTTTGGCTCGCCAAGGCCGCCGAGCCTGTGTCTATCGGATTATGCGTGCGGATGGCCAGATGGTGGCTCTCCGCGTTTTCAGGAACGATGGCGTCGATTTGGCGGAACGCTATAAGGCGATAACAGGCTGCATCTCGCAGCATCGCCATCCGGCGCTGGTTGAATGCCGCTATCTAAAATGCGCCGTGGCGTCGGCCGAAACATTCGAGCCAGCTCCGGCCGTTTTGATGGACTGGGTGCCAGGCGCGACGCTCGACGCTTGGATAGCCGAGCAAGCCAACTCCACCGTGACGAGCTGGGCGGATGTTACCAAGCGTCTGGCTTCGCTGGCCGCGCGCTGGCACGAATTGACCAAATCGCTGCTCGAATGCGGCCTGGTGCATGGCGATTTGGAGCCGGCCAATGTCATTGTCGAGCCTTCCGGCCAACTGCGACTGGTCGATTACGATAATTTCTGTCCTCCTTCGTTTATCGGCCGAGCGACGCCGCACGCTGGCACGCTGTCCTACCAGCATCCCGGTCGTGACACTCATACGCCGGCGTTTGCGGAACTGGACAACTTCGCCGCTCTGACGATTTACGTCTTATTGCGGGCGCTGGCGGCCGATTTCTCGCTCTGGCAGCTGTCGCCTTGCGACAAGCAGCGATCGTTGTTGTTCGTCAGCGACGAAAGCCTTGACTCCGCAACCAACCGTTCGTTGCTGCATGCGATTGCCCTGTCGCCGGACGAGCAGGTTCGCGATTTGGCCCATTATCTGTCGCAGCTTCAGCAGGGCGAGCTGGGTGCTGTCCCTCCGATCGACGAGGTGCTGCTGTGGTGCAATTCGGTTGAGTCGTTGTTGGCTCAAGGCAATTTTGACCGCGCTACGGAATTGGTCAGCCGAATGGGATCGGCCGAGAAAATCGATTCTGCTCTTCTGCCGCACATTGAGAACGCCTGGCAGCGGGTTCACTCCCGACAAGCATTGCAAGCCGCGCTGGGCAGCGGCGACATCACCGCGATTCAAAAGGAATATCGCCCGGAGCTACTGGCCGATTATCCAGCCGCGATTCCATTGGCCGAGCAAGCTCGACGGCTGGTTGCCGCCGCCGCTCATTTGCCGGAAATCGCGGCGGCCTGCGAGGAAAGCAACTGGGCGAGTTTCGCTCAATTGTGGGAACAATATGGCCACGAGCTGAGCGCAGCCCGCGCCGCCGATGAATATCAGGCGGTCTATAAAACAATCGAGCGGGCGACGGCACTGGAAAACATGCTCAACGACGCTGCCAGCGACAACGCCCAAATCGAGCGGCTGTGGCGGCAGGTTTTTACGAGCGACGAACCGCCGCTCACGGAGCGGCTGCACAGCGCTCGCCAGCGACGTGAACAGCGAGAACAACTCTTTCTGGAAATCGACAACGTCCTGCAAAAGACCGACCGAGAACCGACATTCGACGACGACCGGCGTCTGCGCCGCCTCTGGAAGCAAGCCCGGGCGCTGGGCGAGACGCGGCTTCAGCCGCGGCGTGCTCATTATCGTCTCGCGAAGCTGCGCATCAAGCGCGTCCGCTGGTTAAACGACCTGGCAAAAGCTCCGACGCTGGCCGGTGAGCAGCAAGTCGCCGCCTGCTTGCGTTATTTGCCTCCCAACTATCACCCCAATCTCCCGCGGCGAATTCAATTGGCCGAGCGGCGATTGAACCGAATCCGCAAGCTGGAAATGGCGCTGCTCGAACCGGTTTCGGAGCGGCGCCTGGTTCGCGCGTGGCGCGAGGTCGCCTCGGCCCAGGGAAAAGAGATTGTTCCAGCCCCGTGGCGCCGTCGCGTGGAACTTGCCAAGCGCCGCCTCAAGCTAATCGAGCAGTTGCAAGTCCTCAGCAAGCTGCCAAAAAGCCAACGCGACGAGCAAGTCTTGGTTCTCTGGGATGAGTCGCTTTTGAGCGGCTGTGCGGACGCCGCTAGCCTCTGTTCGCTGCTGGAAGAGGCCAATTTACGAGTTGCCGCGCTAGCCAAGCTGGCTGGCGCGCTCGATGTCGAAGATTCCAACCTGGTCGAGCGCCTGTTAGCCGCCAATGAACTTTGCGAATACCAATTTTCGGCTGAGCTTCAATCGCGGATTGAGCTGCACCGCAACCATGTCGCTCAAGCCCGCCAAGCGCGCCGCCACGGCCTCGTGCGGGCGGTGCTCGATCACGATTCGAAGCAATTCCGCGAGCTATTCGACCGCGTGCTGGTCGCCGAATTGTGCGCCGAAGTCCCGCAGCATCAGCCTCTGATCAGCGGCTGGATCGAACGCGAGATTCTGCCGCTCGACAAATCGGGCCTAAAAGCGGTCCAGACCAGTCTCACTCAATTGAACGAACGCCAGTGGCGCGCGATGTGGCGAATGCCGCGGGCGTCTGTCGCCAATCGAGGGCTGCTCACGATTTCGCGCGATCGACCCAAGCCAAACGCTCTGCCATCAGACCTCGAATTGCTGCACGATGCCGCAATCGCGCCGCCCACGACCGACGCAGCGTCAATATCCGCCGAGTTCGCCGTCGAATTTGACGCCGAGCCCGGCTGGCGCGGCGCTTTTGTTTTCGCCTGGGCCGTTATCGATCTCGGCTTTCAGACCTTCTATAGCGAACCGCTCGCGCTGGGTCAGCTTCGCCCGCCCGATCGCTAGGCATCCCCGGCTTGCTTAGCAAGCCGGGGACATCGCTCTGAACTTTTTCACACCTTTTGCATGGGAGGAACACTCATGACCGCTCACATTCTGCGCATCGATCTGTCACAAACGGCCGCCGATTTCGAATCGCTGGCCTTGGAACCGGGCGTGGCGATGCTCGATCGCACCGGCGCCAACTACAACGTCCTGCGGCGCTGGTTCGGCGACTTCGTGGCCGAGCCCGCCTGGGCCGACGGCGCCGTCCAATATTACTTGCGCGACATGAAAAACGGCCGGCTGGCGAGCGTCGTCTGCCAACCCGCCACGCGCGACGATTTGAACGGGTCGCTAAAAGCCGAAGTCGAGCAACTGCTCGGCCGGCTCAACCGAATCCGGCCGGCCTCGCCGCACGAGCAATCGCTGCTGCGCCTCGCCCGCACTTCGCTCGCCACCATCGGCAACACCGACGACGGCAGCTCGCATGAAGGTAGCTTCATCAAATACCGCGAGCCGCAAGACCGCTGGCATCTGGCCTGGTGCTGGGGATTTCGCCGCAAGGATCATCAGCCGGCGATTGCCGCGATCTGCACCAATCCAGAGTGCAAGCAACTATTCTTGCGCACCGGCAAAGCGAAAATTCGCTGCCCCGGCTGCTGGGGACTTTCAGCGCCTTGCGGTGGCATTCGGCCGTGGTTGCCGAGTCGAAAAAAGCTGGCTATCGGGTTTGCCGCCGCCGCGGCGCTGGCCTTGGCCGCCGTCGGATTAGAGTTCGCACGCCACCAGGAAGCGGCCCATGCCGATAAAACTCAGCTCGCAGCGCTGCCCGGCAAGTCGCCCAAAGAATTGCCCGCCGACAGTGCCAACAAAGATGCTGCAGATCATGCCGACAGTCCAAAAAACAACCCGACCGAACAGCCGCAACACAAAGACGCGGCTGACCACGACTCGTCGCTCGCCGCGACCTCCAAGCAAGGCGAATCGCCGATCGCCGCCGCGATTCGCGACCAGTCGGCCCCTTCGGGCAACGACAAGGACGACCATTCCAAAAGCAAAGCTGAAACGCCAATCGCTGCGGCGGATCGTTCCGCGCCAAAAACATCGGTCGTTCCCTCCACAGAGCACGGCCACTCCATGCCACTCGCTCGTTCGACACCGCTCCTTCACTCCGCGCCGGTGGCTCGTTCGGCTCCTCTGATTCATTCCTCTCCACTCGTTCATTCCACACCGCTCGTCCATTATCCTCCTCTTGTTCACTCCACTCCGCTCGTCCACCCGACTCCCCTCGTCCAATCCACCGTCGTCGCCGGCAATCGACCGGCAGATGTGGCGCTTGTGCCTGACGGCACGGCAGTTGTCAATCGCGGCGTGGTTGGCGTTGTTCCGAGCGCGGTAGCCGGAGGAACAGTTGTCGCGTCGCCAGTCGCCACCATCACGTCGCCTGTCGCTGCCATCGCCTCGCCCACGGCGGTCGTTTCTCCGGGCGCCACGTTGCACGCGGTGCCCAGCAGCCAACTTGTCCAAGCCGCCTCGACACCCGCCGCGATTGCCGCGACGAACCAGGGCGCAAATGATCGCGATACCAACGAAGCCCATGCCATTTACGAAGTCAAGCTCGTCGGCATTCGCACCGAAAGCACTTCGCCCACCACCTTCCGAGCCTTGATCGACCTCGGGGTGGCGCAGCAAGCCCGTTATCGCCTGATCGACGACCAGCAACATCCGCTCAGCGATTGGAGCGATTTGGGTCCCGGCGGCGTACGCACGTTGGTCAGCAGTCCGCTGCCGCGAAACGCGAACGATGACTACGAGCTGTTTGTCGAACGACAAATGGAGGGCCACGGCAAGCTTTACCGGGCGGCATTCAAGTTATCGACGACCGCGACCCAAGCCGCGCCTTCCGCGCCTGAGGCGCAGAACCCAGTGTCGGCCGCGAACCACTAGATCGCGAACCACTAGATAAGGAGCACCATCATGAGCTTTCCAGAAAAAACCGATCGAGAGCTGCTCAGTCGAGCAACTGAAGTAAAAGAATTCGCCGCGGGATTGAACGCTTGGGTGGCAGATTTCGCCGCCTCGCGGCAGCAAACCGACGTTTTCCCCTTGCCGGGCGCCGAGCGCCTCGCCGCTTGGCAATTGGAGCGCGAGGCCTCCGACTTGCTCGAATCGGCCCGCCATCCGGTCGCCGCGGCCGTTTATGGAGCGTCGCAGGCCGGAAAAAGCCTGCTCATCGGCCAGGTGCTGAACGCGGCCGACAGCGAACACAGCCCGCTCGGCCGCAGCGAAGAGGCCGGCTCACCGGGCTACCTGCCGGGCTTGTCGTTCGACATCGACCTAAATCCGCAGAACGGCTCCAACGAAGCCACGGCAATGGTCACGCGCTTCACGACCGCCGACCGGCTGCCCGCGAACGTGTCGGCTGATTTTCCGGTCGTCGCGCGAGCGCTCTGTCGTGGACAGTTATTGTGTGTCCTAGCGCGGGGCTTTGCCATGGAATGCGACAGCCGCGCGACAAGTTGGACGCGCGATTCACTGAGCGCGGTAATCGTCGAATTAGCGAGGCGATTTCCCAATGCCGAAAACAGCGCCGCGGCCGATGCCGCGTGGCCGCGCGACCTGCTCAATACGTTCACCTACATGCAGTCGTGCGAGCCGCGGCGGTTCGTCGCGTCGTCGGAAGAGCTCATGGCGCTCTTGGCCGAGCATCCGCTCAGCGCCGATGGCTGCCTGGAGCTCGCAGCGCGGTTGTTTTGGGACGCCTGGCGATCGCTCACGGGCATGTTTCTGAGGATCGACGAGTATCTGCGGACGATTGCCTCGCCTCATCATGAGCCTGGCTTGCTGATCGGTTGGAGCGCCGTTCGCTTTCTGCTCGACAGCAAACGCGCCCTCGTGCATCAGCGGGCCACCAGCCGCTGCTGGAATCGAGTGAGTTGGTCCGACTTTCGCGTTGCGAGGCGCGGCGACTGGCTCGTTTTGGAGCATTGCCCCGACTCCAGCGCCTATCGCGAGCCTTTGGACATCATTCAAGCGGCCCTCTTGGAGCTGGTCGTGCCCGTGCTGCCGCGACGACTTGGCGATAACTGGCGGCAGGTGCTGGAGCACTGCGACTTGCTCGACATTCCCGGCCTGCGGGCCGGCCGGCAAGGGGCCGAACAAGGCAAGCGAACCTCGGCCGATACGCTCGACGAGCAACTTGAAATCGTGAAGCGCGGCAAGGTCGCCTATCTTTTCGAGCACTACACTCGGCAGCAGCAAATTCAGTCGCTCGTCTTGCTCGTCCGCGGCGGCAACCTGGAGGTCACCGGCGAGCTGAAGCATCATGTCGATTTGTGGGGCCGTGGGCGCTATGGCACCGAGCACTGGCCCCAGAGCGTGCCGAGTGGTTTGCCGGCGCTGTTCATCGGCCTGACCGGCATTGACGAAGAATTCCGCCAGCGGACCGAATTCGCCGAACCGGCGCTTTACGACGCTCGCTTGACGCAACTGGCCGATGCGCTGGGGCCGGTGCTCAAGCAGTTTGGCGGCACCGACGCGGCATTTACCAATTGCTACCCGCTTCGTTATCCCAGCACCTGGGACGCAACCGCGATTCAGCGCCAGCAAGAGGGAATTGCCAAGTGGGACCGCGCGGGCCAGGCGTTTTTGAGCTCACCCAGCGTTGGGCGTCATGTGGCCGACGCCGCCACCAAATGGGAAATCGCCTTGCGCGACGACGACGGCGGCTTATCGCTATTAAGCGCCGGCCTGCGACAGGTAACGACAGCCACCGCCAAGCAATTGCGGCTGACGAACTCGCTCGATCACGTGCAATCGCAATTGATAGCCGTCGCGGAGCGCTGGCTCGTCAAGCCCGACGGCCAATTTGAGCGCAATCAGCGACTGGCGTGTGCCCGGCAGGTGCTCGATTGGCTCACGGCCGAGCCGCGTCAAATTCACGACCGCGTGGCCGCGCTCAAGCAAGCCCTCAGCATCCAGGAGGGCGAACAAACGCCTCTGGCAGCGCCGAGCCCGGACGACGAGCATTCCGATGGCCGCTTCACGTCGCTCGATCTTTATGCCGACGCGCTCCGCGCCTTCCTCGGCCACTGGGCAGCACGCACCGTGACCGAAAAATGGTCGCGACTAATATTGGCGACTCCTCCGCGCGGTACTTGGCTCCCGCTTGACACGATTCGCAGTCTATCGAGCTATCTGCGGGACTATTTTTGCATGCCCGCGGTGTTTGAGCCCCTGTCGCAGCGTTTGTGGAGCATTGTGAACATGCGCTTTCGCGACGAGGGCGCTCGCCGCGAGGCGCGGCAACGTTATGTCCGCCTCGTCTTGAACGACGTGATCCTCAATCCCGGCTTGGACGCCGCCGCCGACAGCGCCGAACCCAATTGCCCAAATGCCGAGCGATTCGGCTCGATGGCTTCCTGGGTCTGGCGCTGGCAGCGCCGCCTGCCGGAAGCGCTCGCCGCCGGCGCCGGCGCGGCCCTGCAAATTCCTCCCGGCAACGACGAGCTCAAGCAACTTTTGGAAACATTGTCAGTCGCGTGACGCAACGGAGACACCATCACTCGGCAATTCACTTCAGCAGGAGAACCAATCATGCATCTGCTCTTTACCAACACGGGCGTCCAAATCATTTGCATCCCTTTGAATTCGTCCCGGCGGTACACCTCGGCCCAAATCGGCTACGGCTGGCAGTACTGCCGAACACTGGCGAGCGCGACAGGCGACCGCGGCGATTCGCCGCCGACCGTCCGCGACGTTCCTTTTGTGCAGTGGCAGATCGTTCAAGGTCGCACCTGTCGCCTGTTTTTGGCCGTCGATACGAGCCTGGGAGACCCGGCGAACGGGCATGTGGCGGCCAGCGACGCTTTGTCGAGCGATCGACAAGTGTGTCTGGAAAACCTCGTCGATCTGACGGGCGAAGTGCTCCCCACCGTGCCCGCCATTGACCTCTGGTTTCGCGCCGCCACGGCCACGACCGGCGACGCCAAAACGGTCGATCTGGTCGTCGATTTCGGCAATAGCCGCAGCGGCGCTCTGCTCTTGGAAGCATCTTCAGTCGCCGGCTCGCCGGTGAAAATGATGCCTTTTGAGCTGCTCGATCGCTATCGGCTGGACGCCTGGAACGATCAAGGCGAGCCGTGCGCGAATTCCGCGGCGCAATGGTTTTCGTCCAAGACTCGCTGGTGCAACGCCCCGTACCAAACACCGCATCCGATCGAGCGGACAGAATATATCTCTCGAAAGGTCCGCCGATTTTGGCGTGAAACAAAAATCCTCCGCGAGCGCCGGCAGTTTTTGCAGCCGGATTTGTTCGCCGACATCTCGCTGGCCCGCGTCGGCCATGAATCACAAGACCTGGGGCAGCACATGGGCCTG